>JAUWLT010000022.1 GCA_030613515.1 Desulfobulbaceae bacterium
ATCATCATCATAAACGATGAAGTCACGGAGTTGATCATAGAGGGAACTGATCGAGCGCCCCAGCAAAAGGCCTTTATCGGCAAATTGCTGCAACAGGCCATGGATTGCCCTTACATCCCCCATGAGGGCAGGACGAATACGACCTTTCTGTTTTACTTCTTTGCAATTATTCATAAGAACTGCGTAATCTACCTCTTTGGGTGCAACAGGTCAAGCACCCTACTGTTTCCATGTGATATCAAAGCGATAGCATGGCCATTGTCACCGGATCCATTACTGAGATTTAACAGGACTTTTCTTTCCTTCCGGTTTCAGAATCTTTACCGGCTGCTCATTTGAAGAAGCATGCACGGAGGTTTTCGTATTGCCGGACGAGGCTGAGGGCAGCAGGATTGTCTGCCCCGCCCAAATCCCCAACAAAAACATCCACAAAAACAGACAAAAGGCAACAACAGCAATGCCTGCAACACCGGCCAGGCTGAGCTGAAAGCGAAATCTTTTGGCTGTTTTTCTTTTTTTGCGAGTTGCTGGTTTCTTTTTTTGAGCCATTGCCTGTTGTTACATCGTAACTAATAACGAGATCATAACTAGACGGTTTATTATACTTCAAGGTTGTAAGGTATCATGGGTGTCCCAGATTCGAAGTCTTCGCTTATCTGCGCAGTTACTTCTGTTCGCTGTAGCCCCCCTCTATGCGGGCAGAAGAAATCGGAGTCTCACAGATAAGCGTAGACTTCGAGCTCGCTTACCTGCGTGAAGATGGGGTACCCATGATGGTTTACGTTACATCTTGTCAGGGGCTGTCAGACCTACAAGATGGAGTCCGTTTGCCAGCACGGTTTTAACACCTTTGCACAGGCGGAGGCGGACGCCGGACAGCTGCTGGTCATCGGTGATAACCTTATGCTTATTATAATAGGAATGAAAATGTCCTGCCAGCTCCAACAGATAAAAGATGACCCGATGCGGGGCAAGATCGCGGGCAGCACCAGCCACCATGGCCCGATAGTCTGCCAGGGTCTTAAGAAGCTGATATTCTTCGGGCTCCTGAAGACGATCCAGGTCTGCAGTTGCAAGCTCCGGTATGCTGACACCCTTGTCAGCTGCCATACGTTCAATGGAGCATAAGCGTGCATGGCCATACTGGACATAATAGACCGGGTTTTCCTGGCTCTGCGCCGTGGCTAATTCCAAATCGAATTCCAACTGGGAATCCGGTTTACGCATGAGAAAGAAAAACCTGAGTACATCCGTTCCCACCTCGTCAACCAGTTCATCCACGGTAACAAAGGTGGCCTTGCGGGTAGACATCTTAACCTGGTGGCCGTCCCGCAGCAGGGTAACGAACTGGTGCAGGATCACCTTAATCTTTGAGTTGTCATACCCCAATGCCTCCACCCCGGCCATCACATCTGGAACAGTTGCAATATGATCTGCACCAAAGATATCAATCATCCACTCAAAACCGCGCCGGAACTTTTCCCGGTGATAGGCGATATCCGGCAGCCGGTAGGTTGGCTCACCTGTGCTTTTGATGATAACCCGGTCCTGTTCCTGTCCGAACTCGGTACTCTTGAACCAGGTGGCATCATCTTTTTCATAGGCCAGCCCCTTGGCACGGAGCTTGGTAACTACATCGTCGATCAACCCCTCTTCGTACAGGGTATGCTCATTATAATAAGAATCAAAGGTGATACCGATACGTTTTAAGGTAGCATCGATATCAGCAAAGATGGCATCCTGGGCACGTTTGCGAAACAGATCCAGGTCAGCATCTTTGTATTCATCACCCACTTCATCGATCATGGCCCGAGCGATCTCGTACAGGTAATCTCCCTGGTAGCCGTCTTCAGGGAATTCATTGGCCAGACCCAGCAATTCCAGGTAACGGGCCTGCAGGGAACCGCCCAAAACCCGCATCTGGCGACCGGCATCGTTGAAATAATATTCGCGGGTTACATTATAACCGGTGGCCTCAAGCAACCGGGCAATGGTATCACCTAAAATAGCACCCCGGCCATGGCCGACGCTCAAGGGACCGGTGGGATTGGCACTGACAAACTCCACCATTACCTTCATGTTGTTGCCGATATTAGTCAGGCCGAATCGTTCACTTTGCTCATCAATGGGTGCAAGGACGGAGCTCCAAATGGAGGGTTTGAGGAACAGATTCACAAAACCGGGTCCGGCAATCTCCACCTTGTCCAGCATACTGCCATCGGTTTTGAGCAGTTCAACCAGCTTACCAGCAACTTCGCGCGGGTTGCATTTTTCCTTGCCTGCCACCACCAGGGCCAGATTGGTTGCATAATCGCCCTGCCCTTCATGACGGGGAACCTCCACATTATAGAGGCCTGCAGCAGCATCGGTCCAAAACCCCTGCTCCACACCTTGACTAAAACAGTGGTCCACCAGTTCTTTCAGTTGTGATCGTATCATTATTTTTTAAAAGGTATTAGGTGTCATGTATCAGGTGTCAGCTTAGTTTCCCGCCGCAGGAGGCTGACCTTAAGCTGACACCTGAAAGCTGAAACCTGGTCACTCAATTCGGTTAAACATACACCCGATTGTTTAAATTACCAAACAGACAAAGGATTTCGTAACTTATGGTCTCCATCCAGGTTGCAATCTCATCGGCGGTTATCTCTTCATCCCCCTGGCGGCCAAGCAAAACGACTTCGTCTCCGAGCTTAACCCGGCCAAGATCGGTTACATCAAACATGGTCAGGTTCATTGAGATCCTTCCCACTGCCGGAACACGTTGCCCATGGACCAGGGCCTGGGACCTGCTTGAAAGACAGCGGAGGTAGCCATCTTCATAACCAGCCGGGATGATAGCAATTTTTGTCGGCCAGCTGGTTGTAAAAGTATGACCGTACCCCAAGCCGGTACCGGCAGCCACCTCTCGTATCTGGATAATGCGGCTGCTAAAGCGCATTACCGGCTGTAATCTCGGTTCCTCTGCATTCATTTTTCCCTGTTCGCCGTTCGGGTAATATCCATATAAAGAAATACCCGGTCGTACCATATCCTGATGGGAGTCAGGAAAATAAAGAATACCGCCTGAATTGGCCAGGTGCAGCACCAAATTTTCCGGCAGCAACTCTTGAACTTTCTCCAGCCGGCGGCCAAAGGCTGCAGTAATCTCAGTCGTCGAATCCGAGTCCGGATCATCGGCCTTGGGAAAATGGGCCATGATGCCGCTAAGGGAAAGTCCAGGCAATGTTTGGATTTGTCGTATTATTCCACCAATGCTTGAAAGCGCACACCCCTGGCGTCCCATTCCGGCATCCACCTTCAGGTGCAGTCCAATTTCCTGCCCCCGTTGCACCGCCTCGCGGGACAATGTTTCCAGGCAGCTGTCATCGACGACTACCGGTGTTAACCGGTAGTCAAACAGGGCCGGAATAATTTCCGGCAGGAGACCAGCCATAATAAAAACAGGACGATCAATGCCGTTCTTGCGTAACTCTACTCCCTCAACCGCCTCGGCAACTCCGAAACAATCCGCACCTGCTGCAGCCAGCGTTCTTGCGCATTCCGACATTCCGTGGCCGTAACCATCCGCCTTAACCATGGCAAGCACGGCAGCATCAGGAGCCTTTGCTTTAAGCAGGGAAAAATTATGGCGCAGGGCTGAAAGGGAAATCTCCACCCTGTTAAGCGACTCAATCATGACGGATCCACTGCAGCCACTGGTTCCAGCCATGGCGGCTTGACAGAAAAAGGGCCCAGCCAATTGCCACGTACAGGGTGCCGATGACCATGCCCGGCTCAGTCAATCTGCGCATGATGATACCAAAAGCCATCATCAAGGCTACCAGCAGCCAGGTTTTCCAGGAATAAACAGCACCAATACAGGTATTATCTCCCAGCTCCATAATCCGCTGCAGACTTTTTTTTGCTGTCTTGTCTAATATCAGCAAGGATTTGGCTGTGCCAAGGACCAAGGCAACAATCACCAGCCAGCGTGCTATACCCGACCCGATCCAGCCAAAACCACGAATCATGAGCATGGAGCCGATAGCAGTCCAGAGAAACGGAGCCGCAAACAGGTGTACCGACCTGCTCACACCGGGTTTTAAAGAAATTTTTTTATGTTGCGAAGAGCCGGAAGGCAAAGAAGTATACCCCAATAATATATCCAATTACGAAATTCCGTATAGTTACTGTGCCAGCTTATCCTATAACGACAATAAGCCCACCCCCTTTCGGGGATGGGCTTATAACACTACCTATGAATGGAAGTAACTTACACTTCGGTTACGGTGATGGCGCCCTCAGGGCAAACCTCTACGCAAGTCTCACAACCCAAACATTCATCCGGCTCTACAGCCTCAGCCTTGCCGTCTACCATTTCATAAACCTGCGCCGGGCATGCGTTTACACATTCCTCATCACCGGCACACTTGTCTTTGTCAATTACTATTTCCCACATGATTCAACCTCTGTTTAACATAAAAAATATTAAGGGATTCACATCCTCAAAAAAGCTTCCGTGTCCACACTGACCTGCAAACTTGCAGCGTGCCCTTCCTCTACTGAACCAACACCTGTTTGTCAAGCCAAAAAACAGAGGGATTATTTCCGGCCGGTTACGCAGCTAACGTATTGATAACAAAATAAAAACAAACATTATTGCCAACAAATAACAGATTAATAATTCAAAAGTTTTTATTGACCGGGCAGCTTATAAAAGAATAGATTACCTTAGATAAATGAATCATTATCCAGACTACTTATTAGCTCACTTTAAATATGACTGCAAAAAAAGCAAAACGTACCCCGGAACAGGGTGAACAGGCAATGATTGAGGGTATCCTGGAGGGCAGCCCGGATGGAGTCGGTGTTGCCGTCATACGACTGAACTGCGACTGCCGTAAGATGGCTGCGGTAAACATTGATGGCGAACCGGCCAGTAAAATTATCATGTACCGTGACCAGGCGGAATCCATCTGTGATCAGTGCAAACAGGATAACGGTGATTACATGCGGGTGACAGAGCAGTTTATCCACTGGAAAAAACCGGAACCCGGTGAAGCCGCCAGGAAAAAGATTGAAGCAAAAGTTCTTGGTACATCTGAGGAGCGTCCTAATTAAGTAAGTAATGGTATTCCTTAAAGGGAAACCATTATTCATATCCTATAAACATAAGGAGAACACAAATGGCAGACAAAATCTATCGTGTCAACATGACGGACCTGAGCACATCAATTGAAGATGTCCCTGCAGACTGGATGGGCCATGGCGGTCGCGGCCTGACATCCACTATTGTGGCTGCAGAGGTTGAACCGACCTGCCATCCGCTTGGAAAAAACAACAAGCTCGTTATTGCCCCCGGCCTGCTCTCCGGTACCACGGCGGCTAACTCCGGCCGTATTTCCTTTGGCGCCAAAAGTCCGCTCACCGGCACTATTAAAGAGGCAAACTCCGGCGGCACAGCAGCTCAGATGCTGGCCAAACTTGGTTGCAAAGCGATAATCATTGAAGGTATGCCCGAGGGAGACGGGTGGTACAACCTCCACTTCACTGCAGACGGTATTACCATCAACGAGGAAACCGAACTTATCGGCAAGGGAAACTTTGCCGTGGTTGATGCAGTTGCTGCCCGTCTGGGTGACAAGCACGGAATTATCTCCATCGGTCAGGCCGGTGAAATGAAAATGCTGGCTGCCAACCTATCCATCAAAGATCCCGACTCACATCTCCGTTCCGGTGGTCGTGGCGGCCTTGGTGCGGTTATGGGTACAAAGCACATTAAGTTTATTGCCATTGATCCTACTGAGGCCAAGGTAGAAATTGCCGACAAGGATGCATTCCTGGCTGCCAACCGTGTCTTTACCAAGGCCTTGGTTGACAACCCTATCAGCCAGGCCCTGGGCCAGTATGGAACCAATGTACTGGTAAACATCGTAAATGAAGCAGGCGGTCTGCCCACCCGCAACTTTACCTCCGGACAGTTTGACGGCCATGAGGAGATCAGCGGCGAAACCATGTACGATATCATTGTTGAACGGGAGGGCAAGCCTAAGCATAACTGTCATAAGGGTTGCGTTATCCAGTGCTCACAGATTTATAATGATATCAATAAAGGATACAAGACCTCCGGTTTTGAGTACGAGTCCATCTGGGCCATGGGTGCTGACTGCTGTGTGGACAACCTGGATCAGATTGCGGAAGCTGATCAGCTGATGGATGATATCGGAATCGATACCATTGAGACCTCGGTAGCTATGGGTGTTGCCATGGAGGGCGGAGTGCTGGAGTTTGGTGACGGTGCTGAAGTCTGCCGAATCCTGAAAGACGAAGTTGCTGCCGGCAGCCCGCTTGGCCGAATCATTGGCTGCGGAGCAGGTTCAGTGGGACGTGCCTTTGGCGTTACCCGGGTGCCGGTGGTAAAAAATCAGGCTATCCCGGCCTATGACCCACGGGCCATCAAGGGTATCGGCATCACCTATGCCACCTCTACCCAGGGAGCCGACCATACCATGGGCTACACCATTGCCACCAACCTCCTGGGTGTGGGCGGTTCTCTTGACCCGCTCTCCAAGGAAGGCCAGGTGGAACTCTCCCGCAACCTGCAGATCGCTACTGCTGCCATTGACTCCACCGGCATGTGTCTATTTATCGCCTTTGCTGCCCTTGACGATGCAACCTGTCTGCCTGCGCTGGTCGACATGCTTAATGCACGTTTCGGCATCGGCCTGACAGCCGACGATGTAACCAACCTGGGCATGTCCATTCTGAAAACAGAACATGAATTTAACCTGGCTGCCGGTTTTACCAACAAAGATGACCGGCTACCCGAATTCTTCGACGAAGAACCCATTGCTCCCCATAACGTTGTCTGGGATATCTCAGGTGAGGAAATCGACACCTTCTGGAATTTTTAATTTATTTTTATTTTTTATTCCTATCAATGGATATCACCATTAAACTGTTCGCCTATTTTCGGGATGGCCGCTTCAAGGAGGTGGCCTCCCGGTTTTTTGACGAGGGTGCAACCCCGCAGGAAGTTATCACCTCGCTGGGCATTAAGATGGATGATGTGGGCGTGATTATGGTCAACCACCGCCATGCCGATCCCGCCTACTGTCTGCAACAGGACGATGTGCTTGCCGTTTTTCCAAAGATAGGCGGCGGCTGAGTTTCTACTGTGACACAGGCAAAAAAACTTCCCGATTTTTTTGCCCGTAATATTGGCTCTATCACTGCAGCCCAGCAACTTAAACTGCAGGAGGCAATCGTTACGGTAATCGGCTGTGGTGGCTTGGGTAGTTTTGTCATTGAGGAGCTTGCCCGGCTGGGAATCGGCAGTCTGCGCATCTGTGACCCGGACAGATTCAGCATCTCCAACATCAACCGACAGCTGTATGCCCAAGCAGAAACTCTTGGTCAATACAAGGCAGCAGTTGCTGCTAAACGAGTTCGTTTACTGCACGGTCAGACAACTGTCTTGCCGGTAATGAACAGGTTTCAGGAGGAAAAAAAGCAACTCCTTGCAAATACAGAGGTCGTTGTTGATTGTCTGGACAATGTCAGCAGCAGACGTGAACTGGCCGGGTTGTGTAATCAATACCAAATTCCCCTGGTCCACGGAGCCGTGCAGCAATGGTACGGCCAGGTTGGTGTCCAGCTTGCAGGCGGGACCCTGATCCAAGACCTGTACGGATCTCATAAAGAAGAGGAGACAACCGCTCCCTCAGTCCTTTCCTGTACAGTGGCACTCATTGCCTCCATGCAGGTTGCTGAAACCTGCAAACTACTGCTTGGCATGGAATCGCCCCTGCACAATAGTTGGATTAATATTGATCTGCAGCGGGTAACTTTTGACATCATTGACAGGAAAGGATGAAAAAACAGGACCATCTTATACCAGAAAAACACCCTGAACTCTCATGTAATTTTAAACTAAAATTCAGCTAAATATGCATACAAATCGAACGGAATACATCATATCTATTACCTCCCGGGACAGGGTAGGCCTTATCTATGATGTGTCCAGTGCGATCTCCTATATGAACGGCGATCTTGCCGACATGCGGCAGCAAGTTTTGCACGGCTACTTAACCATGATCATGTATGTCTCCTTTCCTGTAAATGTGGAAACAGAAGAAATCAACCGGCGATTGATTGCAGCAGGCACCGACGATGCTGCAATTGAAGTCTCCATCAAGGTGCTTAAGCAGTCACAGATTGACAGTTCCGATTCTATCGATAACTGCTATGTCCTGACCGCAGAGGGCGAAGACCGTATCGGTTTCGTGGCCACAGTGACAAAATTCTGCAAGGATAATGACATAAACATTCTGGATCTTAGCACCACGGTTTCAGGTAACCGATATATCATGATCCTGTTTGTCGACCTGAGCAACTGTTCGTCCATGGATGAATTACGAAGCCGACTTGACCGGTTTGCCGATGATACTGATCTCAACATGGTGCTCCAGCATTATGATATTTTCAAGGCTACCAATGAGATAAAAATATTTTAAAAACCATTGACCAGAGATGATACGCTCAGACCATATATTAAATACCGTGGACATGATCCAGAAGGAAAACCTGGATGTCCGCGCCGTGACCATGGGCATTGACCTGTTAGACTGCCGCAGCCGCGATGTCGGCCACACCTGTGACCGCATTCGGGAAAAGATCTGCCGCTATGCTGAAAGCCTGGTGAAAACCTGTGATTCCATCAGCAAACAGTACGGTATCCCGGTGGTGAACAAACGCATAGCCGTCACCCCCATGGCGAGTGTGGGTGCGGGTTACAGTCGTGATGCATTCGTTCTGCTGGCCGAGGCGCTTGATAAAGCCGCCGAAACAGTCGGCATTGATTTTCTGGGTGGTTTTTCGGCCAATGTGGAAAACGGCATGAGCAGGGCATCACGGGAACTTATCCTTGCTATTCCTGAAGCCCTGTCCAGGACCGACAAGGTCTGCGGGTCGGTTAATGTTGGATCTTCCAAATACGGCATCAATATGGACGCCCTTGCCATGTTGGGTCAGACCATCAAGGAACTGGCAGAGATCTCCGCTGACACAGGTGGTTTTGCAGCAGCTAAGCTGGTTGTTTTTACTAACCAACCCGAAGCAAATCCATTCATGGCCGGTGCTATTCATGGGGTCGGTCAACACGAAGTAGTCATTAATGTCGGTGTTTCCGGTCCCGGTGTTGTTGCCCGGGCTCTTGAGCGCAGGCTTGATCAGGGCGACGCACCCGGTTTGCAGGACCTTGCTGAAGAAATCAAACAAACCGCCTTTCGGGTTACCCGCTGCGGTGAGCTCATCGGCAGACGGGTAGCTGAAGAGCTCAATGTACCATTCGGCATTGTTGATGTCTCTCTGGCCCCAACACCTAAAGTTGGTGACTCTGTGGGCGAAATTCTCAAAATCTTAGGGGTAGATGATATTGGTGCCCCCGGCTCCACTGCTATTGTAGCCATGCTCAACGATGCGGTTAAAAAAGGAGGCACTTTTGCCAGCCAGAGTGCCGGTGGTCTGTCAGGAGCCTTTATCCCGGTATGTGAAGATGCGGAACTTGCAAGCGCTGTGGAAAACAACTCCCTGGTACTGGAAAAACTGGAAGCCATGACCGCAGTCTGCTCTGTCGGCCTGGATATGGTGGCCATTCCAGGCTCGGTTGATGCTGCAACCATCTCCGCCATCATGGCAGATGAAATGGCGATCGGCATGATTAATAACAAAACTACGGCAGCCCGAATCATTCCGGTGCCGGGCAAAGAGGAAGGTGATTTTGTCTCTTTTGGCGGTCTGTTTGGCGAGTCAGCCATTCTGCCGGTACGCAATGTCGGTAAATCAAGCCGCTTTATCGGCTTTGGCGGTAAGATACCGGCACCCATCAACAGCCTGAAAAATTGAATATTCATGACTATTACTTCTATCCTGGCTTTTTCCACTGCCATGCTCATTCTGGCAGCAACCCCTGGTCCGGGTGTTTTTGCCACTGTTGCCCGCTCCCTGGCCTCCGGCTTTAAGGAGACCCTGCCGCTTATAATCGGCATTATTGTCGGCGACATTCTCTATTTGCTCTTTGCTGTGTTCGGACTTTCCATCATTGCCCAGACCATGGCTGGCCTGTTCACCGTGATCAAACTCATTGGTGGCGGCTATCTCATCTATATGGGTATCAGAATCTGGCGCTCCGATCCGGAAATTCACATGCGAACTAATGGTCAATACCGCAACCCCTGGAATAACTTTTTCAGCGGCCTGCTCATCACCCTGTCAAACCCCAAGGTCATTCTTTTCTACTGTGGTTTCCTACCCACCTTTGTTGACTTGACCAGCTTAGGAATTGCAGATATCAGCCTGCTCACCGTACTTGTATCCATACTGCTTGCCGGCGTGCTCTGTTCATACAGCCTGGCAGCCGGCCGGACCAGGCAGATGTTTCAATCAACCAGGGCCGTGCGCAACCTAAACCGAAGTGCAGGAACCGTCATGGCGACAACCGGTGTAGTCATTGCCACCAGAACCTGACAACAAAACGGGAGGAGTAAAAAAGTTGTGAAAGGATTTTTTCAGCTCATCAGTTCCAGCGATTTTTTAAATCTTTTTGATCGCTTCCATCCCCTGGATACTGAAACAGTTCAGCTTGGTAACAGTGCAGGCAGAGTACTTGCTGCAGATGTAACTGCCCCTGAACAGTTGCCGCCCTTTTCCAGATCGACCATGGACGGCTTTGCGGTTCGCGCCCGGGACACCTTTGGCTGCAGCGAATCCGAACCGGCCCTGCTCACCATTGTTGGAGAAATTTCCATGGGTACGTCGGGCCGGGACATAGTTCTTCGCCCCGGGCAAATCAGCCGTATCTGGACCGGCGGTGAGCTGGCAGCTAAATCCGATGCTGTGGTCATGGTTGAATACTCGCACCTGATTGACGAAGAAACCGTTGAAATCTTCAGGCCGGTGGCTCCCGGTGAAAATGTTATCCGTGCTGGTGAGGACACGGAGCAGGGTCAGGTGGTGCTGGCCAAGGGCAGGAAACTAAGACCGCAGGATGTGGGTGTTCTGGCCGGTCTCGGTGTTACCAATGTCACTGTCCAGCGCAGGCCTGTTGTGGCCATCCTATCCACGGGCGATGAACTGGTCCCCCCTGATCAGCAACCGGGGCCGGGCCAGATCCGTGATATCAACTCCACCACCCTGGCTGCCCTGGTGGAAGAGAGCGGTGGTATTGCCAACCAGGTCGGCATAATACAGGATGATTTTGATACCATGTTTGCTGCCTGTCTGGACGCTCTGGAAGGTGCTGACATGGTCCTGCTCTCGGGCGGCAGCTCGGTGGGACAACGCGATTTTACCTTGCAGGTGCTGGAACGGCTGGAAGATTCTGAACTCCTCGCCCATGGTGTTGCCATCCGGCCGGGCAAACCCACTATCCTGGCCCGCGTCGGCAACAAGGCACTGTTCGGCCTGCCCGGCCATGTTGCCTCGGCCATGGTGGTTTTTTACCTCTTTGTCCGACCCTTGCTCCGCCGTTTTGGCGGCATGACCACCGACCTTGGACTGCTTCCCATCCAGGCAATTGCCGGAGAACAAATTCCTTCAGCAATCGGCCGAGAAGAATACGTTCGGGTCCAGCTCATACGTAAAACTGATGAAAGCCACCCTGTGGCCCTGCCCATTTACGGCAAATCCGGGCTGCTCACGCCACTTGTGAAGGCGGACGGGTTGCTGGTCATTGATCGCGACAGTGAAGGGCTGGATAAGGGAACAACAGCGCAGGTGCTTTTGTTTCCGTCAGCTTAGTAAAAACCATTACATTACCCTTGGTTCCAAGGTTTTATCAGCAAGCTCCTGCTGTTTGTAATAATTGTTCACCAGCCTCAATTTACCGCCAGTCCTTCATTTATTATTTTTCGGACAAACGGATCATCATCGCTGAAGGTGTCCTGGTTAAACGGCAGCGGCTCTATGCGATCATCAACAGATATGGCGACTTCGGTTAATCTGACACGTTCCTCAAAACGATCATTACCTATTTGCGGAGAAACAATGGCAATATCAATGTCGCTCCACTTGTCAGCTTTGCCGGTGGCATAAGAACCAAAAATATACGCCTTACTGATTAATATCCCGGAATCACGGAGTTTATCGAGAAATAACCGTACATTTTTCAACACTACAGCATCGATTTTAGCCATGAGAAAACCTCTTGAATTTTCTGGAGTTCGATTTCGCTAAACTCAAATGTACATTTTTTCCTGAAATCTCTTTTATAATCAGGATACCTTGACTCAAGGTTAAATGCCGTAATTCTAATCAGGTCATGTTTCTGCTGGTCAGTTGTTTCAATTTGTGCTGCTTTTGCAAGTCTTAGTAAGTTATGGGAACGCGGCACATCTTGATTGGTATTTTCCACAAAAATTGCTTTTATCCTTAATCCGTGACGAACGAATAGGTTTTTTTGCGTAAATTAACAACTAAATTTTGATTCTGGGTTAAATTTCAATTTCTGACTGTTAAATCTTAACCTATTCCAAATCTATCGTAAAGTTTAGCTTCTTACGGTATCGTGCTTGATGCAACTTTTTTGTCCTGATTATAAGATTGAGTCAAATCAACTCCGTCAGCTAAATATAAAATCATCATGAAACGTAAAATATATCTTAATATGCAGCCCCTGCCCAAGGCTCGGCAGATTTTCACAGACAGATTTAAACAGTATATAACCGACACCGAGACCATTGCCAGTCGTGAGGCAGCAGGCCGAGTGACGGCCGGACCGGTAACAGCAAGGCTTTCGGCCCCTTCTTTTCATGCCGCTGCCATGGACGGTCTTGCGGTTCGCGCCGAAGACTCCTTTGGGGCGGCTGATGACAGCCCCATTACTCTGGACATCGCCGGGAGACAGGCCCGGTTTATCAACACCGGTCATCCCATGCCTGATGACCGGAATGCTGTGATCATGATTGAGCATGTCCTGCTCTCTGAAGACCAAAGCACCGGCATCATCCGGACAGCTGTGTATCCCTGGCAAAATGTACGCAAGGTTGGTGAGGACATTGTGGCAACTGAGCTGCTGTTCCCCTCCAACCACCTGATTACGCCACCCGATGTTGCGGCCCTGCTCACAGCCGGCTGCCCCGAGGTTGCGGTCAGGAAAAAACCGAAAATCACCATTATTCCCACCGGAACTGAGCTGGTTGACCTGCGCGATACACTCAACCCGCCTGCAGGCAAGACCATTGAATCCAACTCCGCCGTTCTGTCCGCTCTTGCAGACCAGGCTGGAG
This sequence comes from Desulfobulbaceae bacterium, assembly GCA_030613515.1. GTDB lineage: Bacteria > Desulfobacterota > Desulfobulbia > Desulfobulbales > Desulfobulbaceae > Desulfobulbus_C. Next base: position 13,266 of record JAUWLT010000022.1, read on the forward strand.
CCGAGGTTATGGTCACACCGATCATTGCAGATGATTATGAAAACATTAAAAAACATCTGATGAAGGCTGTACAATCAGATGCTGATGTGGTGGTAATCAATGCCGGTTCATCCGCCGGCAGTGCCGACTACACCGTACAGATCATTGGTGAATTAGGTGAAGTGCTGGTGCATGGGGTCACCATCATGCCCGGTAAGCCGACCATCCTTGGTGTCATAAACAACAAGCCGGTGATCGGCAATCCCGGATATCCGGTATCTGCCATAATTTCCTTTGAACAATTTGTACTGCCGCTGTTGGCCAGGATGCAGGGTATGCAACCCCGGGATCCGGTCATTGCCCATGCCCTGCTGGCCCGCGACCTACCGTCAAAAGGTGGAATTGAGGAATTCCGCCGCATGATCACCGGCAGGATCGGCGATCATCTGGTCACAGTCCCACTAAAAAAAGGGGCAGGTGCCATTACAACGCTTACCCGGGCCAACTCCATCCTGCGCATCCCTGCATCATCGGAAGGTGAAACCCGAGGCAGCAACGTCGAACTGGAACTGCTCCGGCCCAGACAACAGATTGAAAATACTATCCTCTGTACCGGCAGCCACGATCTCTGCCTGGATCTGTTGCATGATTTTCTCAAAAAATCCAGCCCCTATCCCCTGGCATCCACCCATGTCGGCTCCCTGGGCGGGATCCTTGCCATCCGGGATAACATGACCCATATAGCCGGTTCTCACCTGCTGGATCCCAAGACGGGAGACTATAACCGGAGCTACATCAACAGGTATTTAAAAGACCGGGATGTTGCCCTGATAACCCTTGTATATAGACAACAGGGTTTTATGGTGCAGCCGGGCAACCCGAAAAACATCCGATCCGTTGCCGACCTGCTGCGTGATGATGTCAACTTCATTAACCGTCAGGCTGGTTCCGGTACCAGGGTGCTGCTGGACCATGAACTGGAAAAAGCTGATCTGGATCCTGATGCAATCAACGGCTATGATGCCGAGGAGTACACTCATATGGCGGTTGCCGTGTCCGTACTCTCGGGCAAAACCGATGTCGGTCTTGGTATCCTCGCCGCCGCACGTGCCCTGGGCCTTGATTTTGTGCCGGTAACCGAGGAAAGGTATGATTTGATTATCCCCCGGGAATTTCTTAAGTTAGCGTCCATCCGTAAAGTGCTGACTATTATTGAGACTGAAGAGTTTAAACAGGCGGTGGAGGCCAAAGGCGGGTATTCCACCAGGGAGACGGGCAACCGGGTGTTGTAGGATTCAAGACAAGTAGCCGGGAATCAGTAAATTGAATATCGAGGTCACCAGGAATTATGAATGTCGAAGTTTTTTAACAGCTACTCCTTCATGATTCGACATTCCTGGTGACCTCGATATTTGCAGTTCTAGAACAATTAATACGCCGCTTTTATCGTAAATTTTATCCTCTCATCCGGAGCATTGCATGACCAGCAAATACATCACCCTGTTCTGTTTTTTCACCCTGCTTATCCTGCTGACCGGCTGTGCTGCTCCGCCTCCTCCACCGGTGCATGTGCAGATACCTGACAGACGCATTGATTATGTGGCTGAAGTTAAACCGCTGCTGGATAAACGGTGCGTGGTCTGCCACTCCTGTTACAATGCACCCTGTCAACTTAAGCTCAGTTCTTATGAAGGAACGGATCGAGGCGGCACAAAAAATGCGGTTTATAATTCCACCCGGCTCACCACCATGGATCCGACCCGGTTGTTCATTGACGCCCAGACCACTGAACAGTGGCGGCAAAAAGATTTCTTTTCGGTTACGGAAAATAGTGCCCAGAGCGGCTATAACAACTCCATTATGCTGCAACTGCTCTCCCACAAGATGGTCCACCCCAAGAGCAGCGGCACGTACAATTCCGAGGCAGTTGATCTGACCTGCGCCAAAAACCAGCTTGAACTGGGCAGTTACCTTGAAAAACATCCCAACCGCGGCATGCCCTTCGGTTTTCCGCCGCTTACGCAGGAAGAGTTTCAACTTATTTCAGGCTGGCTGGCCCAGGGGGCCAACGGTCCCACCCCTGAGCAGCAAAAGAAGATCATCAGTCCCAAGCCTGAAGATGCTGCAAAAATAAAAGTTTGGGAAAAATTTCTCAACACACCTAATCCTAAGCATGCCATGACGGCCCGCTACCTGTATGAGCATTTTTTCCTTGCTCATCTCAAATTCGGCACAAGCACCAACGAGTATTATGAACTGGTCCGTTCAAGGACTCCTTCCGGTAAAACCGTTGACCTGATCAACACGGTACGCCCTTATGATGATCCCGGTACGGAAAAATCGTACTACCGATTCCGGAAGATCCATTCCACCATTGTTCACAAGACCCATATGGTGGTCAACTTTGACAATGAACAGCTTGCCCGTTTTAAGGAACTTTTTATAATACCGAAGTGGCAGCAGGAACCGCATCTGGTAGATTATGACCAAACAACCAGTGCCAACCCCTTTATTTCCTTTGAGCAGATCCCTGTCAGATCCCGTTACCAGTTCCTGCTTGATAACTCGCATTACATTATCATGACATTTATCCGCGGTCCGGTCTGCCGGGGCCAGGTCGCGCTTAACGTTATTCATGACCAGTTCTGGGTCATGTTTATGGATCCGGAATCTGATCTGAGCGTCAAACATCCAGGTTTCCTGCGCTTAAACAGGGAAAACCTGATCATGCCCATTGAAAAGGGATCAAAATTCCCTGTCCGTGACCTGATCAAGAATAAATATCACCAGGCGATCATGCGCTACTTTAAATCCAGACAGGATTTCTATGCGGCCTACTTTTACAACGGGCTTGGCTATGATGCCATCTGGAAGGGCAACCGGCCCCAGGATGCGCCGTTGCTCACAGTGTACCGCCACTTTGACAGTGCCTCGGTGCAACGTGGCGTGCTTGGTGAACTGCCGAGTACCATGTGGGTCATTGACTATCCCCTGTTTGAGCGGATCTATTATGCCCTGGTTGCCGGTTTTGATGTGTACGGTACGTTAGGACATCAGCTTGCGGTACGCCTCTACATGGATACCCTGCGGGTGGAGGGAGAGACCTATTTCCTTAACTTCATGCCGGAAGATGTGCGCAAAGAAATGATCGAATCCTGGTATCTGGGGGTCAAAAATAAAGATATTCACACTGTTCCCACCCTGATGCCCACGGACATACAATTTACTACAAATGATCCCAAACGGGAGTTCATTGAGCATATCGTGGAGAAGGAGATTCCGTTAACGGCTGGAATTGAATTTGACCAGGTAAACTATCTCCGTGCAGGTAAACAGTATCCAAGCGTTCCGGAACAGTACAATACCCTGGATGATGTTCTCCAGGGCTTTCGGGCCATAAGTGCTCCCGGCTCTGCACTCCTGTCTCATTTTAATAATCACAGCGCTAACCTGGCCTATGTCCGGATACGACGTGACAAGGATGACGATTTTGTTCTCTCCATCGTGGTCAATCGCTGGCACGCAAACGTCACCTATCTGTTCGGTGAAGAAAATGTGCTGGACTCTGCAAAAGACCGGGCAGATATCCTGCCGGGATTTATAGGTTCATATCCCAACTATTTTTTTAACGTCCATGAAAATGATCTCCCCGATTTTTTGCACCTGCTCTCAAGCAAAAAGATAGAGGAAAAAGATATTGAACGTTTTCTCGGCTACGGCATAAACCGGGCCAATCCCGGGTTCTGGGAAGAATATGACTGGTTCCAGCAACGTTTCTTTCACGACCAGCCCGTTCAGGCAGGAAGATTTGATCTCAACAGATATTATCCAACAGCACTATAAAGCATTACTGAGAAAGATATGCCGCAGTTAATCGTCAGCCAAAATGGAAGTAATTACCGGGTGGTAACGTTTAGGAACGATCTCAGTATCGGCAGAGACGCAGATAATGAACTTGTCCTGGATTCTCTCCAGGTCTCCCGTCACCATGGAACTGTACACCAAAAAGATAACAACTTCTATTTAACCGACTGTGGGAGTACCAATGCGATCTGGGTTGGTAATGAAAAAATCACGTCTATCCGGCTGGTGAATGGATTGACATTTCGCATTGTTGACTTTTTCTTTACCTTTGTTGATGAACAACAGGACACCCCCACCCGTGTATTTTCCGAACGAGAAGAAAAAGATGCTCAGCAAAACCTTGATCTTCTTGAAAACAAAACCATTCTCTTTGGCCTGGAATCCTTTCTTCCAAGCGATACAGAGGGTGGAACTCCCGGCAGCGATGTCCCCGGCGGACTTTATAGTGATTTGCTCAACTCCTTCCATCTGCTTGTTAAGGCGGATACTGAATCCGAGTTGTTCTCCCTCCTATTGCGCTCGTCCCTGGGGCTTGCAGGCGGACATTGCGGATTTATTGCCACCCGGGATGCAGAGGATGAGCTTGTGTACCGGGCCACGGAAAACATGGCGCTTGATAACAAAAAAACTCTGCGCAATGATCTTATCAGCCGCGCCATGGCAGCCGAGGCAACGGTACTCAGCAATATGACGCATGACTACATTGGTTCTTTCGGTACCCGGAAAAACCAATTATCCAAACCGGTCTTCTGTTCACCCCTGTTTTTTGAGGGACATGTTGAGGGATGTCTTTATATTGAGGGTAGTGATCAGAAACCGGCTGCACCACAATATCCCAGGCAGATAGAGCTGTTGCTTTGCTATGGCTCGGCACTGCTTGAACGTCTCCGCTACCAGGTCCGGATCAACCTGGAAAAACAGGGGCTCAAAAACAGACTAGCGGCCACGGATGAAACCATCATCCACAGTGAGGCCATGTTACGGTTGTACGAAGATATCAGAACGATAGCTCCCATAAACGTACCGGTACTTATCCTTGGAGAACCAGGTACAGGAAAAGAACTGGTGGCATCAGCGCTGCACGGTTTCAGCAAACGGCAGGGTGGTTACGTGACCTTGAACTGTTCAGCCATTCCGGAAGGAATTTTTGAGAGTGAGCTGTTCGGCTCGGTCAAAGGGGCATTCCATAACGCGGTGGATAAACCCGGCAAGCTGGAAATGGCCCATAATGGTACTCTGTTTCTTGATGAAATCGGTGATATGGATTTGGCCCTGCAGCCAAAACTCCTCCGTTTTCTTGAAAATCGTGAAATTACCCGTCTCGGTGACACCAGGGTAAAAAAACTTGATGTACGAATAGTGGCTGCCACCAATCAGGACCTTGACACCATGATGCAGGAAAAAGAATTCCGGGAAGATTTCTTTCAGCGACTCTCCTGTTTTGTTCTCAATGTACCTCCACTTCGTGAAAGAAAAGAGGATATAGAGCCCCTGATCAAGCATTTTTTCAAACGGTTTGCCCATGAATACAGTTGGGCGATTTCCGGCATGTCGGACCCGGTTCTTAAAGCCCTTGTTAATTATTCATGGCCCGGTAATATCCGGGAGCTGAGAAATACCATACTGCGCCTGAGCGTGCAGGCACGAGGGAAGAATATAACTACAGGTGACCTGGCACGTATTTCCGATATCCTTGGACAAGAAACGCACCAGCAACTGGTATCTTTTCCCAGCATGGAAGAGATGGAGAAAAAATATATCTGTAAAGCCTTGGACAGAGCCGGCTGGAATATTTCCGACGCAGCCAAAATGGTTGGCATTGCCCGATCAACCTTTTACCAGAAGATGAAGAAATTTCAGATTACCGCAGGTAAAAAATAAGATTTTTTGCGATACCGGTTCAAAGCCGTACCCTCCATTGGACATTTTTCTGTGTCTGGTATTGCTACAATCTTGACACTTCCAATAAATCCTATTAAATCAAAGCGTTGGACAAACAACTTCCTGTTTATGTCCGATTTCCGAACAATCAATGAAAAAACGACTCCCAAATTTTGTTTGTTTCTTCCCTCCTCTCCGCCTCTATTTATTTCATCAACATCCGTAATACCATGAATTAGCAGTACAAGCCATTTTCCCCTCTCCGTTTTTCCCTGCTGGCATCTCCCTTGCTAAATCAGTATCAGCCATCCTGGCTTGTGTATCCAACCAATATAAAGGGAGACGGAACCATGTTCAAAAAAGCAGCAGTTCTCACCATTATCCTGATTGCCGCGGCCTCGCTGAGTTACGCAAAGGGATCAACGCATCACAACAACACCAAGACCACTATAATCGGATCTGTTAATGGAAACTCCGGGTCTTCAGGCAGCGACACAACTACAGGCGCTGTCGATGTTGATGACCGTTGCAGCAGTACCCTGGTCACTGCCGATATCCGGAATAAGATTAAAAAAGCAGGTGATATCACCAGTATTGTTTCCAAGGGACGCAATAACCAGGCTAATGCCGCCTCGGTGGTTATCACTAACGGCAGCACAGTGTCGGGCAGCCTGATGAACAAGATAAACACCACAGGTGATTTGACTGCCATTGTTGAAGACGGTCGAAACAATATTGCCAATGCAGGTACCATTTCCGTAAAAGGTGCTGTGTCGGAAGGCTCTGTTGTCAACGAGGTAAAAAATACCGGCGATATTACCAGTATTGTTTCCAAAGGCCGAAATAATCAGGCTAACTCGGCATCGGTTGCCATCAACTGATCCCAAGTACGGTTTGTATACCTGTCCCGTCCGGAAGCTGTTGGTCCGGACGGGACAGGTAACTCTGAAGGGAGAGAAACTAAATGAAATCCATTGCATTTGCAATAACCGCCTGTTTGCTGTCCTGTCCGATTTTCGGACACAGCTCGGATCTTCTGGATCTGAAAGCACACAACTCTGTCAGGGGCGGAACATATACCGCAGAAGTAGAGGGCGGCAATAATGCAGCCAACGCCGGTTCAGTACAGATCTCAAATTCCAGCGGCGGACGGATCATCAACAGTGTCCGTTCCAGCGGTATCATTTCCGCAACCGCATCGGGAAACAACAACCGTGTGAATTCCGCATCCGTAGTCATGCACGATTCAATCGCCGATAGTATCAGCAATCATATCGAGGCTGCTGGTATTCGCAATACGGTCCGTGGCAATAATAATGTCAGCAACATCGGATCAGTGGTACTGGACCGTTCCCGGGCAGGTACCATTGATTACTCCCTGAAAGCCGGTCACCTGCACAGTACCATTCACGGCAGCAACAACCGGCTCAATGTCGGTTCCGTGCAGTTCAGCGATGCGGTCCACGGGAATGTATCCGAACATATCGACATGGGCAATGTCACAGTCTCCGTGTCCGGCAATAATGAGGACGTTGCCATAGATTCGGTTGTAGTGGAATAGACCAGACAAAGGAGCGTTACCATGCACCATGTTCACCGTATCATTTTTGTCCTCTGTATCGTTGCCCTGGGCGCTGAACGATCAATCTGCCTGGCGGATGATCTCGATGACGGCATTCCCATTGATGACCATATATCTGAATACGATCAGATTGGTGACAGCATCGATCAAAACTATTCGTATATTGCCCTGCGAGTACAGAGCGATGCTGCCGCACGTTCAAGTGAAATGGCAAATGAGCAGTACATGGATGAGGGTTCTGTTCTCAATTCCGTTATCCTGCAGGCGGGTGCCAATGTCCATGGCGATATCATTATCATTGATCAGTCAAAGGGCGATAAAACCATTATTGCACATTAATGGTTCCAGAAAAATTTTCTATTCAGAGGGAAATTCATGGCAGTAAATCAATCAAAACAAAGGGTGTTGTACAGGATCCGGTTCTGCATACTTCTTCCGCTTGCGGGCATCATGCTGAGTTCCTGTGCAAAGATCGATCCCAGGCAGGTTGAAGTGGAAATGCCCTATGATCCTCCGGTGGTAACAAAGACGTCTTTTGATGAGGCGTTGTACGGCCTTGGTAAGATGACCGAGGTG
>JAUWLT010000184.1 GCA_030613515.1 Desulfobulbaceae bacterium
TCAGGTTTCATGTTTTTTAAACCAATCACGAAACCGTTTACCTGTAATTTCGGGAAGTTCCCTCTCTCTGGTCCATTCCTTTAATGGGCCGATATCAGGCAGATATTTGCTGAACCGAGCCATTTTAGTGTCAAAATCATACAGGGTGCTTGAACCGATCACCTTGCCGTACATTCCCATGATAAACGGTTCCAGTCCATGCACCAACCCCTTGTCTTCGGCAATGACCCGCCGGTGTTCATAGATCGATTCATACAGCGGAATCTTGACCGGGCAGACATCGTTACAGGCGCTGCACAGAGAACAGATTTTGGTCACGTCTGCGTAGTCTTCATATCCGGCAAGAATCGGCACTAGAGCAAGCCCTAGGGGACCGGGATACAGTGTGCCGTAACCGTGTCCACTGATATGACGATATGCAGGACACTCCAGCATGCAGGTGCCGCAGCGGATACAGCGCAGAACCTCACGGAAATCGCTTTCCAGGACCGTTGACCGGCCGTTATCCACGATGATGATGTGAAGCTCTTCCGGTCCATCCCGATCCTCTCCACCTTTCGGCCCTGTGATAAAACTTAAGTAAGAGGTAAGCTTAGCGCCCACCGCGCTTCGTACCAGCATGGAAAAAATCATGTCCAACTCGGTAAAGGTGGGCACAATCCGCTCCATGCCCATGAACACAATCTGAATTTTAGGCGCGGTGGTGACAAAACGGCCGTTCCCCTCGTTGGTCACCAGGGTCACGGTACCGCTCTCAGCCACTGCAAAGTTACAGCCGGTGATGCCCACATCCGCTTCCAAAAAATCTTTACGTATCAGGCCGCGTACAAAACGGGTGATATTTTCCGGAACATTGTCACCGGTGTACCCTTTTTTGGCGGCAAAGACTTCACGAATACGATCCCGATTCTTGTGCAGGGCCGGAACCACTATATGGGAGGGCTTGTCATGGTCATCTGTCTGCAGGATATACTCACCAAGATCGGTCTCAATTACCTCGATTCCTGCCTCCTCCAGTGCCTCATTCAGGCCAACTTCCTCGGTGACCATTGACTTTGATTTGACCGCTTTTTTCACACCTTTGTTTGTAAGGATCTCCAGGGCTGCATCTGTGGCCTCTTTCGCGGTGCGGGTAAAGATGACATGGGCTCCGTTCTCACCGGCCTTGTCTGCAAACTGGTTCAGGTAGTAGTCCAGGTTTTCAAGGACATGATGGCGGACAGCAGCAGCCATCTCCCGCCACTCTTCATAATTCCCTAACTCCTCAAAGGCGTCATTGCGTTTTTTGTTAAGCAAATCCTGGGCGTTACCAATTGATTTGCGCATGAACACATCGCCTAGTTCCTTGTCCAGCCGCTCTTTTAAGGAAAGATCACTTGTTCGTATAGACATATATTCTCCGAAATTATAGGTGGAAATAGGGGACAGACCCCGTTTTTCCTCTTATCGCTGTTCCCATTCCACCTGTTTCTGTCTGGAAAAACGGGGTCTGTCCCCTATTTCACTTAGAGTTCACTGTTCATGGCAAAGGACTGAATTGACGTACAAACAGTAAATGATCTCCAGTGTGCCAGCAGTGCGTGATCGTGGCGGGCGGCTATAGGTTGCCCTATGCAGCCCGGTGCGAGCGCGTGCTGATGGCATGCTGGTGATCATTTAGCCGTTCATCAACGCTTCCACCACATGGAGTACCTTGATGTCCAGTTTTTCCCGATCAATCCGTGCTTTCATGTTCATCAGACAGCCACCGTCAGCCCCGATCAGGAAATCAACACCTGCTGCCTTGATATTGTCCACTTTTTCAGTGACCATAGCCCCGGAAAGCGGCCCCAGCTTCACGGCAAAGGAGCCGCCGAATCCGCAACATTTGGATTGCCCCTTAATAGGCACCAGTTCCAGATCCCTGATATTTTCAAGCAGGGCCAGTGGCTGTTCCTTGATGTGCAAAAGCCGTGTGAGATGACACGAGGGATGATAAACCGCCTTGCCGGGAAGGCTCGCCCCCACATCGGTTATGCCCAGAACCGTGACAATGAAATCCGTGATCTCCCAGGTTTTAGCTGCAAGCTCTTCCGCCTTTACTTTCCACTCCCGATCATCTTTAAACATCTTTGGATATTCTTTAACCTGGAGAACGCATGAGCCGGATGGGGCCACCACATACTCACTGTTGTCATCCAGCAGGGCCTGAGTAAGAGTTTTCATGGCCGCCCTGGCCTTTTTGTGAAAACCGGAGTTAGCCAGGGGTTGACCACAGCAGGTCTGTTTGGGATTAAATGTTACCCTGCAGCCCAGTTTTTCCAGTAATCGTACCGATTGAATGCCGATTTCAGGAAAAACCGTGTCTGCTAGGCAGGTGCAGAAAAACGATACATGATGTGTCATAGTAGAGAGTTACTCCTTATGCACTGCGAGGTTTGGTTGTTTCGTCCACCAGATACATAATTGACATATAGGGAATCCCGGTATACGTGGCGCAGCCGATCTCACAGGTTCGGCTGTTCGAGTAACCGGCAACGGCTCCCTCCCGCTGCACCACCGAAACTGCTTTGCGCAGTCCGTGTTCATTCAGGCTTGGAAGACTGAAGCCTTTGTCACCGGCAAAGCCGCAGCAGTTAACATCCGGAGGCAGGATGACTTTTTCAGCACACATTTCAGCCACTTTCTCCAGCAGCCCCGTTAGACCGAGTTTTTTGGTGGAACAGGTGGAATGGATGGCAACGGTTTCTTTTTTTCTGGTAAATGATAAATGGTCAAGCAAGAATTCATGTACAAATTCGACCGGTTCGTAGAGTTTTAGTTTCTTTGTCATAACATTTCGCATGCGATAGAGACAAGGAGAAGTATCGCAGAGAACAGGATATTTTCCCTGCTCCGAGGCTGCAAGCAGTGCCTTTTCAAGCTCCGCTGATTTCCGGTCGGCAATCTCGGCAAAACCCTTGGACTCCCACGGAGTTCCGCAACAGAGCCTTTTCATTTCAGCAGGAAAGAGTATTCCATACCCTGCCTTTTGTAAAACCCTGATAGTTACATCGGAGATGGAATCCTGTACCGGGTCATTTTTGGCAGGTCCCATGGACCGGGCAATACAGGATGGGAAATACACTGCTTTGCGCGGAGCATCCGGATTGACCTCTGTTTCCCTAGGAGCGGAACCACCTCTTGGCATGGCAGAAGTCCACTTGGGAATACGATCTCCAGAGAGAGATCGCGCCGCATTGCTCATCCGTTCAAGGGCTTTGGTTCCAACCAGGGAATGGATACCGTTGACAACATTCAAAGAGACGGCAGCAGCAGTTGTGACCCCTGAGAGATGATCTGCCACCCATTTACCTGATTTTTGGGCTCTGGAGCTTAAGTGATCACCCCGTAACTTCTTGATATATTTTCCAGTGTCAATACCAACCGGACAGGAGGTGGCACAGAGTCCATCGCCTGCACAGCTTTGTTCTCCAAGATAGATAAAATCGTTTTCAAGTTCAGCCAGTCTGTCCGGATGATCCCCAGTCTGCTTCAGGCGTGCGATCTCTCGCTGTACTACGATACGCTGGCGGGCAGAGAGGGTGAACTGATTGCTCACGCAGTTCACTTCACAGAACCCGCACTCGATACACTTATCGATCAACGGATCGCATGCAGGCAGCGGCTTGAAATGCTTTAAGTGACACTCTGGATCATCGTTGATGATTACCCCTGGATTGAGGATTTCATCCGGGTCAAAAAGTTCTTTGATCTCCTGCATCAGCGCATATCCCTTGTCGCCCCACTCCCGGTGGACAAAGGGGGCCATGTTGCGGCCGGTACCGTGCTCGGCCTTAAGCGAACCGTCATATTTGTCAATGGTCATGGTGATGACATCAGACATCATATCGTCATAGCGCTTGACCTCGGCAGGATCGCTGAAATCCTGATTGATAATAAAGTGGAAGTTGCCTTCCAGGGCATGGCCGTAAATCACTGCGTCGCTGTAGCCGTGTCCGGCAATGATCTCCTGGAGCTCTCTGGTGGCTGCCGGCAGCGTCTCAAGATGGTAGGCCACATCCTCAATCAGACAGGTAGTTCCTATTTCACGCATACCGCCGACGGCAGGAAAGACCCCTTTCCGGATATCCCAGAGTTTTCCGTATTCCGCCGGGTCTGCTGTGAATTCCACCGGTCGCACGGTCTGGAAATCGGTCAGGATTTCCTTGATTGCTGCAATATTATGCTCCAGCGTTTCCATGTCCGGTGCCAGGGTTTCCAGTAGGACAGCGGTGATGGTATCATCAAAATCCTTGATAAAGGCAGGGATTCCCTCCTTGTTTTCCACCGAGCGCAGGGACAGTCGGTCCAGGAGTTCAGCCCCGTCCACCGGTCCTTTTTTCAGGGCCACCACTGCTTCGCAGGCGGTAATAATATCTGGAAAATAGACCATGGCGCTGGCCTTGCAGGGATGATTGACCACAGAAAACATCACCACCTCGGCAACAAAGGCCAGGGCTCCTTCCGAGCCGATCATCAGGTTCACGATGATATGAAAAAGATCATCGTAATCAATGAAAGGATTAATAGAAAAGCCGGTGGTATTCTTGATCGAATATTTCCTGCGGATACGGGCGGTAAACTCCTCGTCTGCCCGTACCCGATCTCGAATTTCTTCTATCTTTTCGATAAAGCCGGGCCGGAGTCTGCGGAAATTATCCCTGCTTCCGGCATCCCCGGTGTCCAGCAGGGTGCCATCAGCAAAAATAATCCTGGCCGATTCGATGGTTTTGTAGGCGTTTTCATGGGTACCGCAGTTCATACCCGAGGCATTGTTAATGATAATGCCACCCACCATAGCAGAGTTGATAGAGGCTGGATCCGGACCGAATTTACGACCAAAAGGAGCGAGAATGCGGTTGACCTTTGCCCCTATAATCCCCGGCTGCAGGCGGATCTTGTTTCCCTCATCCAGAACCTCATAGTCTTCCCAGCCTTCACTGGCCATGAGCAAAATTGAGTCGGAAATGGTCTGGCCGGAAAGAGAGGTTCCTGCCGCCTTGAAGGTTACCGGCAGTTTGCGGGATGATGCCTCACGCAGACAAAGTTGCATTTCCTCCTCATCTGCAACCCTGACGACGACTTGCGGCTCGAGCCGGTAAAAACCACCGTCCGTACCGTAGGCCAGACGGCGCAGTGTATCGGTAAAGATTCGTTCTTGCGGGATGCGGGTGGATATTGCCTTGACATAGCTCTGATATTCAA
>JAUWLT010000173.1 GCA_030613515.1 Desulfobulbaceae bacterium
ATAGGGTCGCGCCGTTTCAGGAGCCAGGCGCAGAGCAGCAGCCAGACAACTGCCTGGACTGCCAAGACACTCACTCCATGATAGTAGACTGTAGTTCCATAGTCAAATCCGATCATCCTGTGGACAAAATCAGGTATCCAGTGGGCTGTTGTTTCATCATTGTTGTACATCCCGGTCAATCCCATTTCCAGACCCCATCTGGCAGGAAGCAGGATTGCCGGAATCCGTGTCAGGACGTTCATGTTGGCATAGAAATCCGGAGCCAGTCCGCCGGAAAGAATGAGTTGCGGCAAAACCACGGCAACGGCCAGAAGAACGGAAAAACGACCTGAAGTGGGGTCAATCCCGCTTATACACAATCCCATGCAGACGGATGTCCAGGCCACGCCGACCATTGTCAGCCAGATTGGCAAAAAAGATAATGGTCGAAGGAATGGATGCAGGGAGCAGCAACCGAGAAAGATGAAACATTGAACAGCGGTAACAGACAGACAAAAAGGCAGTTTTGATCCCAGGTAGTCAAAGATTCGCATCCCCGACATTCGTTCACGCTGGTAGATGCGGCGTTCTGAAGAAATTTCAAGACAACTGGTGATCGTTCCCAGGAAAACTGAGGTCATGATCCCCATCAACAGAACAGTCATGGGGATCGGCAGGTTTGCGGGTCCCTGGTAACGAACAGCATGGAGAATTTCCCAGGCTTTTCTTGGATCATCCATCCCCTTGGGAGAGAGCAGGGTTTTCAGTGAGGCAGCCAGTAGCGGTCCACCGCTTCTCACCTGAAATTTAATGGTCTGCAGCTGCGTTGCAGCGGTTTCCTGATCTGTAAATCCTTTGATATTCTGGCTGAGCGTAACCAGGGCCAGAAGAACCGGGATAAGGACATAGGTGCTGACTCGTTTTGGTGAGGACAGCCTGATCCTGAAATGGCGTAGGGAAAGGGTCAACCAGTCTGAGAATGAGAAAGAGTGAAGGATTTTTTTTTTCAACCGGCTGTAGTGCAGCCCAAAGGATTGGTTGTCAAGGATGGTTGTTTTTAGATGTTGTTGGGTTATCAGCGTGGTCCGGGCTGAGGAGGGCGGATTGTTCCCAATGTTTTTTTTAAAATACACAGAGTTTCTGTATTGATCGGCATAGTGCACGGCAACGGCTTTGCGACCCATGGACTCCTGCCGCAAAAAAGCAGTACTTGTCCTATCCGGCCCATTTTCCAGGACATGGAAAATATCTGTTGGACTCGATATTGAGCTTTGCTGCCGGAAAAATTCCATGGCCTCACTCGGTGTGCCGAAAAAAACCAGTTCACCCCGGGCCAGCAGCACAATTTTATCCAGCAGGGCAAAGTTGTTCAGGTTATGGGTGGTCATAACCATTGTTGTTCCGGCTTCTGCCATGGTTTTGAAGTGGCGCATAAGTTTTTCTTCAATACCGGGATCAAGCCCGGAGGTCGGCTCATCAAGGAAAAGAAGACCTGGCCGGGTGATCAGTTCCGCAGCAGTGGAAACCCGTTTCCGTTGGCCCCCGCTGAGTTGATCAATCCGGCTTTTCCGCACACCGGAAAGATTCAGTACCTCAAGAGTAGAGTTGACGATATCCTTGCGTTGGCGGGCATCGACATCATGCGGCAGTCGCAGCCGGGCAATATAGTCAAGACTGACTTCCACGCTTAATTCTTGATGGAGAATGTCATCCTGGGGAACATAGCCAAGACTACTGCGGAACATTTCATAGGATCCATAGAGCGGAATGTTATTGACCAGAACCGTGCCTGAATCCGGCGGAATATGTCCGCTGAGTGTCTTGAGCAGAGTTGTCTTTCCCGCACCGCTGGGACCGAGAATACCGATCAGTTCACCAGGATTAAATGACAACTCGATATTGTTGAGTATTGGCGGCTCAGCTGAAGCTTTTCCCGGACTGCAGGTCAGGCCCGCACATCTCAGGCGGATATCACCGGTTCGCCGTTGCTGTTGTATCTGCAATGCCCCATTTTTCAGCAGATAAAAACGAAATTCCGTAGATCCGATAACAATGATGTCTTTGCCGGCAAGAAGTCCCCGTTGCAGGGGTTTGCCGTTTTTCCAGATGCCGTTCAGGCTTGATTCGTCCTTCAGGGTAAGCTGCCCGCTCTGAGCGTAGACAGTGGCATGGTGCGCACTGACGGGGGGGACAAAGGGCAGGCAGATATCGCATTCCGGGCTGCGACCGATGGTCCAGGAAGATTGAGGCGACAAAAGATCGACATGGGACTGCTGCTCGCACGGGAAAGAGCAGAAACGCAGGTGGGCGGAACCGGGGCAGCCAAGCCCGATGATGTCATTATGGACAACCAGGCATGATGTTTCAATCTTTTGGTTGTTTACATAGACTCCATTGGTGGACTGGAGATCAAGCAGCTGGAATCTACCTCGGCCAAGGGGCTCAATGCAGGCATGCTTTCTCGAAACCCTTGCCCCGTCAACAATGATATCGCACCGTTGTCGGTCACGCCCTATGGTAAGCGGTTTTGTTGCAACCTGGAATTCACTGCAGACCGGACCGGATCCCATAACCTCAAGACAGGCGCTATCAAACGAACGCCCCTCCTGCTGCAGGGAAGGGGCGGTGAACGTTGTTGATGGATTACCGGTCATGAGAATTGTCCAGGAAAACTACCTGGACAGGGCCAGGGATGGCTGATCGACCCTGTAGGGATTGACCATGTAGGGACTCTTTTCTTCGAGATTCGGCAATGCCCTGTTCAGCTTGTCCTGGGCAGCGAGAATCTGTGGCATCGGCGGTGGCTCCAGCGACTCGAACGATGCTGCATCATAACGCATCTTGCCGCTGCCGGTGGGGTATTCAATGCCGACCTTCAGGCTGTGTCTTTCTCCGTCAACCGGGACATAGGCCCGAAAGGTGAGTACGTAATCGCTCTGGAGAACATTCTGAATGTCTTCCACATTGCGGGTAATGCTGCTGTAATTACTGCCGACATAATAGTATTTGCCAAAGGTGTTTCTGGATAAAGCCTGCAGGTTGCGCAGATATTTTTCCTCAACCTTTGAAAAGGCAATGGAAAAAACAGGGATCGGCAGCTTCATCGTTGAAATTCTGGTCATCAGATCCGAGCGGCTGATGGCACTGTCTTCATCCTTGCCATCGGAAAGGACAATAATTGAGGATGAAACGATGTAATCTCCCTGACCAAGAGATTCCGTGCCGGGTCCGGAGCCTGCAGTCAGCTCCATTGCTGCAGCCACACCGTCGTAGAGCCGTGTCTTTTCGCCGGTGGCATGCAGATCGGCAAGACGGCGCCCCAGTGAGCCGTAATCCCGCTCAAAATTGGAAACAAGAGTATAGCCGTCACTGTTATCATCAAGAGCAATAATTGCCACCTGGTCCTGTGGCCGTTTGGCATCTATAAACCTGGCCGCAGCGCGCAGGGATGCTTCAAACGGATTGCCCTTCATGGTCTTGGATGTGTCAATCACCAGCACGGTCCGCACGGCTTCACCGCGTTTACGCAAGGGTTGGATCGTGTACTGATTTTTTTCCGGATCATAGACCCGGCCTTTGATCATCATACCGATATTCATTGCATTGAGATTCAGCAGTGGATCCATATTCTGGTCATAGGTGCGGATGTAGACGTGAACAAAAGGATACAGGCCGGACTCAACACGAAAGATCTTTAAGCCGTACCCCTGTAAATTGGTGGCGGCGGATTCCGCCGTATGGCCCTTAGCACTGACTGCAAGTGTAATAATGTTAATTGCTGCGATACCCAGCAGGTAGCAGAGGGCTGCCTTTCTAAATAGATTATTCATTTTTTTCTCCTTGCCTTTGCCCCGGTAACCAGGGTTTTTTTGTTTCTGTTTTCAACAGTACATATTGTGCTGTAACGGCAGATCACTTGCCTCCATGGGTCTTGATCTGGGAAAACGGTTTGCCCAGCTGGTTCACACTGACTGTTTTTCCATTTCCGTCATAAAAAGATACAAATGCAGCCTTGGTAACTCCGGTGGCTGTGTCCATTACAAACACACCATAGCCGCCGTTTCCTTCCCTGCCTGTATCCAGTGCACAGGCGGAAACCTGGTATTTTCCGTTCTGCGCCAGGGCGACCGGCCGACTTTCCGGATCATTAATAACAGTTATCGGGTCGGAGAAACGTTCATTGCGGATAGCTCCCATCAGGATAAGAATCATCAGTGTTGCAACGATTCCTGCAGTAAATCCTTTTAGTATACGGCGTCTACTTTCTTTCATTGATAAATGCCTCTGCTGATGTGGAATTGCTCTTAAGATCAAAGCGTCTGAGCAGTCGATCAATGTCCTGTTCGGATGTTTCGGTTGATCGTTGCTGCTGACTTCCTGCACTTCTAAAATGTGTTTTTTTAGTCTGCCTTGCGGCAATTTTCTGATTCGCCCTGGATGTTCCCGATTGAATCTGTTTAACCAGGAGCACCCGTCGTTCCATGGCCTGGTCAAGATCATCAGCCAGTGATTCCCAGAGCTCAAGATAGACGGAGCCGGCTGTTGCCGCAGAAACCGGATCAAAGCCCGGCGTAACCGTGCGTAGCGCCTGCATGGTGGCTGGATTTAATTTTCCATCAATGGGAACCGTGTAACCCTTCAGAAAGAGCAGGGATTGTACTTCCCGAATTTTGGACTGGGAACTGAGCTGCTGGAAATCCCGACGTACCTTATCGGTTACTACAGGATCAGGCTGGGAACCGGGCAGTAGTTTCCAGTAGGGCACATACAGGTATTTTCCAACCACCTGCATGACGCTTGCCTGTACCAGCAGTCGGATGGCGGCATGACGGCCCTGGACTTTTTTTACCGTACCCTTGAGACCGAAGGTGGGGCCGAAGATTGTAAAGCCCAGCTCTTTTTCCGCTACGGCCTTGTACACGTTAATGGAGTTTACTGTCTGCATTCTGCCGATACCGGACATGGTCCTGAAATCAATGAGATTGAAATCAAGGGTAATGCGGGCCAGACTTCCCTTGCTGCCCTGATTGTAATCAACGCTTATGACATCTCCAGGCACCCATGATTCATTCACATTAAAGGGCCGGGTGGTTATGCCAAAGTCAGTTCCTCGCTCCCTGGTTTCCAGGCCGCGATCAAATTCAGTGATACCGCCGGAAAGAACAATATCGGGGATATATTTATGCTGAAAATTTGAGTAGCCGGTGACAACCTCATTATTCATAAAAACAGGATTATAAGGTATATAGACAACATGTCCGCCTATGGAGTTAAGTGCACTCTTGGTCATCTCGGTGATATCGCGGGGAATTTCTCCAAATCCGTATTTGGAGGTTCCGGTATTATCGACAATATCCTTGCCTTGAATCATCACCCGCTTGCCGTACACCTCGGTCATCTTACCAAGGCCGTACAACGCCTCATCAAAAGACGTCTTTGTTACCACCGGAGGATCATAGGGCATTTCCACTTCAACCTGCCTGGGATCGATCTTTGCACAGGAACTCAGCATGATGCCCGCAAGCGG
>JAUWLT010000192.1 GCA_030613515.1 Desulfobulbaceae bacterium
TACCAGCTGCACCAGGCCATAGGGGCTGGGCTGATTCGCTGTAATTTCGGCACCGGGCAGGTCCAGGGTACGGCTGATGTCCTTATACTGTGAAGGGTGTATTTGCGGAGGATAATATGCAACAGCTGCAATAACCGCCAGAGTGAGAGCTCCTCCGGCAAGGAGAGGCAGGCGCCTGGTGCGGGAGATGACAAGGATGCCTGCTGCCCATGGCAGCAGGGCAGTCAGTGCAGGGAGCTGTTGCGGCAACAGGAAATACATGAGAGCTACTGCGGTTACCCCGCCGATGCCCGAACCCACCAGGTTGGCGCAGTAAAGGCTGTTGATCCGGTTGCTGAAAGCGATAAAAACCAACCCCAGAGGAAGGGCTCCTAAGAAAAAAACCAGCAGGTAGATGCACTGGCTCAACAGCAGAAGAGTAACCTGGCCCGGTTCAACAAAGAGCAGGCAGATATCAAAACGGTTGGTCATGTCCCGGGAGATGGTCAGGGCCAGGGCCATGCTGATGGAACAACCAAACATCAAAACAGGCAGAAGCCACTCCAGGTGGCGCAGCAGGATGGTGCGACAGAGCGCAATAAGGGTACCGCTTGCGCCAAAGCCGAGCAGGGCAACTGAAATAATCAGGTAGGCGAAATGATGCCACTGCACCAGGGCCAGGAGCTGCATCTGCTCCAACTGAAAAGCGATCAGGGCGGCGGAAAGCAGGAGAAGGGCCAAGTGGAGTCGCAGGGTCGAAGCGGGCTCCATGTTCACTGAGATCTCCGGAAGGGAACAAAGCGTACCGGCATCATGCTGCGGGTTGTAATCTTACCCTGGTGTTTTTCCACCAGCATGAGATGCTGCACATAAAAAGGCGAGCCGACCGGGATGATCATCCGTCCCCCCTCTTTAAGCTGCTTAAGGAGGGGGGGCGGAATAAATTCCGCTGCCGCAGTGACCATAATGGCGTCAAAAGGGGCTGCCTCCGACCAGCCGTGGTAGCCGTCACCCTGCCTGATATTTACACTGGTATAACCTGTTTCTTTCAGTCTTTTGCCGGCAGCTTCGGCCAGTTCCGGGATGATCTCCATAGTATATACCCGGTCGGTCAGTTCGGCCAGGACTGCCGCTTGATACCCTGACCCGGTACCGATCTCAAGAACCCTGTGCTGCGGTTTTATCTGCAATATCTCGGTCATGTAAGCGACGATGTACGGCTGGGAGATCGTCTGCCCATGGCCGATGGGAAGCGGACCGTCAACGTAAGCCTGTCGCCTGAGATAATCGGGAACAAAAAGGTGGCGCGGTACTGAAGCCATGGCACGAAGTGTCTCCAGGTCAACGATACCCCGGTCCTTGATCTGGTTGTCCACCATTTGGAACCGTTTTTTTAAAAACTTATCCGAGTCATCAGCCCTTGCAGCAGATAGATTTCCTGCAAGAGCAACACATAACACCAGCGCAAGAAGCAGTGCCCCTGCCCACAGTCCACAGGGGAAAAACCACCCTGAATTATCGTCTTGTCCTCTCCCTCGTTTCCTGGCTGCCATGGGGATCTCCCTGTCGGCTATACGACTATACTGTTATTTTAAAGAGCCATGATGACATTCCCTCTATAATAATTATACTCTTTATTAAGCCCTGACAGGTAACAAAATCCTAATCTCAACGTAGGAAAAAGGAATAGAGGAGGAAGCGATGAAAGCTCTCATCATCAGTGGAGACCTGTTTGAAGATAGCGAATTGCTGGTGCCCTGGTACCGGCTTCTTGAGGAAAATATTGGAGTTGATATTGGTTCCATCAAGACAGGGACCATTACCGGCAAACACGGGTACAAGGTCGCTGTACATTTTTCCCTGGACGAGATTGATCCGTCTTCCTATGACCTGCTTATCCTGCCCGGCGGCAAGGCTCCGGCAAGCTTACGAAAAAACGGAACACTGCTTGCCATTGTCCGTCATTTCTTTGAGGAGAATAAGCCTGTTGCCGCCATCTGTCATGGTCCTCAGATCCTTGTCTCAGCTGATGTGCTCACTGGAAAAAAAGCTACCTGTTACAAAAGCGTGGCGGAAGAATTAAAGAGTGCGGGAGCCGATTACCGGGACGAGGAGGTAGTGGTGGACGGAAACCTGATCACTTCCAGGGTGCCGAGTGACCTGCCCAATTTTATGAGGGAGATTATGAAAAAATGCAGGGAATCGGCATAAATTAAGCTTCCCCTGTGACGGTAAGAATGCATTTATCCGCAATGACCAAAAGGAGCATCGCCAATGACAGTGAATCATAAAAAGCTGGCGGTCATTCATATTGTTAAGCGGGAGCTAGGCTTGTCCGATGAAGAGTACCGGGATATCCTGCAACGTGAAACCGGTGTACGTTCGGCAAAAGATCTGGACGAGAAAGGGTTCAGGCGTCTCATGCGTTACTTTGCCGGCAGTAGACATTATCGTATCAACAAGTACGGGCTCACCTTTCGACAGAAGTTGTTCATTAACTACATGGTTGACGATCTCGGCTGGGATGTACAACATTTTAAAAACTTCCTGAACAAATATTACAAAAAGACAGAGGTCAACAGGCTGACGAAGAGGGAAGCAAGTAAGGTGATTGAATCGCTGAAAAATATACTCAAGCATACGCCATCAAACCACGCTCAAACCTGATCTTTTTCCTCATGAATTCTTTATGTTCTGGTCAACCGGGGAAGATTCTACAAAAAAAAAATTGAAATAATTAATTATACCTATACAATGGTTCTATGGGAAAACAACCGTTCAGCTGTCGGCGGTTTCGAAACAGCCCTGCTGATCGAGCCACCGATACATCCCACCTGATGCCACCACACCGTAGTATATTCCGGAAAACGTTCCTCTCGCCATTTTTAATAATAATATCCACTGACAACTATTGCAGCGGCTATTTCCGCCCACTGCCGTAAGGGGAAAAGTTAATGGAAGAACTTAGAGTGAAAGACCTGATGGTTCCTCTGTCGGAATATGCGACGGTATCCGAAGACGCCACCCTTCTGGAGGCCGTTAATGCCCTGGAAAAGGCCCAGGAAGAATTCGACGATACCCGCTATCGTCACCGGGCCATACTCGTTATGGCTGAAGGCGACAGGATTATCGGGAAACTCACCCAGCTTGATGTGCTCAAGGCTTTGGAGCCAAAATACCAGAATATGAAAAAACCACATAAAGGAATGACTCAATATGGTTTTTCCAGAGACTTCATAGAACTCACCTTTGAAGAATGCAGTCTGTGGGATAGCCCGCTTGAAGATATCTGTAAAAAAGTTGATCAACGCCTGGTCAAAGAGTTCATGTATACGCCGACAGAAGGGGAATATGTGACGGAAGAAACCTCTCTGGACGAGGCCATACATCAGTTGATTTTAGGTGGTCATCAATCACTTTTAGTAACACGGGGTGACGCCATCACCGGTATCCTGCGCCTGACCGATGTTTTTGTCGTTGTTTTCCACATCATCAAAGAATGTCGTCTGTAACCTCGATCACTTTTTTTCCATACAGCCGGAATATATTTCTCAAGGAGATAAAGGGATGAAAATCGCCGTACAGCATAAAATTAACTGGACAAAACATATTGTCTGCTGGCTTGGCATTACCATCTTTGCTTTAGTCTATTACGCCTCACCATGGCCCGATGCTATTGACCCCCAAGGACAGCATTTCGTGCTCAGCCGGGAAGGCAAGGGGGCCCTTGCCGTTTTTCTCCTGGCCGGGCTCTGGTGGGTCTTTGAAGTTGTACCCATCGGCGTCACCAGCCTCGTTATCGGTGTGCTTCAAGCCGTGTTCCTGATACGCCCTGCCAAAGAGGCCTTCAAGGATTTCATGGACCCTTCTGTTCTCTTTATTTTTGCCTCTCTCACCATAGGCATGGTATTTACAAAAACAGGCCTGACAAAACGGCTGGCCTACCGGATGCTCATTATTGTCGGTGAACGGACCAGTATGATTTACCTGGGCTGTTTTGTAGTGACCGCCGCCCTGTCCCATATCATGGCGCATACTGCCGTAGCTGCAACCGTCTATCCCTTACTGGCATCAATTTATGCCCTGTACGGTGAAGGAGACAAGCCGTCCCGGTTCGGCAAGGGGTTGTTCATGGGCATGGCCTATGTGGCAGGTGCCGGCAGTATTGTTACCCTGCTTGGTGCAGCCCGGGGGGCGGTAGCGCTTGGTTTCTATAATGATATCATGGGAGAAGGTATCCGGCAGGGGTTGAATATGGATATCTCGTTTTTCAAACTCACCTTTTACATGTTCCCCATAGGATGGCTCATGACCATTCTATTATGGTTTTTCTTCATGATCTTTTTCAAACCTGAGAAAAAAGTTATTCCCGGACTGCGGGATAAGGCAATCAGGCTCAACGAGGGGCTCGGTCCCTTGACCAGGAATGAGATTGTAGCCGCTTCTATAGTAGGCTGCGTCATCCTGACCATGACATTACGCTCTTTTATTCCGTTTCTCCAGCCCATCGATAAAACCGCTATTATTCTGATGTCAACCATTCTCTTTTTTCTTACCGGAATCCTGGGAGTTGAAGACCTGGAGATGGTACCCTGGAATATTACCCTGCTCTTTGCAGGCGCTATGAGTATCGGCTTCTGTCTCTGGCAAACCGGAGCTGCCAAATGGCTTGCCGTAAACTGGCTGGCAATGTTCACCAATGCACCGGCCTTTGTTTTTATTATGGGTATTGCCTTTTTCGTCCTCATGATGACCAACTTTATTATGAACGTGGCCGCCATTGCCATATCGTTGCCGGTTGCTTTGGTTATTGCGCCGTATCTTGGCGTCAGCGCCGAGGTTATCGTTTTTGCCTCCCTGGTTGCAGCCGGTATGCCTTTCCTGCTTCTGGTTGGTGCTGCACCCAATGCCATTGCCTATGATTCCAAACAATTCAGCACCGGAGAATTTTTTTTATACGGAATACCGGCCTCTGTCATGCTGATGCTGGTGATCGCCTTTGCTGTTAAAATTCTGTGGCCGCTTATGGGCATGCCGGTTATTATCCCGTTACCGTAAAGGAGTCTGATGAAGAAAAAAACTCCCTTACTGGAAAC
>JAUWLT010000086.1 GCA_030613515.1 Desulfobulbaceae bacterium
CGCATCAGCACAGTGGAGACCACGGAGGGAGAAAACCTTTTCCCAGGTCTGGCTAATGTTCCAATTTTAAAATATCTCACGGGTTTTGAGACAAAGATAATGCAAAAACGAGAGCTGATCATTTTACTGAGGCCGCGCATTATATGATAATACTGAGGTATTATCTCTTACATAGACTTTTTACATTTTGTTCAGGAGAGAACGTATGAAAGTAATCAGATATATAAGCATTGGATTACTCTTGACTGGAATACTGACCGGCTGTGGCCAGACGACCGTTGAAACGCTGAAAGTTGCAACACCAGCTGCCCCCAATGCCGCCGGCAAGGGAATGACTGCTGTAATCCTGCCGTTTGCAGATTACAGTTACGCTGACGACCTTGAATCAGCACATCGACGAAACATGGCAATTACTGAAGCCCTGACCGATCAACTTGTCAGCAACGGTTTCAACCTGCCGATCCAGGAAGATGTGTTCCATTACCTGGTCAATGAAGAAATAATAAGCCTTGCATCGTACGATGAGGGCAGGACCACTTCCTTATCCTATGAATTACAGGATAATGACTGGTCAGGCATAATGAAAGAGCATATCCAAAATTATATTAACGTGCAGAATACCGGCAAACACCAAACCGTTGCCGCCAGCCCCGGCACCCATGGCCTTACCGCGCAGACCGTAGTTAAAATCGGCCGAAAATTTGGTGCCGACTATATTATCAGGGGCCGTATTCTGGAATTTAAAACACGTCAGGAGCACACTTGGGCACCATGGAAACGGGGCATCATCCCTTTTGTTGTCGGATCTACCAATCAAATCGCATTCGGTTTTGCTGACTCTGATAAATATGATGACTGGGGACACATGATTGCCGGCGGCACATATGGCGCAATAATCGGTTATAATGTCCAGGGACCCTGGGGAGGAGCATCCAGCGAATATAGTCCAGGAGCCAACACCTTCTTCTGGGGAGCTGTTGGAGCAGGTATAGGCCACATGGCAAAACATGGCGGACGGACGGATCAGGCTGTAGTACAGATGCGTATATGGGTACAGGACGCGTACAGTGGACACGTTGTCTGGACCAATCGTGTTGATGTCAAAGTTTCACCTGAATCCGTTATGGCAGATCGCCAATTCGATACACTGTTTGACCAGGCCATTACTCAGGGTACGACAACACTCATGACCAACTTTGTTACAACTGCTCTGTAATAATTGATAGAGCCAGTCAAGTAGAGAAAGCCCCCTCTCGTCATAGGCGAGAGGGGGCTTTCTTTTTTTCTGATTACCAACAACCTCAGTCAAACCCTGTAGGAGCCCAGTCCTCTGGGCGATTGTTGGCCAACAACAGAAAATGTTACAGTTTTTTTCGCCCTGGGGACAGGGCTCCTACAATAAATACAACCTTACAATAAAGTAGGGAGGGCTGCGTCCGTCCGCCCCCCCATCTTAACTCCTAGAGCCATGCAATGCGGGGGACACAGCCCGCCCTTATACTCCTAACTATCTTTTCCTCTTCCCTATTCCTTTTTACTTTTCCTTTTTTATACCTTAATTCTCTTTTCCTTTTTCCTGCTGTGCATTCTCGTAAAGAGCTACAAAGTTGATGGGCTCCATGAGAAACGGCATGAATCCGCCATCAACCGAGACCTGCGAGGCGATCTGGCGGGTGAAAGGGAAAAGCATGAGCGGGCAATCGACCGCCATGACCCGCAGCAAGTGCTCTGCCGGGATGTTCTTGAGTAGGAACACGGCGGCATGCTCAAGTTCAACCACAAACATCACCGTGTCATCGGCCTTCTGATCCAGGATCTTCGCGGTTATGGAAATGGTGACCTCATAATGGTCATCATCAATTTTCTTGTTCCCGAGCTGCAGGTTAAAATCAACCTTGGGCTCCTGGCCCTGGGCCAAAAAAATTACCGGTGCATTGGGGTTTTCAAAGGAAAGATCCTTGATATACATCTTCTGCATCCGAAACACGGGCGCCTCTTCTTGTTTTGCCTTTTCTTCTGTCATTTGTTGTTCCTTTAGGTATCAGGTATCAGGTATCAGGTATCAGCTCATTGCCAATGAGCTGATACCTAACTGCTCAACTCAGTAATTTTTCATTTAACCATTGAATGGCCTGCCAACTCAACTCCTTTTTCAGTTATCCAGTTCAAGTGTCTGTTTAAGAAACATACCAGTGTACGACTCGGCAACTGCAGCTACATCTTCCGGCGTACCTGCAGTAACGATTTTTCCGCCACCATCTCCACCCTCGGGACCGATATCAATGATATAATCCGCTGTCTTGATCACGTCCAGGTTATGCTCAATGACAACCACGGTGTTGCCGCTGTCCACCAGCCTGCCCAAGACAACCAGCAGCTGCTGGATATCAGCGGGATGGAGCCCGGTGGTCGGCTCATCCAGGATGTACAGGGTCCTGCCGGTGGAGCGTTTACTCAGTTCCCTGGCCAGCTTTACTCGCTGGGCCTCGCCGCCGGACAGGGTAACTGAAGACTGGCCCAGGGTGATATAACCAAGACCGACATCAAAGACGGTCTGCAGCCTGTTCTTAATGGGCGGAATGTTCAGGAAAAACTGCAAGGCCTCTTCCACGGTCATGGCCAGGATGTCGGCAATATTTTTGCCCCGGTACTTGATGTCCAGAGTTTCCCGGTTGTACCGTTTTCCCAGGCAACGTTCGCAGGTCACATAAATATCGGGCAGAAAATGCATGGCTATTTTGATAAGACCGTCACCTTCGCAGGCCTCGCAACGACCACCCTTGATGTTAAAGCTGAAGCGGCCGATCTTATAGCCGCGCGCCCTGGATTCGGGCAACCGGGCCAGCAGTTCACGGATCGGAGTCAGCACTCCGGTATAGGTAGCCGGGTTGGATCTTGGTGTACGGCCGATGGGACTCTGGTCAATATCAATCACCTTGTCGATATTGTTCAGACCAGTCAGGATACTCTTGCCCACAGCCCCTTCCTGCAGAAACCGGCGAGCCTCCTTAAACAGGGTTTCGATGACCAGTGAGCTTTTACCGGATCCGGACACCCCGGTCACGCAGGTCATCACCCCCAGGGGAAAACGTACGGACAGGTCGTGCAGGTTATTTACTGTCGCCCCCTTTACCGTCACCCCATACCCGGACCCTTTCCTGATCTTACGACGTTTTTTGGGCACCGGGATGGATAAACGGCCGGAAAGATAGCCGCCGGTGAGCGACTCTTTGCAGTCCAGCAATCCCGCGACCGGTCCGGAATAGAGTATTTCACCGCCATGAACACCTGCACCGGGCCCCATATCAAGCACATGGTCGGCCGTGGCAATGGTATCGGTATCATGTTCCACTACAATAACTGTATTGCCGAGATCGCGCAGGCTGATCAGGGTCTTGATCAACTTGTTGTTATCGCGCTGATGCAGGCCGATACTGGGCTCATCCAGGATATAGAGCACTCCGGCAAGCCTGGATCCGATCTGTGATGCCAGCCTGATCCGCTGGGCCTCACCGCCGGACAGGGTACCTGCCTTGCGATCAAGTGACAGATAACCGAGCCCCACGCCCTGCAGAAAAATGAGCCGCTCCAGAACCTCCTTTAAAATCGGCGCAGCAATTACCTGGTAACGCCCGGAAAATTCAACCTGTTCAAGCTCACCAATCAGGTGATCAATGGACAGACTGGTAAGTTCCACAATGGACCAGGGACCGATACGTACGGCCAGGGCCTCAGGCTTTAAGCGGGCTCCGTGACAGGAGGGACAGGGCTGCTCGTTCATGAACCGGCCCACCTCTTCGCGTACCCTGGCCGACGATGTCTCCCGAAACAACCGATCCAGGCGGGGGAGAATCCCCTCAAAAGGAATATTAGACACCAGATACCTGCGGCCACGACTGTGACGAAATTCTATACGAGTTTTGCCGGTACCATGGAGTATCGCCTTTTGTACCCTGGCCGGTAGTTTCGTAAAGGGGATGGCCGGGTCAAAGTCATAATGGGCAGCCAGAGCCTTGATCCAGTGGCTGCTGTGGGTGGACAGCTTACGCCTGGTCCAGGGAGCAACCGCACCCTGGATCAGGCTCATGCCGGAATCCGGCACAATGAGCTGCTCATCAAAAACCTGTCGTACACCAAGTCCGCTGCACTCCGGACAGGCGCCTTGGGGATTATTGAAGGAAAACAGCTGGGTGGAAAGCTCCTGCACGGAAATCCCGCACTCGTGGCAGGCAGCAGATTCAGAGAACAGCACCTCCTCGCTTACATCCGGAAAAAATGCCAGCATGGTGCCCTCGCTAAGACCCACGGCCGTGGACACGGACTCATCCAGCCGTCTCCGGATACCGGGTTTGACAACCAGCCGATCCACTACCGCTTCAATGGTGTGGTGATTATTTTTGTTCAGCTTAATCTCTTCACTCAAGTTTATAACAACACCATCCACCCGCACCCGAACATAACCGTCCCTGCGCAGTTCCTGCAATACCTGTTCATGGCGCCCCTTTTTACGGGTAACCAGGGGGGAGAGCAAAATAACCTTTTCTCCCTCAGACCTGGCAAGAAGGGTATTGACCATGTCTTCAATGGACTGGGAACGGATAGGCCGGCCACATTTCGGGCAATGGGGCTGGCCGGCCCGGGCAAAGAGCAACCGCAAATGATCATAGACCTCGGTAACCGTGCCCACTGTTGAGCGTGGATTTTTTGAAGTAGTTTTCTGCTCAATGGAGACTGCGGGTGACAGCCCTTCCAGCTGATCGACATCCGGCTTGTCCATCTGGCCCAAAAACTGGCGGGCATAGGTAGACAACGATTCCACGTAGCGCCGTTGACCCTCAGCATACAGGGTGTCAAAGGCCAGGGTTGATTTTCCTGATCCGGACAGGCCGGTGAACACCACCAACTGGTTGCGCGGCAGGTCCACGGAAATATTTTTCAGATTATGCATCCGCGCGCCACGGATGGAGATATACTTTGGTTCCATGTTTTTTGTATTAGGTTCCGTGGTTACCCGCTGTGAACTCTGTGTTCTCTGTGGTTAGCAGGTCGGTTCTTTTTGGCAAACTGTATGTGATCCACCTTCATGCAGCGGTCCATGATCACGGTCAGGCCGGCCCGCTCACCAATCGTTGACGCCTCAACATTTACGATTCCCTGCTGCATCCAGACCACCTTTGCGCCGATTGCTATCGCTTCCCGGACAACAGGTTCTACCTGCTCGGATCGCCGAAAAATATCCACCACATCCACCGGTTCGGGGATGGATTGCAGATCCGGGTAGCATGGTTCACCCAGAATCTCTGCCTGGCCGGGATTCACCGGAATGATTCTGTAGCCGGCCTGCTGCAGATAGAGCGCAACCTGGTTGCTGGGCCAATTTGTTTTCGGTGAAAGCCCCACCACCGCAATGTTGCGACTCTCTGCAAAGATACGCTGCAAGGTCTCCACGGACGCCGACTGCATCATTTTTGATGCCTCCTTTCCGTACGAATTGACAAAATCATTTACCACCCTATCGCGGTATGGTAGATTAACTTTTTTAATGTATCCATTATTTACTAACAATCAATACAGGAAATGTTTTTTCCACCATGTATTTTCAAGATATTATCGCTACCCTGAACAGTTACTGGGGCTCGAAAGGCTGCGTTGTCATGCAGCCCTATGATATGGAAGTCGGTGCCGGAACCTTCCACCCCGCCACCCTGCTGCGTGCCCTGGGACCGGAACCCTGGAAAGCGGCCTATGTTCAGCCTTCGCGTCGCCCAACCGATGGCCGCTATGGTGAGAATCCCAACCGGTTGCAGCATTACTATCAGTACCAGGTGGTGATCAAGCCCTCGCCCGCTAATATCCAGGAAATGTACCTGAAAAGCCTGCAGCGATTCGGCCTCAACCTGCTGGAACATGACATCCGTTTTGTGGAGGATGACTGGGAATCCCCTACCCTAGGTGCCTGGGGGCTTGGCTGGGAAGTGTGGCTGGACGGAATGGAGATCACCCAGTTCACCTATTTCCAGCAGGCAGGTTCCATTGATCTGAAGCCCATCACCGTGGAAATTACTTACGGCCTGGAACGAATTGGTATGTACCTGCAAAAGGTGGATTCCGTCTACGATATTCAGTGGAATGAGCAGGTAACTTACGGCCAGATTTTCCTGCAGGCAGAGCGAGAGTTTTCAGCCTTTAACTTTGAAGAGGCCAATGTCTCCGACCTGATCACTTGGTTTGACAACTACGAGCGGGAAGCCCTGAAACTGGTGGAAAAAGACTTGATTCTGCCCGCCTATGACTACTGTCTTAAATGTTCGCACTCCTTTAACCTGCTGGATGCCCGCAAGGCGATCAGCGTTGCTGAGCGAACCCGTTACATCGGCCGTATTCGTAATATTGCCCGCCAGGTGGCACAGCATTATGTGAAGCAGAGGGAAGAAATGGGTTATCCGATGCTGGCAGGGAAGGGAAAACAGCCGGAACAGGAATAAAATAACAAACTATGCACCTCTATTTAACGCTTACCATTTTTCACAAATATGTCGAGCAGTCTGCAATATCGCCTTCGGTCAGACAAAATAACCTCATGCTTCCGCATAGTGGAATCTGAAATCATATCAATTGGTATCGTATCGTTTAATCATTTCCCAACCAAAGCCCGACCCTTGGTGGTAATCCTGTATTTTTGTTTGCTGCTGCGTGGCTTGTCCGGAATAGTCATTTCCAGGATGCCGATATCCAGCAGCGGACGTAAAACAGCTTTTCGAAAACGCGTTCTGTTGGTCTGACCTGAGGCCTTCATCAAAGCCTCAACAGAGATTGGCTCACGAGCAATGTCAAGCAATTGAAGAAACAGGTCACTTGGGACAGACTTAGGACAGACCTGGGACAGACTTGGGACAGATGGTGATAACGATTCCTCGGTGGCAGTTGCATCCCTATCATATACCGTAGAATCAGGATATTTTACGATAATCCTGAACACATCTCCCTCAATCAATTCCGGATCAGCCCCTCCGAATGCCTTCCCGTATTTCATTAGATTGCGCACACCGGAACCCAGTTCATCTGCTCGACCAATCTCACGAAAAAAATGAGCCATAACAGGATTCTTTGGAAAAGGCGAAAACGACAATGGGTTGATTGGGCCAAAACCGTGCGGTTTATTGCTGTTTTCCGTCCGCACCTGTCCACGTTCTATGATGAGTTTAGCAGGAAAAGCATTCATGTATTCCCGATGAATCAAAATATTTGAAGCGACTTCCCGAAAAATAGCATCACGAATACTAACACGAGTGTCTCCCTCCAGAAAAAAAGGATCAGGCAGATGCTTTGCTACAAAGGCCATGATCCTCTCATAGCTTTCGATCAGGTTGGTTGTAACAAAATCACGGTCATCATAGCGGTCGAGGTTGACCTTTCGTAATATCAGGTCGGTACGATGATGAGGAACAGCACTGAGAATGACATTATCCTTACCTTGGGTTTTCGGGTTAAAATGTAGACCTCGGCGCAAAGCCAGTTCCAGCGGGTCTTTACAAGGGAGCCCGTTTTTCGCGTGTGCCTACGCTATTGCAGTATCTTTTTTAATATGTTGAATACCGAAAACCTTGTGAGGACGGTCAATTGCAAGCTTCTTCAACAGGGTTTTCGCCCCCTTGGGCAAGTCATTTAATTGGTAAAAACTGTGACTCGGTGTAACAAATTCCGTGGCCTGTATTTTGGCAAGAACTGACCTGATCCTTGACCACGGTTTACCACATTTCAATTCGGCGATCCGTTCTATAAAGAGCGCCAGAACACATATCTTCACATGGGCCTCAATACGACGACCGAGCCAGTGATACATCGGCATCATCTTGATCTGGGTACGTTTGAGCGAACGGAAACAGCGTTCAATAACCATCAGGCTCCGGTAACCATAGGCCGCATCTTCAATGGTCAGTTTGTCGTCATTGGTCTCCAGAACCCATTTGCCATCATACTTGGCAGCTGTCTTGATTGCCTTGCGATCAATTCGAACTGTGCCTTTATCGGTGATGGTGAGATACCGTTTATATCTTCGAGAAGCCAACAGGGCAATGGCCCATTTTTTCGTCGCACTCTTATCCTTGTGCTTTTTCAATTCTTCTTCAAGCATGATAACGATATTTTCCCGGTGGGTGGCCTGCCGTCTTGCCTCCCCGGGGTTATAGCAGATGATATATCGTTTCCCGTTCTTCAGGATAACCTCTTTGGCACGCAGGTTGTCAGACAATTTCCTGTAACGGCCGGGTTGGGAAAGAACCGTCTCTTTTATTTCCTTTACGCTTGCCATTCTGGTGGCAAGCAGGTACTTGCCACAGGCCTTGGACAACTCCTTTCGATTAATCTTGGAATTCATGCCCGAGTCAGCAACAAACAGAGCCCTGCCAAGATTCCAGCCTCGAAGATCTTTTTTGATTGTTTCAATGGTGCTGACATCAGCGGTATTACCCGGGAATACCCAGCTTCTCACCGGGATTCCTTCTCTGGTTACTGCCAGGGCCACAACAACCTGTGGCGCCCACATGCCCTCTTTGGCATGACCATACTGCCGAAGACCGCCTTCCTCTTCATCCTCATAATCAACAGCAAACAAGGCAGTGGTAGTATCGTAGAAAATAATATCAACCGACAGATTCAGCAGGTTGGCAACCTGGAAAAATATCTCCCGTTCCACCTCCTCCGCATGATCATGGAAAATATCCATGGCCTCGTACATGTGCCGCAACTCAAGATTATTACATTCCGGCAGATAAACAGTCTCCAGCCATCTGTCCCATACTCCAAGCTTCGATTCCGGGTTGCAGAGCCGGTTGGCGACCATAGCCAGCAGGGCTTTCTCATAAGGCACCTGCTTTTTCTTTGTCAGCTCCCTGAATGTTTTACCGATGCCGTATTGTTCCCACAGTTTCTCGATAACCCTGACCGTGCCGAATTCAACAGTTCGCTTGATCCGGACGTTTTTTGGCAGACCGCCTTGATGGTCATCATCATCCAGTGGATCAATAACCTTTACACCACAGACCCGGGCGATGGATCGGCACAGTCGAACCAGGGCTTCACGGTCAAGCTGGTCGGCTCTGCCAAAGCTGTGGATAATCCTGGCCGTGGATTTCCCGCTGGTCGGATGCCGTTCATTGTGGGCCAGCTGGTAGTATTTGGTTACCGAGCCGTCCTTGTTCTTTCTTTGGGTAGTTCGCAAGTACATGATTGCCCATCATGTTAAAGGCAGATCTCTACTCTGTCAAGAACAAAAGATGCAAACGTGTGCCTACAAATTTCGAGAAAAAAGTGTCTTTGAAAAAAATATCCTGTTGAAATTAAGTGCTTTTATTTCGGCCATTGCACAAAAATAGCCCTACAATCCGAAAACTAAAGTAGGAGCTGCCCCTGTAATTTTTGACAACTCGGGAAACCAGAAAAAACGGCACACGGCAGGGCCTCCCGTTCCGCCTGGCGGCGGCAACCCTGCATGGCGCTCCTTCCCAAGGGAAGTGCTACGGCCGGGAGAATATCACCGTGTCACGTGTGCCGTAAAAGGAAATATAGGTTGGAGGAAAGTGGAAATCAAGAAAAGCTCGATCTAGTTTTTTGAAAAAAAATTTACAATCACACTATTATCATCTTTTGTTACATCAAACTGGTTTGGTATCTCTAGTTCATCTGGGATATAAAGTTTGAATCGAGAATCTTGATTATTGAAAAAGTACTCCATTTTTTCCGGAACTGTATTCAACACCGATTTTCGCGTATCGCCTTGCGTTAACATAATTCCTGGCTGGAATTATTTCGTCAATACCGCCAAGCATTACGGTAGTTGAGTTTTGCCTATCCTGCCACCAGTGCCACAGGCACAAAATGTTACTTTAAATGAC
>JAUWLT010000028.1 GCA_030613515.1 Desulfobulbaceae bacterium
AACGAAGGTGCAAATTTCTTATCAACTCCCCAACTTAATCTTCCTACTGTATCTATGTAGCAACCAGTCACCCTGCCAACTACCACTGCGTGGTGTTTCTGTCCTTTTTGTAAGACTTGAGATTATATGAGGTAAGGTTAACCGGCGGTAGGCAAACGGTCGGTTAAGAGATGTACAGTTAATGTTAAGTTTCCGCTTGCCTACCGACGCTTGACCTGAGATGGTATAGAAAAAGCGGACCCTTTACTTGGGAGATACTCATGGTTCATGAGCGGTTAACATTTGCACGCCATGATTTAACATAATGGTTTTATTGACAAAACATTTTTTTAGGAGGCTTTAATGTCTAACCTCGTAGCACCCCACGGTGGTAAAGGTCTTGTCTGCTGTCTGCTCGAAGGCGCAGAGCTCGACGCTGAAATCAAAAAGGCCGAAGGCCTGAAGACTCTCGCTATCTCCGATCGCGCCAAGGGCGACCTGATCATGATGGGTATCGGTGGCTTCTCCCCCCTGAACGGTTTCATGACCAAGGCCGACTGGGCCGGCGTCTGTGAAAAGTTCCTGATGGAAGACGGCACCTTCTGGCCCATTCCCATCACCCTGGACACCGATGACGAAGACGTCGCCGTTGGTGACGAAGTTGCTCTGAAGGCCGCTGATGGTACCATCTACGCCACCATGAAGATCGAAGAAAAGTTCCAGATGACCGAAGCCGACAAAAAGTGGGAATGCGAACTCGTCTACAAGGGCGAGGGCGAAGATTCCGCTGACGACGTCTTCTGGGAGGTCGCCATGGAAGATCATCCGGGCGTCCAGATGGTCATGGCTCAGGGCAAGTACAACCTGGCCGGTCCCGTCAAGGTCCTCTCCGAAGGCGACTACGCCGAGCGTTTCCCCGGTGTCTACCTGACCCCCGCCCAGATCCGCGCCGAGATGGAAAAGCGCGGCTGGTCCAAGGTTGCCGCTCTCCAGCTGCGTAACCCCATGCACCGCTCCCACGAATTCCTGGCCAAGATCGCTCTTGAAGTGTGTGACGGCGTCGTCATCCACTCCCTGATCGGTAACCTGAAGCCGGGTGACATCCCGGGTGACGTCCGCATCAAGTGCATCCAGACCCTCATCGACAACTATTTTGTCCCCGAGAACGTCATCAACGCCGGTTACCCCCTCGACATGCGTTACGCCGGTCCCCGTGAAGGTCTCATCCACGCCACCTTCCGTCAGAACTACGGCATCAACAACATGCTTATTGGTCGTGACCACGCTGGGGTCGGCGACTTCTACGGTTTGTTCGAAGCTCAGGACATCTTCAAGAAAATCCCCTACCTGGACAGCTGCTCCGCCGAGCCCGGAAAGGCTCTGCTCTGCCAGAACATGAACATCGACTGGACCTTCTACTGCTACAAGTGCGACGGCATGGCTTCCATGTGTACGTGCCCCCACGGCAAGGACGACCGCGTCATCCTGTCCGGCACCAAGCTCCGCAAGGCCCTGTCCGAAGGCGCCGATATCCCGGATCACTTCGGCCGCGAAGAAGTCCTGGTCATCCTGCGCGACTACTACGAAAACCTGACCGAAAAGGTCGAGGTCAAGATGCAGAAGGCCGCTTCCGGTGCCGACATGTAAGTGTCTGCCGGTGGGCTTCCTATAGCGGTGCATCTGCGTCGTTGGAAGGGTTGAGTCTGTCCTTATCATGATACTGGAGCCGATTTTCAATCCCGTGTGGGTCGCCATCGGATATGGCGAGATGCCCGGGGCGTGGGCCGTTGCCAGTGGGGTTGTGGTGATTGGGGCGGTTACCTTGCGGGATGTTCTGGGGACTTTGCGGCAGAAGAGGTAAGGATGCCGCCGTTGAACAGATTAGTACAGATAATCTCAACTTTGCCAGTATGCCTTAACAACTTCTCATCAGTACCACGCCGTTACCTTGACTGTCTCGTCCTTCTTGACATACAATTCAATTAAGAATTGATATACATATAAGAGAAAGTCAAACCTGTTGCAAAACAGCGACGGAAAGCCACGGGTCTATGAGATAGGCGAGCTGCCTTGGAATGAGGCAGTTTGGCTTTCTCTTATTGTTTGAAAGAGGAGGGCATCATGAAGAAAATATTGCTTGCAAATGTCTTCCTGCTGTTCCTTGTTGGATCCGGCATCGCTGCTGCATCAAACAAAGAGGATGCGGCCAAAGGTTTCTCCTGGCTGATGCTCCTGCTTGGTAGAGGGGCTTCCGATTCGGTTACCCTGGTCACCCCCTATGTGAACGAATCCGACATGAAAGATCTCAGAAGTGGTTTCAGCTCTGATAAAGATAGTTCTCCCTGGGGTTATGTCCATGACGGTATCGACATCTATCCCCAGGGGAACCTGGAAGCTTTTCAGGCTGTCTGTTCTGGTCGTGTGCACTGGATGTACACGGGGGATGAGCAGGTTACCGTCATGCTAGCATGCAACTCCACTTACACGGCTGAATATAACTTCGAAACACAAGCTCCCGATACTGGAGACGATCAACTGGCCAACATTGCGTTCGCTGTGGGACAGGATGTTTCCCAGGGCGATCTTATCGGATATCATTATGCTCCAAACGAGAAGGCCCATGTGCACTTTACCCTGCGTAGGAACTGGCTCCCAAGTTGTCCTGCCGCCTATTTCACTGAGGCTGCCTGAGATTCCATCCTTAATTTATTGCATGTGACATTTCCAGGTGCCGGTCTGTGTTATGGTGGTGACGTCAACCCTACCCCCTATGCAGACGAGTCCGACATGACAGAGATAAAGGCAGCCTTCAGTTCTGAGAACAGCACTCCTCCATGGGGCTATGCATATGACGGTATAGATATCTATCCACAGGGGAACCTGAAGGCTTTTCAGGCTACCTGTTCTGGGATCGTGGATTCTGTGGATCTGCGACAGGCCGGTACCGGATCCAATTGGCAGGTTGAGGTCCTGATCAACTGCGAAGAGTATGTCGATGATCCTGACACTGGGCTGTACTTCATCCCATTTTCAACCGATTATATCTTTGAGCCAATGACTAAGGACCCAATTAAGGGACTCACACAGCGGGCAAATGTTAAAGTTGTTAAAGGACAGAATGTTTCCCAGGGTGAAATTATTGGATACCTCAATACGTTCGGTCCAGGGGCCCATGTGCAGTTTGGTCTGGAACTGTTCGGGGGTTCATTTTTTTCAGGATGGGGGGTGACAAGCATTCCTCTCTGCCCTGAACCACATTTTTCGCCAACAGCCAACGACTCCATTTTGGATCTACTTCATGTTGTTTGGCCGAGCGCTAAGATGTGTTATCAAAACTAATCTTAAACTGGCAGTCTTAATAATTTGCCTATCTATGCAAATTCGAGATTACTACTGATCGGGTAAGATATTCACCCAAGCAATCTGCTGCTACTCTGTTCCTTGCCGATTCATTCTGTGAAAGTAGAGATTGTATGAGGTAAAATTAAGTAGTGGTAGGCAAACGCCTGTTTAGGATGTTTCCTAACTTATATGCAACAAAGAGATTGTCAGGTTTGATTTTGTCTCATTAGTAATTGTGTCGGCCCAGGCCTGAATAACTACAGTTAAATGGTGCAAAAAATCCTTGAGTTATCAGTCCTGCCGGTGGGTACGACCCAGGGCTCGAGGGGGGGTGCCGCGGAGCAGGGTGAGCAGCCGGGAACCACTTGTATTGCGCACGTTTCGGCTCAGGTGGATGAGTACCAGGGTGAAGATCATGAGTGGAAATGGTGCCACTTGAAAGATCTGGGAGGGAATGGTCGGAAACATGTCCTGCATGATAATGCCTGACATCTGCAGCAAACCGAAGATATAGGCCCCCAGGGCGACGCGCAGTGGATGCCAGCCGCCAAAGATGACCAGGGCCAGGGCTATCCAGCCGATGCCTCGCAGCCCTGGGGACGTCCCCAGCCCGGTTTAATGGCAAGCGAATACGCTGCACCACCAAGGCCCACCAGTGCCCCGCCGAGGGCGGTGTAGATGGTCTGGGTCAGCCTGGGGCGGATGCCGCGGGCCCAGCAGCCTTCCGGGTTTTCACCTACTGCCCGCAGGACAAGTCCCTGTCTGGTATGAAACATGAAGTACCAGAGCAGGGGAATGATCAGGAAAGATACATATACGATCAGGGAATGGTTGAACAGCAGCAGTCCAAGAACAGGCAGATCGTTTAAGCCCGGTATGGGGGCGGTCAGCAGTTGCGGTCCAGGCGTACGCGAATAGGGGGTACCGAGAAAATAGGCCAGGTCCCGGCAGAGAAAGGTGAGGGCAAAGCCCACTGCCACCTGTGACTGGCCAAGCCAGATTCCGACCAGGGCAAGGATCAGGGCAATTGCCATGCCGGTGGCAGCGGCAGCGGCAAACCCGGGCCAGACGGAACCGGTGGCTGAAGCAGTAACAAAGCCGGTCATGGCGGCCAGCAGGATGGTGCCGTCCAGAGACAGGTTAATAACACCTGCTTTTTCGGTCAGGGTTTCACCCAGGGCTGCAAAAATAAGAGGAGCCGATGTTGCGGCAATGCCGGCTGCAAGTACGGGCAGGGAAACGTCCATCAGCGGCTCCTCTTTTGTTGGTGCAAGCCATGCACCACGAGAGCACTGAGGACGCAGGCGCCCTGAATCACTCCGGACAGGGATGAGTCGATCTGCAGGACAATAGGCAGCTGGATGGAACCGGCGGCAAGGGCGGCAAAAAAAAGGGCAATAAAGGGGACTGCTGCTGCCCGATAACCGGCGAGCATGACGATCAGTAAGCCCAGGTAACCGTAGCCGCTTGAAATCGATGGGATCAGCCGGTGATAGACTGCGGTGACTTGCAGGCAACCCGCCAGCCCTGCCAGTCCACCACCTAACATCATGGCTGTAAGGCCGACCAGGTTTGGCTGGATACCGAACAGCCGGGCAGCCTGTTGATTTTTTCCCACCGCCTTGAGTTGGAGGCCGAAACGGGTATTGGCCAGCAGAAGTGCGGTCAATAGAAAGGCGCCGGCAGCCAGCCCCAGGGCAACGGGTGCCACCCGCCAGCCTGGAGGAGTGCTCAGCCAGAGGTCGCGTGCCAGTAGGTCGGTTCCACTCATGGAGGCAATGCCGGCTCGTTTCCAGGGACCGAAGATCAGCCACAGGATAATGCCCTGGGCAACAAAGTTGAGTCCCAGGCCGCCGAAGATCTCATTAACCCCGCCCCGGTTGCGCAGAAGACCGACAAACATGCCCCACATCCCGCCGCCAAGCAGGCCGCCTGCCATGGCAAGTGCTATCACCAGGCCGGGCGGGGCGACACCGTTGAGCATCCGCAGCACGGCTGTTGCACCGATGGCGCCCATGACCATCTGACCCTCAATGCCAATGTTCCAGAGTCCGGCCCGAAAGGTAAAGAGCAGACCGCTTGCACAGAGCAGAAGTGGTGTCCAGATGGACAGCAGATGGCTGATCCGCATCCAGTTACTGATGGATCCGGCTGACATGGATTCGGCAATGGCCATTGGAGAGAGGCCCAGTGCAATAAGCAGCAGGCTGACTGCGCCAAAGGCAAGAGCTGCAATGAAAAAAAACTGCAGCAGGGGAGTGGTGAGAGTTGACAGACGTGAACTGTTCAAGCGATTGCCTCCACATGGCCGGTAATGGCTCGGGAGACCTGGTTGAAGTCGGTAGCGCGGGTGGCTTTGTCGAAAATAATACGGCCATCAAAAAAGACCAGCACCCGGCCGGCATGTTCCATGATTTCCTCCAGGTCTGGCGAGGCAAAGATAATGGCACCGTTGTCAGGCAGTTGGTTACGCAGATGCTGCCAGGTCCAAACTCCGGACTGGACATCCAGGCCCCGGGTGGGATTTTCCATCAAGATGAGTCTGGCCCCGGGCTTCATGAGTGAGAGCAGCAGTCGCTGCTGGTTGCCGCCTGACAGACCGTCGGCAACCGTCTCCGGCCTACCGAGGATATTGAACTTGGCTATGGCCTGTTTTGCCTGCTGCCTGCCGGTTCCGGGCGCAATAAAGAACGGGCTGTCGCTTGCGAGCAGCAGATGTTCACGGATGGAAAGACCGGGGATCAACCCTTCACTGAGCCGGTCTGCAGGCAGGAAAACCGTTTCTTTCCTGTTCTGTTGCAGTTTGTTGCCGGCCAGGTTGTGACCGAAGCGGACCACGGTTCCTGATTCAGGTTCCATCAGATTGCCTGCAATTTTCAGGAAAACCGACTGGCCGCTGCCGTCCAGCCCGGCAAGACCGATAACCTCACCTTCACGTACAGAAACAGAAACTTGGTTAAGACCGGACCGGCCGGTTGATGAGCAGACGTTTTCAAAGGAAAGGATTTCCAGGCCACCGATGTAGGCTTCAGGGGTAGATTCGTGTTCGGGCAGGGTGTCAAACATGGCCTGCAGCAGATTTTCCGTATTAAAGGGACGCTCCTGGTGACCGGCTATTCTGCCATCGCGCAGGACTGATACCCGGTCGCAGAGCGTTTCGACCTCTGAGAGTTTATGGGACCCAGGGTGATGGCGCAGCCTTCCTCTTTCAGTGATCTCAGGGCTGCAAATAAAAGATCCTGCTGGTGCTCGGATATGCCGGTGGTGGGTTCATCCAGGATAAGTACCCTGGTTCCCTCATGGATAAGGCGCAGCAGTTCAAGCTGCTGTCGCTCACCGACAGTCAACCACTGCAAAGGACAGTCGGGCTCAAGTTCAAAGCCGAAACGGCTGGTCAAATCAAGCAGTGCAGATCGCATGACCTGCCGGTCAAAACGGGGGGCACCGGCCATGAAGTTATCAAGTACCGATAGCTGGAGAAAGTCCAACGGCTCCTGGTACAGCATACCGATACCCAGAGCCCGGGCATCTTTGGGCGTGTGCAAATCCACTTCCTGTTTGTCAAAGAGGACGCTGCCTGAGGTCCGGGCGATATAGCCGGTCAGCACCTTCATCAGGGTTGATTTGCCGGCACCGTTTTCGCCCACCACTCCGTGAATGGAGCCGGCTGCAACCTTCAGGCTGACTCCCTGCAGGGCCTTGATCGTGCCGAAATGTTTATGGATATCTCGGAGTTCAATC
Organism: Desulfobulbaceae bacterium; assembly: GCA_030613515.1. Taxonomy (GTDB): domain Bacteria; phylum Desulfobacterota; class Desulfobulbia; order Desulfobulbales; family Desulfobulbaceae; genus Desulfobulbus_C. The sequence goes on from JAUWLT010000028.1 coordinate 7,063, forward strand.
ATTCTTTTAGGGAAAAGGGAAAAGGAATAGGAAAAGGGGGGCGCGTGGGGTTTAATCTCTTCCCTTTTCCTTTTCCCTCTTCACTTACTTGCTTGCTCCCTCCATTCCTTCAAGCAGCTGTGGCAGATTCCAGATCTGCTCGTCATTGGCCGTTTCACCGGCTTTGAGGAAGACTGAGCCGTCCTGGTAGTTGAGTGGGCCGGTGAACAGGTTGATGGAGCCGTCAGCCAGTCCCTTCTGGAATTTGGCTAACTCCTTTTTCTGTTCCGTTCCCAGGGCTGCTCCTTCCAGGAAACCGATAGACGAGGTTTCGGAGTTGTTGATATCTTTCCAGTCCGGTCCAAGCCAGAGGAATTGCTGTTTGAAGTTGCCGTTCATGGCAGCCTCGATGATCTGTTTGTAGCCGGGGATCCAGTTGAAATAGGGTACACCCAGGCAGGCATCCGGGGCCTCGTTGCAGCCGCCCCTGTAGTCGTAGGGCACGGCCCAGACCTCGGCACCTTCTTTACGCTTCTGGCCGGCAACAATCAGGGCCTCGGTGGTGTCGATACCGGAGATGATTACATCATAACCACTGTCGATAAAGTTGCGCATGACCAGGGTCGGATCCGAGGTAACACCCGGAATGTTAAACCAGAAACCAATCCAGGAAACCTTGTATTTTAGATCTTTGGCCGGTTTTTTCAGGACATGGGTCCAGGCGTAACGGGCACCAAGATAGGCAGCTGAAGACAACCGGCGGGTCTCGGCATTGATCAGGGGGCCAAGATCGCCGATTTTTCCTGTCGTGCTGGTCAAGGCGGCAACAAAACCGGCCATCATTTTGCCGTATTCCATGCGGCCCATCAGGTTGGTCAGGTTCTTTTCCGCCTTACCGGTATGCACATCATCGCCGGAGATATGAATAAAATAAATATCCGGGTGCATCATGGATGCCTCGCGCATACCGTCTTTCATATCATCGGAGTTGCCGATGATCAATTTTGCCCCTTTGGAGACCAGGTCATCCACCAGGTTGGGCACTGTAATGCCGGGACGGTCGGCCGGGTTGACCTTGTCGATATAAATCATTTTAGTGCCGGATACTGTTTTTTCTATCTCCCGTGCCGCCTCAAAATGGGCCTGGCTCCAGCCGTGATCATTGGCCGGGCCGACCATGAGCAGGCCAAAGGTAAAGGTTGTGTCTGCCGCATACGCGGGCCGGCAGACCAGTATCAATGCCAGGCTCACACCCAGAATTGCCACTAATCCTTTTCCGATAAGTTTCATTGCGTTTCCCCCTTATTCGTTGTCTTCGGTGAGATAGTCTTTAATTTTTTCATACAGTGATTCGGGAATGTCCTCCTCATACATAAAGATTTCCGACTCCTCACCGGTAATCTCCTGTTTGACTTCCAGCGGCAGTGACCGAAGAAAGGCCACCCGGTCCGGATTTGGTGTACGTTTTTCAGCTGTCATGTTTACTCCTGGTAATGAGGTATAAGGTGTAAGGTATAAGGTAAAAGGTAAGCATACTGGCAGACAGCTTTTTCAAGCAACTGTTTTTATTGTTGAGGACAAATTTATGCTGTACCCTGACCTCCCCCTCCTTTAACCTGCAGCCAATCGCTCGTGAGAAGCGGGTTAAGGCTGATGCCGAGATAGTTGTAAATCTGTTCCCTGGTCGCCTGCGGATTGACAGTCAGAAAAATTGAAACAGTGGAGGCAACAAGGGCCGTAGAAATGGATATACCTGAATAGGTTCCAGCTTTATCCTGATTCTCCACAGGAAAAGCGGCAACACTCGGTTGCATACGCCTGATCCATGGTCTGCTCCAGTAAGTCGCTGTGGGTTTCAGTCCTCCAGCTCAGTTTCTACTGACCCAAAAACGGAATACCCTTGACAAGCATGGCCACAGCCATGATAATTAGCGCTGTCAAAATGTGGAGGGGTTATAGCCCAGCTGGGAGAGCGCTTGAATGGCATTCAAGAGGCAAGCGGTTCGATCCCGCTTACCTCCATCATCTTTTTTACAACGTCTTCCAGTTGCCGCCTTTCTGCTTTTTCTCTTCTGGAGAATCTTCCGCTTGTCAGGATGTTGACCAGATATCGTCACGAATATTCTTATGGTTCCAGACAATCAAATTGATGTCATTGTCCCAGTCTATAACGAAGAGGAGGGATTGCCCGAATTTATCACCAGATTGTCGTCCCTTCCCCTGCAGATCCATCCCATCTTTATAGACAACGCCTCAACGGACAACAGTCTGCTGATCCTCAACAAAGTTGAAGGAGCAACGGTTATCCGGCACTCCACCAACGAAGGGTACGGCGCATCACTGCGGGACGGAATACAATCATCCACAGCGGATCGGATCGTTATCATTGATGCAGACTGCGAGTATCCGCCCGAGGCCATACCTGAACTGATCAAGAAGCTCGACAACGAAGACGTCGTTTTTGCATCCCGGTTTCTGCTCCCTGAAAAGCAGACGCCGATACCCTTTGTAAAGGCTTTCGGCAACAAACTTATCTCCGGCCTGTTCAACCTGCTCTTTAAACAGCAGACAACCGACCTCTATACCGGGTCAAAGGCGTTTCGACGCTCAGCAGTCATTGATCTCACCCTGGAACGGAACGGCTTTGAGCATGTTCTCGAATTTGCAGCACGACTGGCAAAACGCGGCATTACCATTACCGAGATACATGTGGCCTTCAGGCCCCGCCGGACAGGCTCATCCAAGATGATGCACCTCTCCGAGACCATCAAATATCTCTACTACCTTACTTATTATTACCTGACGATTCCGCAGAAGTCCTCTCGATCTCGTGCCTAAGCTCTACGGACTCATTCCAGCGGCCGGCAAGGGGACCAGGGCCGGATCGTATACCGCCAACCTGCCCAAAAGCATGCTGGAGATTAACGGCGTCCCGAACCTGCAGCGAAATATTGAGCTGATGCGCGATCAGCTGGGCATCGAAGACATTATCATCATTGTCGGTTACCTCGGAAAGGTTATTAAAGGGCGCTTCCAGGACGGCAGACAACTTGACGTTCGCCTGCATTACATAGAAAACAATGAACTGGACCGCGGGCTGGCCTGGTCCATTCTTCTTGGCCGGCAATTCATTGATGACTATTTCTGCGTTATTCTTTCCGATGAATGCTATATCGGATCCAATCACCACCAGCTCCTTGATTTCCCCTACCGGTCTTTTTTTGCCACCTGCTTTGTCAAAGAGGTGGATAACCTCGAAATCATCAAAAAGAATTACGCCGTTAAACTAAGAGATGACCGGATCCAGCAGCTGGTGGAGAAACCGCTGCATCCTGAAAATAATATCCTCGGCTGCGGAACTTTTGTTTTTTCTCCGGAAATATTTCCGGTACTGGAACAGGCATTCGCGCAGTCAACCAATGACTATGTCGAATTTATTACCTTTCTCAATGAAACCTGCCGGCACGGGAAAGCTATAGCCCCCTTTCAGCTCACCGGCAACTATGTCAACATCAATGACCGTGATTCGCTGTATCGAGCAAATTATCATGAAAGATCCATGCATTTTGCCGGCTACTCGAAGGCCCTGTTAATTTACAGCGAGGGGACTGAAAAAAACGTCGGCTTTACAATCAATCGTTACCGAAAGGTCTCGGCACTGGATTCTTTTTACCTGCTTGTTCCCTTTGAAAACACCATCGCCGAAGAGGCGCAGAAGCTGGGGGTCAATATCATCCGGTGTCCGCCCGGAATCGACAGGTATGGCGAGAAAATTAAATATGCGTTGCAGCAGATAGACAGTGACATCATTATCCTGACCGAGGCCGACTACGCATTCCCGGCAAGGGACGTGCACAAACTACTCTCCTACCTGCAGGAAGCGGACATGGTGGTGGGTACACGGACAACCAGGCAACTCATGGAACATGGCGTTGACCTGTCAGCTACGGTAAGGATGGCCAACATCTTCATTGCCAAGTTAATGGAGCTGCTGTGGTGGCATTTTGAGGGAAGGTTTTCAGATGTGGGCTGCACCTTCCGTGCATTCTGGAGGACATCGTACCTGAAGATTGCGGACTCCCTTGAAGCCCCGGGGCCGGAATTTTCAGCAGAGATGATGCTGCTTTTTCTCCGGGAGCGAATGCGGATATTTGAAATTCCGGTGAACTATCGCAACGTCAGTCGCGCTTTGAATAAACGATACCGCAACCTGACGACCTTTATGCGCTTTCTCAAGTTACTGGCAGTGAAAAGACTGTTCCGCTGACCCTAGTGTCGCGTCAACGATGAAATGGCGCAAGATTGCGCAGTAGTTTTTTGTGCCTGCGTCTTTGTGGATTGGGGCGCATAGTAGAACTATGTAACTCAAGTCACAAAGACGCAGGCGCGGAAAAGAACAAGAAAAATACGTCAGTGCAGCGTTGACACGACACTAGGTCAAAGCATAATATAAGTTGTTGTTACTTGAACCCTTAGCGACAATAACTGCCCGGCCGGCCTGTTCAGAGGTATTAACGGTTACCACGCCCTTATGCTTCTCACCTGTCAACCCACAACCTGATCCTCATGAATCCAGAGGAAGCTGTTTAGCGCCGCAGAAGCGGCAGGTATCAACCTTCCTTGGGAGTTTTCTGTTGCAGGAGCGGCATCGGTTAAACCGGGGTACAAGATTAAACACCGCAAGCAGCATGACCAGGGCACCGGCAACCACCGGAACAGGTGCTGTGGCCAATTCACTGTCGTAATTCTGCGGTCCTGCGATCAAGGAAATAAGACCTACAATAAAGGAAATTGCTCAAAAAACATGTCGTTGCTCCATATTCGAATCAGGGGGGCACTGATCAAATCATAACAGACTCCTGCATTTCTATCCATTGTCAGCTGCTTCCCGTTTTCTTTTCTCCTGACTTCAGGCAGCTGTAGTGAGAATAGGTCGGAAGGTCTGCTCGATTGGAAAGTGATAAGAATTTGCTTTCAGGCCGAAGCGCTGGTTACAGGCTCAATTTTTCCCCGGCAAATCATAGTTTTTTTTGTGAAAGAACCATTGACATCCTGGTACAAAGACTCTACTTTTAAATATATCATATAAATGAATGTTGATATGTTGATTCGACACCGGCTCTGTATATCGTCCAGCTATGTCATAAGGCTACCTTGAATAATTGCTTTTCGGAGTCTCGTGCCTCGCTTACCTCGCCCGATCTCTGCGTCACAGAAAAATGAAAATACTCACATATGACTAATATGCTGCGCTTTTTAATTTTCCTGTTCCTCGGAGTCTTCGCTTAACTGACCTCGAACGAAAAATTTAATTATTCAAGGCACCCATAAGTGTTAGAGCGACGCATTATTGAACAGGAAAAAATAAAGATGAACACTCTGCAACCCAGTCAAAAGGACAAGCGGATCTTGCGCGACGAAAGCCTGCCGAGCGTCGCCTTCTTAGCCAAGAGTTTGTCTGACGGCAACCGTTTAAGGATACTACAGTTCATCAGTGGTGGAAAAAAATCGGTTTCCGCTATCGTCGAGGAACTGGAGTTGTCGCAGCCGCTGGTGTCGCACCATTTAAAAGAGTTAAAACGCTCCCTGTTGGTCACGGTGAAACGTGAGGGACCGTTTATTTACTATGAATTGGCGGATTCAAGAGTCCTTGATGTAATGCACACCTTAAGTGAAGTGGCAACGGATCTCTTATCAGCGAGAAAGACCTTTTAACCAGACGGAGGCAAGCTAAACCCAATGGATGAGCTTTTTAAAATAATTACCAACATGGCCCCGGAAGAGGCTCTGTCGAAAATCACCACGATCCTGGAAAGACTTCTTGTGGATCTGGATAATGAGGCTCGCGAGCGTTTTTTTGATGAATCTCATCGAACAATCAGGAGGTGACAAGGTATCCGGCATGGTCCATCTTTGACTAGCCGAATGCATGGGCGAAGGTGTCGACCCAACACAAATGTGCAGAAGCCTTGTTGACAAAGTTGCTCAATCCGAGCAACTCCTGGCGATTGCCGATCCGGACCTGCTGATACTGTTCGAGGATTGGTTGGAGGAACTGGAATCAGAGGTTCGTGTACTTTTGAAAATGCATGGTCCGTTGGATGAGAATGCGCTTGCGGATAAACTTGGGTTGTCCCGCAGGGGGGCAACATTTCTGCTTTCAAAGCTGGCAAGGGAAGGTTAATAAGCCGTTGAGACAAACGACCGGCTTGTTGCCAAGGTTACAACCCAGCAAGAGAGGAGTCGAACATGAAAACAAGATCATCTATTCTCCTGGTGCTGGTAGCTGTCGTGATATCGGTTGGTTCCGTCTGGTACGGACAACGCCCCACAGCACCGGCGCAAGCCAGCTGGGATGAGGTTCTGAACGAGGCCAATGCTGCTGGTTACCGCATCATCACCACCAAAGAGCTTGCCGAGCGGTATTGCAAAGACTCTTCGGCTCAGTTGCTGGTGGATACTCGTCAGGAGTGGGAATACCGCACTGGCCACATGGAGGGTGCTCTCAATTTCCCCATGGAGCCCACCTGGTGGTCACGTTGGCGAAAGGCCGGCGATCTGGAGAACTTTTTAGGACCGGACAAGGAGCGATATCTCGTATTTTACTGAGCGGGCCTGACATGAGTCCGGAGTGACTCAGCTGCCCGGGTGGCAGTATCGCTTGGTTACACAAACGTCTATCGCGACCCTTACGGTTTCCCAAAATGGCAGGAACAGGGGCTGCCCATCAACAGCGCTCCGGCTGGGCTTACAGCGTCTTCGGAGGCAACAGCCTCGGTGCCGTCCGCGCAATCTCTTCAGGGTTGGGCAATGCTCTGGACACTCTTAGGCATTTTCGCAGGCGGTCTGGCTCTGAATCTGACCCCCTGCGTGTATCCCATGATCCCCATTACCGTCTCGTTTTTCGGCGGGCGCGCAGCTCAAGGGAAACCCAACCAGTTGAAGCTCGTTGCGCATGGACTTTGCTACCTGATGGGCCTAACCCTGACAAACTCGATTTTAGGCGTTGTGGCCGCGCTCACAGGCGGCTTGATGGGGGCTATCCTGCAAAGTCCAATTGTGTTGACTATTATAGCAGGCGTTCTTGTCTTGTTCGCTACCAGCCTCTTCGGGCTTTGGGAGCTGCGACTGCCCGGCGCTTTGAACCAGATGGCCGGTAAAGCCTACACCGGGTACTTCGGAAGTCTGTTCATGGGACTTACCTTGGGGGTCGTGGCTGCTCCCTGTATCGGGCCTTTTGTTCTGGGTTTGCTCACCTGGGTTGCCGGTATGGGTGATCCCTGGATCGGATTTCTGATATTTTTCACTCTTAGTCTGGGCCTGGGCCTTCCTCTTTTTGTGCTGGCCATCTTTTCCGGCCAGCTGCAACGCCTGCCCCGAGCCGGTGGTTGGATGATATGGGTGCGTAAGCTTATGGGGTGGGTTTTGGTGGGCATGGCGGCTTATTTCATCCGACCGATCATACCTGAAGCAATGAAAGTCATCCTGCCGGTTTGTGTCGCCTTGGCCGCTGGTCTTCACTTGGGATGGATTGATAAAAATCAGGCGAGTTTCAAGCTTTTTCCGTGGCTGAAAGCCATCGTGGGGACTGCTTGTCTGGTCCTTGCAACCATTTGGATCACCGCTTGGTTCATACGGGGCCCGGGGTCGCATGGCATACATATTCTGAGCAGACCCTTCAAGAAGCCATAGTTCAGAAGAAACCGGTGATCATTGATTTCTACGCCGAATGGTGCACGCCTTGTCGGGAGTTTGAAGAAAATATATTCCATCACCCTGATGTAGTCAGACAGGCAGAGGCTGATTTTATCATGGTAAAAGTTGATGTAACCCAGGGTGGCAATCCATTCCATGAACAGCTGTTGAAGCAGTACGATGTTAAGGGCGTGCCCACCATCGTGTTTCTGGATACGGAGGGAACAGAACGCATCGATCTGTGTCTGGTGGACTTTTTGACGCCCAACCAATTTCTGGTTCATATGGGCAGCGTAACAAAACCTCTGCCCTGACAACAGGATAAATAATGAAAACAGACGACGATTTTTTGTCTACTTACTCTTTAAGGAGAATGGTATGCTCACGGTTTTAAACAACTACGAATTAATTCTTTGCCTGTTCCTCTAAAATACCGAAAATTACCCCTATGCGTCCGTCATCTTCCGTTTCTTTCTCCACGTTATCTTCTTCCCGGCCAAAGGTTTGAAGGAAAAGCTTGCCCGGGTTAACGGAGGGCAGGGAATAGAGGGAAAGGGTGCAGCGGCAGTTTTTTGCTGCAGGGTAGTGCTGCTCCAGCAGGGTGGCCCAGTTGCAGTCTGTGCCGTTAAGGGCTGACCGGTCCTCTTCATTGAGTGATCCCGGGTTTTCCAGCAGCCTATGGATAGCCGCAATCAGGTCGGAAGCATCATTTCTGAATGCTGTCCGCTGCTCTGCAAAAGTGTCACTTTCCCGGCCGCCCGGCAGCAGCAGGGTAAGCATCTTTTTGGGGTGTTTCTCGTGGCTTAATAAAACAGGGGACAGACCCCGATTTTTTCCTGCGCATTGAGGCTCATCACCTCTCGTCTGGAAAATTGGGGTCTGTCCCCTGTTTTCTACATAATGTTCGGTGAGCAGGTCAAGGGCATCACGGCTGGTTGTGATAAAAATTGAGGATGCAATAGGGTGACTGCCCAGTCCGAAGAGGCGGCTCCAGGCCTTGAGGAGCAGTCGCAACTGCGCATCTGTTTTCTCACTGTTTGCAGTAATGATCTTGCTCAGGGAAAATGGCTGTTGGTTGTCTTTGCGTAATTCATCAAGTAACCCCTTCTCCCTGACGGATATTCGTTCCAGGTTTTCCTGTAGATCCTTCTGCTCCCGGTCAAATATTTCACCTAATTTAAGCAGCAGCCTTGCCTGCCAGAGGATCATGACACGTTGTTCGTCCTGTTCTTCTTGAACGCCGGTCTGCTTGAGCAGGGTGCTGATGATGGATGCCTGTGTTTCTGTTTTTCCGCTGTTGCCGAGTCCGGCCAGAGAAAGATGACTGAGCTGGCTTGCATAGTCGTCGCGCCGGTGCTGCAGGTCGTGGACAAGCTGCACGAAACGGTCCCGATTATCAAGCAGCGGGGCAGGGCAGTCAAAGCGGACAAGATCCCGATCAACCATTTTCCGGCAGAGAGGTGACAGATCAGCGGCAACAGGGGTATCGTTTTCCATCGGTCTTAAGTAGACAACCGGTTCGAAAACCTGTACAAGTGGGAACAGTACTTCGGCCCTCGGCATTGTGTCCGGGAAAATGCAAACAGTGTTAGTATTCATATGCAGACATTACGTGAAAAGATTACCTTTGTATTAACTGCCCTGGCTTACCTGGTCTTTCATATCCGGACCGGTCCGACCATGGGCTCCATAATTTCAGGTACCGTGGAACAGTTACTGACCACGGCCCCGTACTGTATCGGTTTTACTTTTGTGCTGGTAGCTGTAATTCGTTATATGCATGATGGCAAGCGGCCGGCCTGGGACCGGATTGCCAGGATTTTTTTTACCATCGGCATCCTGTTTGCCTTTTATTTTTCTCTGTATGAGTATGGTGATCGTGCTGAGCAGGAGCGAAAAAAATCAGAGGGCAAACCGGCTACCGAATCACGGTACTTCCAGCATGATAACCCGAAGTTGCCGTTGTATTGGGCATAAGTATTCCATCCGGGCCGATCATGGTGCCGGGGTTGGTTACTGAATTACAGCCGGTTTGAGCCCGGTCGCCCAGGATCGCCCCAAATTTTCGCAGGCCGCTGTCAATGAGGCCGTTCGTGGTTCTGACCTGGATATTGCCGGGCAGGAAGCGGAGGTTGGCAAACTTGGTGCCCGCTCCCAGGTTGGCATCACCACCCAGGATGGAGTCTCCAAGATAGGCAAAATGGCCGGCCTTGGCATCGTTGAGAAAAATGGAATGTTTGACTTCCGTAGTATGCCCCACCACGCATCGTTTTCCCACCAGGCAATAGCCACGCAGGTAGGCGCCCTGGCGTACTTCGCTCTGGTCGCCGATGATTGCCGGTTCCTTGATCAGTGCTCCGGATTCGATCAGCACGCCCCTGCCGAGCTGGATCCTGTTACCTGTGATGACGACCCCGGCCATGATCACCGAGGCGCCTGTCAGTTCTTTCCCATCCCGTTCTACCAGCAGTTTTCCCTTGGTGGCATCTCCGTAGGTTATGGTGCAGTCGACAGCGTCCTGCAATCTTCCTTCATGGAAGATCAAGGGCTGGGTCAACGGCACACCGTTTTCCAGGCTCTCATGATCAAAAGGTCCGTAAACGGCTCCATCCATATAGGCTTTCAGGTTTTTTAACCCTTCCCAGACGTAATTGGTATCTGCAAACACATCTTTGAAGGATAAGTCGGTCAGATCAAAAAAAGAAGCAGCATCAAGCATCTATAACTCCTTGTTCAATAGGGAATAGTGAATAGGGAATAGGGAAGAGCAGTTTGAATTTAATATTTGCCGCTAACCTATCTATTCCTTTTCCTTTTTTCCTGTTCCCTTTCTTTTGTAAACGATAAACGTTTCTCCTGTTTTTTGCACCCTGTTTCAGCCCCTATCTTGACTTCATTTACGGTTATGTTTACCTTCTTGCAACCAACCAAGTATTTTACAGTCCCGGGATATATTGATCTTAAGCTGTAATGTTCCTGTAACGGGCTGATTTCAGGAGGAGAAAAGTGGAAATAGACGATTCATTGTCCACCAGTATGGACGATTTTGCAGAAAACACTCAGGATATGGAAATTCCTGAAGAACTTCCCATGATGGCGGTCCGGGATGTGGTGGTTTTTAATTATATGATTATCCCGCTGTTCGTAGGCAGGTCCGGGTCCATTTCAGCGGTCAACGAGGCCATGAGCGGTGACAAGTTGCTCATGCTGGTCACTCAGAAGGACGCAACTAAAGATGATCCGGATCCGGAAGATGTTTACCAGGTGGGTATGGTCTCCATGATCATGCGGAGCTTGAAACTGCCTGACGGCAGGCTCAAAGTACTGGTCCAGGCCCTGTCCAAGGCCCAGATCAGGGCGTATCGGCAGAAGGATCCTCATTTCCGGGTTGAAATTGACCTGCTGGAAGAGCAGGAAATCGAGATCATCACTGTTGAGACCGAAGCGTTGATGCGTACGGTTCGTGAGCAGACCGAGAAGATCATGTCCCTGCGCGGCATCCTTTCCTCTGACCTGATGATGATTATCAATAGTATTGAGGAGCCGGGCAGGCTTGCCGACTTGGTGGGCTCCAACCTGCGCCTCAAGATTTCCGAGTCCCAGCAGATCCTGGAAACCACTGATCCGGTGGAGCGGCTTCGTCTGGTCGCGGACCTGCTCAACAAAGAGCTTGAGGTCTCTACCGTACAGGCCAAGATCCAGTCTGATGCCAAGGAAGAGATGTCACGTTCCCAGCGTGAGTATTACCTGCGTGAGCAGATGCAGGCCCTGAAAAAGGAATTGGGTGATGAAGATGCCTATGGCCAGGAACTTGATGGTCTGCGTAAGAAGCTCAAGAAGAAAAAAATGCCCAAGTATGCCCGTAAAGAGGCACGCAAGGAGCTGAAACGTCTGGACATGATGCACCCGGATGCCTCTGAAGCCAACATTATCCGGACGTATATTGAATGGATTCTTGACCTGCCATGGAAAAAATCGTCTAAGGATCTGTTGGACCTTAAGCGTGCTGCAGAGGTGCTTGATGAGGATCATTACGGCCTGGAAAAGGTGAAAGAACGTATCCTGGAATTTTTGGCTGTGCGTAAATTGAACCGTGATACCAAGGGGCCTATTCTCTGTTTTGTCGGACCTCCCGGCGTAGGGAAGACCTCACTGGGTCAGGCTGTTGCCCGGGCCATGGGGCGTAAGTTTTACCGCATGTCCCTGGGTGGCATGCGCGATGAGGCCGAGATTCGCGGCCATCGGCGCACCTATATTGGAGCCATGCCCGGACGTATCCTCCAGGGTTTGAAAAATGTGAAGTCCCGTAACCCGGTGTTCATGATGGATGAGGTTGACAAGATTGGTGCCGATTACCGGGGCGATCCATCATCCGCCCTGTTGGAAGTGCTTGATCCGGAACAGAATTCAACATTCTCTGATCATTATATGAATATGCCCTTTGACCTTTCCAAGGTTATGTTCATTACCACGGCCAACCGCAGTGATACCATTCCCGGACCGCTCATGGACCGGATGGAGGTTATCAGGCTTGCAGGCTATACCCTGGAAGAGAAGATGATCATTGCCCGGAAGTATCTTCTGCCCAGGCAGATTAAGGAGAACGGCATCAAGCCAAGACAGATCAAGCTTGATGATAAGACCTTGCAGATGATCGTTTCCAATTATACCCACGAGGCCGGGGTGCGGAACCTTGAGCGGGAACTGGGCAAGATCTGTCGCAAATTGGCGCGTAAGATCGCCGAAGGCGGTAAGGGACCGTATACGATATCTAA
>JAUWLT010000193.1 GCA_030613515.1 Desulfobulbaceae bacterium
TTTTACGTGATCCTTTGCAGGGTCTGTTACGATGTGATTTCATATACTCAAAACTCGTAAACGGCCAGGGGTGCCGCAGATTTGCGCAGGCGCTGCTGGCCGCTATAGCCCTTCTATGCGGACAGTTGCGACCGTGCGAAGGTGTGGTACCCCTGGCCGTTTACGCTTACGTATCTTCGCGGAGCAGCAGAAAAAGCCCCAATGAGCCTATAAGCAGGTGGATTACCACGGCCGCAAACAAAGGGTTCATGTATCCCGCCCTGGCAAGTGATTGCAGAGTCCCCCAGATACCCCAGCAGGCAAAGGCCATGCCGCAGCTGACCGGTACCGCCAGGGAAAGATCGCGGCCCCATTTCCGGTATACCATGAGAAGCAGGGGCAGCCCTAACAGGAGTAGAGGCAGCCCTAACATGATGTAGGAGATGCGGCCATAAAATTCAGCCCAGGCAATATTAGCCTCGTCAGCTGATCGTTGATGCAGGGCATCCCGGTAGAGCCCCATCAGGGAAAGCTCCTTGGAACGGTATTGGGAGACAAAGAAATCCTCGGGTTTTTCAGAAAAACCGAAGTCGCGCCTGGCAAAGACCTCGCTCAAAAATTGCTTTTCAGGGAGAGCTGTCTGTACCTGTCCCTGGTAGAGGGTCCAGATTCCATCTTTCCAGGTAGCACGCTGGGCGGCAATCAGGGAATCAAGCTGATAATTACCGTCCCAGGAAGCGTAAGAGAAAAAGAGAAATTCATCCTTGTGAATATCAGGCCGGGCAAAGGAATAAAAACCATCGATTCCCCGGTAATAGTAGCGGCCGTTGCGGTAAATACCCAGCGGAACGCGTCCCTTGACCTCCTTGTTCCAGATTTCATTCGTCCTGGCCACTGTTTTGGGCAGTACAAACTGGGACATGGTGAACTGAAGCAGGGTGACGGCTATACCGGCGGCAATGATCGGGCCGGTGATCTTTTTTAACGGGATCCCACATGCTTTAAGAGCGATAAGCTCGTTGGAGTGGTTTAAAATACCCAGGGTGACAACTCCGGCAAGCAGGATACAGACCGGCCCCATCTGTTCCAGGATAAAGGGAATGTTGAGCATGAAAAAGTGAACAACCAACCCCATGGATTTGCCTTTTTCCATGAAGTTATCGATTTTTTCAAAAAAATCGATCAAAAGATAGATGGCAATAAAGCTCATCATGATCATGAGAATGTTCTTGGCAAACTGGAGCAGGATATAGCGTTTAAGGAGGTTCACGGGCAGAAAAATTGGAAATTATATGACTACAGGTGCAGCATTTCAGCACGCCGGAGATTTTTAGTTTTTATTGTTTCCATCACGGGCATGTAGTACCCTTTGCAGGATTTACAGTCAAGTATTACCGGGGGAATCTATGGATGTTCCCGTCATACCCCAAAAAAAGAAGAATAAGGAGTCTTACCTGTTGTGGATACCCTTGCCCTGGTTACTGCCATCCGAGTGGAAGCCGCAGAGCCGAGTCTGCAAGATAATACTGCAGATCTTGACCGGTTGAAAGCCGCATTGTCGCAAACGCTTCCGGCAAGTATCGCCGGGCGCAGCCTGAGTATTCCATTCAGCTGTATGGCAACGATCGCAGCAGCTTTCAGAAACGCCCGTTTCAAGGGATATGCAGTACTCAATGTCCTGCCCCGGCAGGTTGATATTATTGATTTCCTGTCGCAGAAACCAGAGATACTGCCGGGGGTAGCCCTGGATCTGGGCACGACCCATCTTGAGGCCACCATGGTTGACCTGCTGACCGGCACAACTCTTGCCCATGGCCATGCGGTCAACCGACAGATCGAGTACGGGGCTGATATTCTGAGCCGTATCCATTTTGCAGTGAAAAAAAAGGGCGAAGACCAGGACCGGAAGGGATTGCAGATTCTACAGCAGGCCATCCTCACCACGATTAACGATCTGGTTGAGGAGTTGACCGGTCAAGCGGAAACAACTGCCGATAGTGTACGTGCTATTTCCATATCCGGCAATACAACCATGGTGCATCTGTTGTTAGGGCTCAGCCCATATCACATCTGTCGAGAACCTTATATTCCCCTTTTCAACGATCCGGATCCGTTCTCGTCTCGGGAGATCGGTTTGAGTCTTCACCCCCAGGCAATGGTCTGGGTACTGCCCTCCATTGGCAGTTATTTTGGTGGAGACCTGATTTCCGGTATCCTGTCTGTTGGACTTGACCGGGCGGAACAGATTAGCATGTTCATAGATGTGGGTACTAATGCCGAGGTGGTGCTGGGCAATCAGGAATGGCTGATCGCCTGCGCCGGCGCTGCAGGTCCGGCGCTGGAGGGTGGAGTGGCGAGGATGGGGATGCGGGCCGATGCAGGGGCTGTGGAGCATGTCACCATCGACCGCGCCTCCTGGCAGCTCAACCGGCAGACCATTGATGACGTGCCGCCTGTCGGAATCTGCGGCTCCGGCCTGATTGACCTGGTGGCAGAACTTTATCTTGCCCGTATTGTGGATCTGCGTGGAAAGTTCCAGGCTGAATTTACAGGGCAGACAGAGGAACAAAAAGCCTTTGTTCGCAAGCGTCTGGTAACCCGGGATGGGGAAACAGTGTTTATTGTCGCGTTTGTTGAAGAATCCGGCAGCAATGAACCGGTTGTGCTCAGCCAGATCGATCTGGACGCCATGATGCGTTCCAAGGCGGCCATGTATGCAATCCTGACGACCTTGACGGCGCAGGTAGGGGTCGAATTTGCAGAGCTTGAGCGAATCTATGTTGCCGGAGCCTTTGGAGAACATATAGATCCCGGCCAGGCCATAACCCTTGGTATGCTGCCGGATCTGCCCCTTTCCACCTATGAACCGGTGGGCAACAGTTCGCTGCATGGGGCTGAACGTATCCTGCTCGATGAGGCAGCCCGACAGAGGGCACGGGAGATAGGGCGAAAAATCACCTATATTGAGTTAAACGTGAACCAGGAGTTCATGATTCGTTTTTCAGGTTCCAGGTTTATCCCCCATACGGATCCAAAAATATTCCCGTCTGTTCCGGTATTTAGCTGATTCAGCATGCAGTCAAAGCCGTACTTGCAATTTTTTACCGCTCTATGGTATGGTTGCCTTTTCCTGTTACTTGACCTCTCTTTTTAGACGGTGCAGGCTGTAGGAAGGGAATAACCATTATGAAGAATTCACTTGCTGATATATTCGTAAGGGCTGCAGAAACCCGGGGAACGCTTTTTCCTGTTGCTATTATTTTCAGCTGAGCAATATTTGCCACTGTGTATCACCTTGCGGTGAACAGTGGTTTTTTTTTGGTAATAAGTCCGCCAGGAGTGAAAAACATTCCGTTACCCGAACTTGTAAAAGGTTAGCAGTGGTTCATATGCGCACGATTTGGACTATAGCCCTTCTATACCGCACGTTTTGAGCGTGTGCAGGTAGGAGGGGCTGATTTTTTTTAACAGGTACCTTTTTTTATGCAGAAACGACTGGAAAAGATAGCAGATATCGTCACTCGAAGTGCCAGCCGCAATTCGGCACTGGCTCGATTAGGTGGTTTTTATAATGTCTTTGATCGCGATGATGAGGTGCTCCTCGTTATCAGTGCCGATCCTGACGCCCTTGCCAGTGCCATGGCTGTAAAGAGGCTGCTCAGTTACCGGGTCGGCAGCGTAACTATCGGCTATCCCAATGAAATCAGACGGCTCAACAACATGACCATGGTCGAGCGGCTGAAGATTCCCATTGAACGGCTGCATACCCTGCCGGTTAAGGATTATTCCAAGCGGGTTTTGCTTGATTCACAGCCGAATCACCATCCCTGTTTTGAAAAACTGGATTTTGACATGGTGATTGATCACCACCCGGTTACCGAGGGCTGGGATGCAGAGTTCATCGATATCCGGCCTGAATACGGTGCTGTCTCCTCCATGATGGTGGAATACCTGCGTGCTGCCGGTATCAATCCTTCTGTCGCCCTTGCCACTGCCCTCTATTACGGGATCAAGGTAGATACTCAGGATTTTGAAAAGAAGAACATGCAGTTGGCGGACGGAATTTCGTTTCGCTATGTGTTTAATATTGCCAACCGCAACCTGGTGCGCAAGTTTGAACTGACGGAACTGCGCAGATCTGAGCTGAAATATTTCAAGATTGCCTTAAATGAGGTCAAAGCCAGCAAGGGCAGGGCCTATGTCCATTTAGGCCGAGTGGGCACCCCGGATATCCTCGTGATAATAGCTGATTTTCTCAACCACGTAGACAAATTTGATTGGGTGCTTGTTTCAGGAATCCATGGAGAAAAGCTGGTTGTCATCATTCGTTGTGATGGATATCGTAAGAATGCCGGTAAACTTGCCCAGAAGACCTTTGGTGAATATGGTCCTGCCGGCGGCCACAGGGAGGCTGCCCGGGCCGAGGTTCCTATTAAGAATCTCCCCCTGCGTGAAGGGCAGGAGTTTACCACCAGTGCGCTCATGCGAATCGCCACTCGGCATATGTAGTGCAATTTTCCTCTTGCCTACCGGATTTATAGCTGAAAAAAAATCAGCTACCCCTGAGTACAGCGAAAGAGTGAACAGGAAAAAAAGTTTGCAACCGCCTTTTCCTGTTCACTATTCCTTTTCCTGGGTAGTGAATTCATTGTTTCTACTGCTAACCCGCATTTTTCACCACTTTCCTGCTGCAAGCTTGAATATCGGCTCCCCACAACCGTTTCCTCGGTCAAGGGTACTCGACATACTGTCAAGTATGCCTGCGCGCCCTTTTGGTCGGAAACGCTTGCGGGAAACCAATCTTCAAGCTTTCGCAACGAAAACTGGTGAGAAATGCGGGCTAAATCCCAGTCCAAAGTGTTTATAGCCTTACTTTATGGTAATTGACATGAAAAGGCGGGATCCGTCTAATTTTCTTGCCAAAACAGGGGAAATTGCAATACAATCCAGTTGAGAGAATGTTAACTTTTTCCAGCAGGTGTCCGTATGCTACAACCTTCTACGCTGGCAATGATTCTGGCTGGTGGTCGGGTCGATGAGCTGGGGGTTCTAACCCATTATCGGCCTAAATCAGCAGTGCCCTTTGGTGGTTTTGC
>JAUWLT010000092.1 GCA_030613515.1 Desulfobulbaceae bacterium
TTATCACCTGGCGAAATATGGCTGGAACGATGTGATGCTGATCGAAAAACATGAGCTGACCTCCGGTTCCACCTGGATGGCCGCCGGTAACTGCTCTTTTTTCCATGGTAATTACTATGCCACCCAGGTCAACATGAAGAGTATCGAGATCTACCAGCAGCTGGAAGCCGAGACCGGCCAGAGCGTCGGCTGGCACACCACCGGTTCCATCCGCACGGCTGACAATCCTGGCCGTATGGAAGAACTTGAATATGTGTACAGCATGAACCGTTGCCTGGGGCTGGACGTACGTTGGGTCACCCCGAAACAGATAGAAGAGCTGCATCCGATGATGAATACCGAGGGCATTATCGCCGGCCTCTACTGGCCCGATGATGGTGACGTAGATCCCAACGGCATCACCATGGCCATGAGTATCGGTGCCAAAAAGTACGGCGCGGAAATCAACACCCACACCCAGGTGACCGGCATCGACCACACCGCTTCCGGTGAATGGCTAGTGCACACCGACAAAGGCGACATCACCTGTGACTATGTGGTCAATGCGGCTGGCCTGTGGGCGCCGGAAGTTGCCAAGATGGTGGGCCTGGAAATCCCCTCTATCGCTGGCGAACACACCCACATCCTTTTCGAAGCCATTGACGCGGTGGAAAAACATGACAGCTATCTGCCCCTGGTGCGCGATCCCGACCGATCCATCTATATCCGCCAGGAGATGGACAGTCTGATCCTGGGCCTCTACGAGAGCAAGGTTAAACAGTGGAATCCCAAAGGAGTCCCGTGGGATTACGCCCAGACTGAACTGCAGCCGGACATCGACCATATAGCAGCCTTTATCGAAAATGGTATTTACCGCTTCCCCATTATGGGAGAAACCGGTTTTAAACATGTTACCGACGGTCCTATCACCTACACGCCCAACGGCGACCCGCTGGTGGGACCGGCATACCCGCTGAAAAACTTTTTTCACGCCTGCGGGTACAGCTTTGGTATCACCCAGGCTGGTGGTATCGGCCATTACCTGGCCGGCTGGATCATGAACGGTGAGCCTGAGATCGACCTGTGGCCGATGGACAGTCGCCGTTACGGCAGTTACGCCAACTGGGCGTACAACCATGAGAAGATCGAAGATACCTATCCCCGATTGTACGCCATTATCTGTCCCAACGACTGGCGTGACGCCGCCCGTCCCAATCGGACTGCACCTATTTATGAATACCAGAAACAGGCTGGTGCGGTATTTGGCGACTACTACGGCTGGGAGTGCCCCAACTACTTTACCGACAGCGAGGAAGACCGCCGCGAAAACCCCGGCTGGAAGCGCAACAACACCTTCAAGTATGTGGAAGCAGAGTGCAAGCACGTCATGGAAAAGGTGGGCCTTCTGGATCTCTCCCGCTTTGCCAAGACCCGCATCACCGGCTCTGGCGCCGAAGCCTGGCTGAACCAGCTGACCTGCCAGAAAGTACCAACCAAAGACGGTCGCATCGCCCTGGCGCCCATGCTGGACAATAATGGCAACTTCAAGACGGATATGACTATCACCCGGATCAAGGAAGGCGATTATTTCTGCGTCACCGCGTCTATGGGCAAGCGTCACGATCAGCACTGGATGATAGAAAACCTGCCTGCCGACGGCAGTGTCCATATGGAAGATGCCACCTACAAAATGGGCTGCCTGGTTCTGGCAGGCCCAAAGAGCAGGGACGTCCTGGCAGCGGCCTGCTACAATGATGTCTCTAATGAAGCTTTCCCGTTCGGCGCCAGTCAGGAAATTTACGTCGGACGAACCAAGTGCCAGGTCAATCGCATGAACTATGTGGGAGAGCTTGGCTATGAAATCTTCCATCCCATTGAATGCCAGATCCAGGTATTCGAGGCGCTAACGGCTGCTGGCTCAGGCTTTGATCTGAAAATGTTTGGCATGTATGCCATGGATTCAATGCGCCTTGAAAAGGGTTATCTGGCCTGGAAGAGCGAAATGAACGTTCATCATACGCCGCTCGAGACCAATGTTGCCTGGACTGTGAAGATGAATAAAGATTTCATCGGTAAGGCCGGATTGGAGAAGCAGCAGTCTGATGGTATCCCACGGCAGCTGGTCTGTCTTGTGTGCCAGGCCGATGATGCTGATCCCTGGGGCTACAACCCCGTTTTCAGCGGTGACCAGATCGTCGGCATGACCTCTTCTGGTGGCTATGGGCACCGAACCGGCAAAAGCATTGCCATGGGATACGTGACCCCTGAGTTCGCTGTACCTGGAACCCAGCTGGAGGTGGAAGTACTTGGCAGGAAGCTGGCCTCAGAAGTAGTGGCCATGCCTCTGTACGACCCGAAAAATGAGCGGATGAAAGCATAACCCCGATAAACGGGATTTTTTACAGTACCCCCTTGAGGGGTATAAGTGCAACCTGCTCTCGGGGCGGGTACCCTCTACGAAATCTCTTCTCTAAAGGGGTACCCGCTTTTACCGGTTACCTGGCTGCGCCTGAATAATAGAAGACGTTAAAGGACACTATCATGCAATTATACGTATGCGTAAAACATGTGCCTGACACGGCGGCAAGCATCAAGATTGTCGGCGAAAACGGGTTTGATGATTCCAGCGGCAAATTCATCGTTAACCCCTACGACGAATACGCCGTCGAGCAGGCCGTTCAACTGGTGGAAAAGAACGGCGGCGAAGTGGTCATCGTCACTGTCGGCAAAGCGGCGGCCGTTGCCAGCATCCGCGCGGCCATGGCCATGGGGGCCCACCGCGGCATCCTGGTCACCGTGGAAAGTCAGTTTTTGGACAGCCAGACCACGGCCCGGGCCCTCAAGGCGGCCATTGAACAGGACGGCAAGCCGGATATCATCCTGGGTGGTAAGGGTGCCGTCGACTCTGAAGGCTTTCAAACCCTGTACCGCCTGGCTGGTGGCATGAATCTGCCGGTGGTTAGTGAAATAAATGAAATGGAGTTGGGCGACGGCAAAGCCATCGTCGGACACGAGATCGGTGGTGGTGCCCGCGAAGTGCTTGAGGTTTCCCTGCCCTGCGTTCTGGGCACCACCAAAGGACTCAACGAACCGCGCTACCCCAAGTTTCCCGATATCATGAAGGCCAAGAAAAAGCCGATCAACGAGGTGGCTATCGCCGATCTTGGCGTTTCTGTCGATAATGCCCAGAGTGAACTGATCAAGTTGGAGAAAGTTCCCGAGCGGAGTGGCGCCAAGATGCTGGACGGTGATGTCCGACAGGCGGTGGAAGCATTGGTGAGGATACTGAAAGAAGAAGAGAAAGTCATTTAAGGAGACACCCCATGGCAAACATCGGTATTGTAATTGAAACCGAGGACGGAACTGTCAAAGACACCAACTTCGGCGTCCTCACCGCCGCCCGCGGTCAGGGCGACGGGACGATTATCGCCTTGATGCTGGACGGTTCGGCGGACAGCGCCAAGGAGATCCTTGGAAAATATGGCACCCATAAAGTGGTGCAGATATCCGTGGAGGGCGCAGACCTGTCCGCAAGGCCGGACCTCAAAGCCAGGGCATTGGCAGCCGCCATTGGAAACTACAGCCTTGACGCCCTGTTGGGTCTGGCCAGCGCCCAGGGGCGGGATCTTTTCGCCCGGTTGGCGGCAAGCATGGACCTGCCCCTGGCTTTGGACTGCCTGGCCGTTGACATTGCCCGGCAATCAGTTAAGAAATCCCATTTTTCCGGCAAAACAACGGCCACCGTCAAGATGTCCGGCTCGGTGATGCTGTGCGCCATCCGCCCCAACGCCATTGAGGCGGTGGAAGCGTCGGTGGAGGTCTCTGTGGAGTCCTTTTCTCCGTCTGTCCAGGATCCGGGACTGGTAAGGGTAGTGGAGGTGAACAAAGAGGCCAGCGACAAGGTGGACCTGACCGAAGCCGCGGTCATCGTCGCCGGCGGCAGACCCATTGCATCGGCGGATAATTATGCAATCCTCGACGATTGCGCCAAACTGCTGGGCGGTACCATCAGTGCCTCCCGAGCCGCCGTGGATGCGGGGTTTGCTCCTCACTCCATTCAGGTGGGACAAACAGGTAAGACCGTCAGCCCGCGGCTGTATATCTGCTGCGGCCTGTCAGGATCGGTGCAGCATTTTGCCGGTATGAAAACATCTAAGGTGATCGTGGCCATCAACACCGACAAAGATGCACCCATCTTCGAAAAGTGTGACTACGGCATCATCGGCGACCTGTTCGAGGTGGTGCCGGTGCTCACCGAAGTGCTTAAAGAAAAACTGTAGCGTGTCTCACTGCCATCACCTGCCATAGGCTACCTTATGGGTAACGGGCCTGCCACTCAAGCGGGCGGCGCCGTTACCGTGGTAGAGAGGCACGGGGACAAGCCAAGATCAACGAGTCGGAGCGCTGAATGGAACCGTACACCATCATCAAATCGATTGTAATGTTAGTAGCCCTTACAGGGGCCTTTAGTTTTTTCTTCATACAGGTCAGGCGGCTCTATCGCCTGATGATGGCCGTTGAAGGTACCACTGAATTTAAAGTGGATCAGGTGGGTAGGCGCATAACTGTGTTGATCACTGATGTGCTGGGCCAGTCCAATGTGCTGCGCAAAAGAATGCCCGGCATCGCCCATGCCATGATTTTTTTCGGCTTTCTGGCTGTGCAGCCCCACAGCCTGGAACTGATGCTCAAAGGGGTGTGCCCCGCCTTCGATGTGGGCCACTGGTTCCCGGGCTTTTACGGCGGTTACCTTTTCATAGCCGACATTCTGGCAACCTTTGTGCTTCTTGGATTTGCCTACGCCATCTACCGACGTACCATCCTCCGTCCCCGCTACCTGACCCTGGGGGCAGACGCCAACCTGATCATCCTCTTCACCTGCCTGATCATCATTACCTTCCAGTGTATCAATATGTTCCAGACGCTACTGCCGCTTTCGCCCGGCGCCTATGACTACCGGGGTATTTTTCCGGTATCAGGACTGTTGGTGAGCCTGTTTGGCCTCGAGACGATGAGCTCGCAGCAGATTTTTGCCGGCTACGAAATCTCCTACTGGATCCATATGGCCACCATTCTTGGGTTCATGGTATACATCCCAGGTTCCAAGCATCTGCACCTCCTGGCGGCTGCGCCCAACGTCTTTCTAAAGCCTCTGGAACGGGAAAAGGCCATCGTCACAACCGACCTCGAAAATGAAGAACTGGAAACCTTCGGCCTGGGCAAGATCAGCGAACTGAACTGGAAGAACGTCCTTAACCTTTACGCCTGTACCGAGTGCGGTCGTTGCGAGGAGCAGTGCCCGGCGGCCATTACGGACAAACCTCTCTCACCTAAAAAGCTGGTACATGACCTCAAGGTCGACCTGCTGGATCATTCCGAGGCAATTCTGGGCGGCAATCTCGATCAGGTGCAATCCATCGTCCGGGAAAATTCTCCTATCACCGGCGATGTGCTCTGGTCATGCGTCACCTGCCGGGCCTGTGAAGACATCTGCCCGGTGAATATTGAACATCTGGACTTCATAGTCGAAGCCCGAAAACACCAGGTGCTCATGGAAGCCAGCTTCCCACCGGAACTCCAGGAGACCTTCACCAATCTGGAAAACCAGGGCAATCCCTGGGGGTTTGATCCCGACAGCCGGGCAGACTGGAGCAAGGGTATGGACGTACCGTTGATGAGCGACAATCCCGAGGCCGAGCTGCTCTGGTTTGTTGGTTGCGCTGGTTCTTTCGATGATCGGGGCAAGAAGATCTCCGAGGCAATGGCACGGGTGCTCCATCGTGCCGGCGTAAATTTCGCCATCCTGGGCCCGGAGGAGGCATGCAACGGCGATATGGCCCGCCGGACTGGTAACGAGTACCTGGCCCAGACCTTGATCCAGCAGAATGTTGAAGTCCTCAACGGCTACAAACCCAAGAAGATTCTTACCGGCTGTCCGCACTGTTTCAACATCATTAAGAACGAGTATCCCCGCTTTGGCGCCAGTTTCCCGGTGGTCAGTCACGCCGATTTTCTCTTCGACCTGCACCAGCAGGGACGCCTGCAAACAAACGGCAACAGTCTGGGCACACTGACCTTCCACGATTCCTGTTACCTTGGGCGTTGGAACGGCATCGTCCAGTCGCCGAGAGACCTGCTGCGCGCCATGAACAACGGCCAGTTGACCGAGATGCAGCGCATCCGTGAAAAGGGATTTTGCTGCGGTGCCGGCGGCGGTGGCATGTTCATGGAAGAGACATTGGGCAAGCGCATCAACGTGGAACGGGCCGAAGAGGTGATGGGCACCGGTGCGGCCACTGTGGCCGCTGCCTGTCCGTTTTGTGCCACCATGCTTTCCGATGGCCTTATGGACAAGGAATCGAATATTGCTGTCAAGGATATTGCCGAAATCGTCGATGCGGCAACGGCTTGAAATATTTTTACAATGACGTCATGCTCAGAACAATCAAAGATAAAAAGCTGGAGGTATTAATGACCGTTGAAGCAAATATTGTAGGCATTTTGAAGAAGAACAAGATCGCCTACGAGGTGGTTGAACATGAGCCTGTTTATACTAACCCCGCCATGGCCGAGGCCCTGGGAGTGAGCGAAGCGGAGACTGTCAAGTCACTGGTGCTGCTCACCAAGGAAAAGAAGATGGTGGTGCTGGTACTGCCCGGTGATAAAAAGGTGGACTGGAAAAAAGCAGCGGCAGGAGTCGGAACCAAAAAAGTCTCTTTTGCCAAACCCGAGGCGGTATTGGAAAAAGTGGGCTGCGAAGTGGGCTGCGTGCCGCCCTTCGGTCAGTTGACACCGCTGCCGATTTTTATGGATCAGGATCTGACGAAAAAGGATGTGGTCTATTTCAATCCAGGAAAGCACGATAAAAGTTTCAAAATCAAAGCCTGGGATCTGAAGAAGGTCAGCAAACCAAAATTGATTTAACAGCCGGGACGGCTTTCAGATTCATTGAACGTTTTGTTTCGGTGCCATTCTGGTTTTTGGTGTTTTTATTGTGTGAAACGCAGCTATTTTTTAATAGGGCCAAAAAGAGAATAAATTAAGAACAACAGGTTGCTACCAAGGGCATTATCAAGCTCAAAGAGATGGCTCAGTTCATTAATATGGTCAATAATAACAGAATAAAGATGGTTCTCTGTTTACAGAAACGGGGGTGATCGTTACTACACCACCGTCATCCAAGGTGTTATTGCCGGTACATACCGATGGTGATACCGGCACAGTCTTTTGTAGTGATGAATGTTGTTTTCCTATGCTTCACGTAGGCATTGAAAACCAGAATCATGAATACAAATGCAATGCTGCTCCCGGTGAATGTCTGTTTTCTATTACCTGTTCACAATATCGTTTCATATCAGTTGATGGCGGTTTGTTTCAGCGGATACCCTATCATACGGAACTGATAAAACAGGCTTATGATATCCGCAAGAATTGTGAAAGGCCCTTTAATCTCCTGAAAAATCAAACCGGCCTTGAAACTGTTCGGGTACGTAGTCAACATGCGACTATGGCTCGCTGCACCCTGAGCAATATTGCGGTCTTGTTGATAAAAATAGCAGGTACACGGAGAAAGCTGCTTGCCGACAAACCACTACAATTACCAATGTTTGAAGAAAAAATGGCTGTTTAGATTAATGTAACATCATAATATTACGCCAATATATTGAAAACTGTAGTTAGATTACTCAAAACTTGTTTTTGCTGATGTTCTACTGCCGATAAAAAATAGGGGCTACACGCGATAAGGTCGAAAAGCCCAACCAAAACATCAGTTAAGTATCGCACATTAAGCAACGGAATTGATGAGTAACGGAAAAATGCTGATTTAGCATTCGCGGGGAACTAAAGACAAGCTTCCGTGAGGTACTTTCCAACACCTTTTAAGAGTGAGGAAATATGTATGAGTAAGTCTGATAACAAACACAAAGCAGGGCAAGGTTAGGCTGGGCGGTAAAGATGCGCGACCAGATTACGATCTCTAGGCTTATTTCTCACAAGCTAAGGCGGCTGCAGATGCGGACCGATCGGTTTGCACCCTAAGTACACCCGGAGTCTTCGCTTACTTTTCGGAGATACTATGAAAACGAATCTACAGAATTTTAGTGGCCTTTTATTTGGTTTTGAAACAGGACTAAAATTGGCAGCTTGATAATTGCCACAAAGCCTTGTCAACCGAGGATTTACGAAATATCCTATGGGACTTTGGTGTCGTTTGTTTAAACTTACCCTAAGATGGGATTGCAAATATCATATAGTGATAGCGCGCAAATATCGAGGGAGGATCAAATCAGAAAAATTTAAAACTTACCGGAAATTTGGTTAAGAACGACTGAAGCTCCTTCAGATATCCTCAATTTTATGTTAGTTTAATTCGAAGTGAACAGAGACAAAGTGAACGATGATATTTTGCCTTTTTGCGGCGCTACTGAAAAAGTACAGCAGCTTTAAAGTCAACAATATTTTCTCAGCCGTAGCTCAAACATTCTCCGATTACAGAGGGAAAAAACATGGAAATTTTGGTAGGCTACCGAGGTACCAACATTGGAAAAGATCTGCTCAACATCGCGGTACTACACGCCAAGGCTTTTGAGGGCAGAATTCAATTAGTCACCTCTCTGATTGGGGGAGAAAATACGACTGACAAAATGACCCTCGAGGCAGAACAAAACCTTGTTGAGGCAGGAAAATTCCTTGATAAACAGGGCATTCAATACAACACTCATCTCCTTGTCAGGAACAAAACAGCCGGTGAAGATATTGTAGCATTTGCTGCGGATAATGATTGCGATGAAATAATTATCGGAGTGAAAAGCCGTTCTAGAGTCAGTAAAATCCTTTTCGGCAGCACAGCTCAGTATATTATTCTTAATGCGAATTGTCCTGTAGTTTCAGTAAAATGATCTTACAGACGACGATATGTGGACAGCCGCCGAAATCAGTTTAAAAACACTCGGTTTGGTAATGATCACTTAGTGCCTCTATCAAGAGGGTTGTCAGTTACGTAACCACGATACGGGCCAATGAAAACATAGCTGCGTTTTCACCCCGTATAACTTCCGTTTTATAAAAAAGAACTGGAAGTTATACGGAACGCATTGTTTTCACATGATATTAATCATGCTAAATTGGGAAAAGTCTATCAATGAGGCGGCGGAGAAGAAACTCTATT
>JAUWLT010000103.1 GCA_030613515.1 Desulfobulbaceae bacterium
TTTCCTGTTTAAAGAAAAGAGTCAGAATATCTGCATGCAGCTCTTTTCTACGGATAACCTTGAAGTACTCTGCTGACGCCAGGTTGATCAGCACCGGCTGTGAATCATCAGACAGCTCGTTGTTCAATTTCCGGGTAACAAGATCTCCCCAGAAGCTGTACAGGTCTTTAGCCTCTCCAACAGCGAGTTTGATTGCCATTTCCAGCCGGTACGGGTGCATCAGGTCCAGGGGGCGCAGCATGCCGTACAGGCCGGACAGGATTCGCAGGTGCTGCTGGGCATGGGTGAGCTGCTCATCCGAATAGCCGTCCACAGCCATGGGGTTAAACTGGTCACCCCGGAACATGAACAGGGACTGGCAACCATTATCTGGTGTAAAAGGGATTTGGAAGTCCTGAAACCGCTGATAGTTGACCGCTGCCAGCTTGTCACTCATTTTCATTAATGCTGCCAGCTCAGCTTGATCAAGCTGTTTCAGCTGCCGGGCAAGCTGGTCTGTTTGATCTAAAAAAAGTGGCAGGGTGTAATCACCACGAATGGGAACATCAGATCCCTGGGTCTTGGATGGGGAGATAATAAGCAACATGGTTAAAAGCAGGGGTTAGGGGTGAGGGGTAAGGGACAAGGAAAAGCCCGAAACACGCCCAGTGTCATTATCAGCGAAATGCAACATTCTCTGTGTCCTCTGTGAACTCTGTGGTAAAAATTTATTTCTTTTTCCTGGGCTTAACTCTTGCCGTAGCAACGGCTTTCCAGGGTTCTTCGGGCCAATGGTGTTTGGGATAGCGGCCTTTGAGTTCTTTACGCACCTCAAAATAGCTCGAGTCCCAGAAACCGCGCAAATCCCGGGTTACCTGCACAGGTCTCCTTGCCGGGGAGAGCAGATGCAGCACCACCTGTAATCTGCCCCGACAGATTGCCGGCGTTTCAGCAAGACCGAACATCTCCTGCAAACGAACGGCAAGTACGGGCAGTTGGCCGACCTGGTACTGTAGTTTAATCTTTGATCCACTGGGTACCCGGATATGGGTGGGTGCGTCACGATCGAGTAGTTGCTGCTGCCGGAAATCCAGACCGGCAAGCAGGATCTGCTCAAGATTAAGCAAGCCGCATCCCTTTATATTTCGTACGCCATGCAGATACGGCCCCAGCCACTGTTCAAGCTCATCCTGCAGGGCTCCATCTGAAAAATCCGGCCAATTCCCTTCAGGCCGCCACTCCCGGAGACAACCCACCCGTAACTGCAACAGTCGGGCAGCCGGCGTCCAGGGCAGGACATCCAACCCGATTTCACGAATTCCGGTAACAAGGGCAGCCTGTACTGCTGCCTGGTCAGGATCAGAAATTCTCTTCTCAGCAACTACCAACTCACCAAGACAAGTGCAGCGACGGCTGACCACCGACTGCGCTCTACTGTCCCAGAACACCTCTTCTCGTTCTGCCAGCTCACCTGCAAACAGCTCCTCTACTTCATTGGGTTCAATGGATGCGGCCAGGAAGATACGGCCGTCACGACTGCGCACGTCCTGAGAGGCCACCACCAGCCACTCTGATGCTGCCAGGGGATCATGCTCCTGCAGTCGCCCGCCGCGACCGGACACCAACTTATAACTCCGTCCGTTATCTGTACGTCTTTTACCGATCCGGTCCGGATAGGCCAGTCCAAGCAGGCCGCCAATGGATAAAGGGCGTTCCTGTTTCTGCTTCGTTTTCTTGAGCCGGGCCGTTAATTGACGGCTCACCCGGTCAACCTGGGCACAGCTGCCCGGATGTCCTCCCATGCTGCGGACAGCTGCCATGCCCTGGCTGCGGAACCGCTGCAGACAGTAGAGCCGGTTGTCAAGGTCCGCGCTGTCACTTTTAGGCAGCAAATCACGCTCCGAGAGCAGGGCTGCCAGGTCAACGGCTTGTTTTTTATTCCTGCTGCCGGCCAACAGCACCATCCTGGCAAGACGAGGATGCAGGGGAAGAGCAGCCATCTGCCGACCCAGTGGTGTTATCAAACCCTCTCCATCCAGACCGCCTAACCGGACCAGCAATTCCCTTCCCTGCTGAAAAGAGGACTCAGGGGGAGGGTCCAGCCAAGAGAGCTGGGCAGGATCCTTTACACCCCAGTTAGCCAGTTCCAGCACCAGGGAAGCCAGATCAGCCTGACGGATTTCGGGCAGGTCAAATTCCTGCAAGCCCGCATCAACCCCCATATTCCACAGCCGGTAACAGGTTCCCGGGCCCAGCCGTCCAGCCCTGCCAGAGCGCTGCTCTGCCGAGGCCCTGGAAATGCGGACCGTGTCCAGTCGGGAAAGGCCGGAGTTAGCATCAAAACGGGGTACCCGTTTCCAGCCGCAGTCTACGACCACCGTGATCCCCTCAATGGTGACACTGGTCTCGGCAATGGTGGTAGCCAGGATGATGCGCTGCCTGCCGGTCGGATCAGGCCGGATTGCTCGTTCCTGTGCTGCAGGTTTCAGGCTGCCGTGCAGGGGACGAATAATAAGATCGTCAAATCCTGTAAGTTGTTGCTGCACCCGCTTGATCTCGCCGATCCCGGGCAGAAACACCAGCATATCACCCCGCTCATGATCAAGTATTTGCCGAATCGCCCGAACAGTGGTGCGGGCAAGATGACCGGGCCTGCTGGAATCAAACTGCACCAAAGGGGGCAAATATTCTATCCCCACCGGATACATCCGCCCCTGACCGGTAATAACCGGGGCATTACCAAGCAGCCTGCTGACCGGTTCCGCATCCATGGTAGCCGACATAACCAGCAGGCGAAGATCATCCCGCAGTCCGGTAATCATATCCAGACACAGGGTAAAGGCCAGGTCCGAGTCCAGGCTGCGCTCATGGAACTCATCAAAGATAACAAGACCGATCTCTGCCAGTTCCGGATCCTGCTGCAAGCGACGTGTGAGGATACCTTCAGTGATCACCTCTACCCGTGTTCCAGCCGTTACCCTGCGATCAAAACGGACTTGGTAACCCACTGTGGTGCCAACCTTTTCCCCAAGCAGATGACTCATGTAGCCTGCAGCCAGTCGAACCGCGATCCGGCGGGGCTCAAGCATCAGAATTTTTTTCTCCCCAAGCCAGGAAGCATTTCTTAAGACCAGGGGAACAAGGGTTGTCTTGCCCGAACCGGGGGGAGCAATCAGAACGGCTGAGCCTTTGTCGGCCAGGGCCTGTTCAAGTTGTGGCAGGACTTTCCGGACAGGGAGATTCATACAACTTATTTTTTTACCACATAGAACACAGAGGGCACAGAGAATTAAGCAATGGTATTTCTTTGCAGGACACCATTACTTAACGATCTCCCTGTTCCCAGCGGATAAACATCTCGGTGCGGGCGGCAGCAGATCGTCGGAGTACGGGGATATTGACATCCACGTAATCAATGACCAGCGCTTTTTTTCCCTCTGCCGGACGCATGACCCTGCCCACTACCTGGAGCAGGCGGCCTTCAAACTTGATGGGCGTAGACAATACCAGGGTGGAAAGGCCGGGACAGTCAAAGCCCTCGCCGATGAGCTGCAGAGTGGACAACAGTACCTGCACCTGTCCGTCTTGAACACGGCGTACGATCTGTGCCCGCACATCCGGTGGTAGCCGCCCGGTGAGCAGTTCTGTGACCACGCCCTGCTCCTGCAGTTTGCGCGACAATACCTCGCAGTGGGCCACCCGATCAGAGACCACAAGAACGGTTCCGCTGTGTCCCTTGTGGACCATGGCGGCTACATCTGCGGAAATCCGGCTGTTGCGTTCCTCGTTCCCGGCCAGGGCCTTTATCAGTTTTGCGTATTCGCCGCGATAGCCGTAGGAAAATGCGGTCTCACGCTGGATAAATTCCGGCCGTACAACTGCGCCGCTGTCAGCCAACACCCTGGCATCCACTGCGTGAACGCGATCGCCCATGTAAGTGTAGATCAATTTTGTCATGCCGTCTTCACGGCGAAAGGCAGTGGCAGACAATCCAAGCATGTAAAAGGCATCAAAGGCGTTTACAACATCGGTGAACAGGCTGGCCGGAACCCGGTGACATTCATCGACAATAATCTGACCAAAATGAGGTGTCAGCTCCTCCAGCCGCTTACGGGCCGTATTGACAATGGCCACCGTTACCGGCTGCAGGTCAAAGCGACCTCCTCCTGCCTGGCCGGCACTGATACCAAGAAAGGTATCAATGCGCTCCATCCACTGATGAAGCAGTTCCCTGGAATGAACAATGATAATGGTGGGCTGCCTGCGCTCGGCAATCACTTCCAGGGCCATTACGGTCTTGCCGGAGCCGGTTCCCGCCTCCAGTACTCCAAAGGAACGCTGAACTACATCATGGACCGCCTGCTGCTGATAAGGCCGCAGTTCACCAACAAAAGAAAAATCAACGTCAATCAGTTTTCGCCTGCGGTCAACAATTTCCGGCCCAACACCAAACTGTTTTCTGCAGAGCCGGACAGCCCGGTTGCCATAACCACGCGGAAAGATAAGAGTGCTCCCCTGCTCACGGAAGAAATACAGCTTGGGTTTAAGCTGCTTGCCGACCCAGCGGGAATAGCGTTTGGCATCCATATATTTGGGATTGTTAACGGTCAATTGCTCCCGGATGGCAGCACGAAGACTCTCCGGCGCGCCACGCAGGACGCACTCCGAACTCACCTCCAGTACCGGTGGTTTACCAGGCTTGCTCTGCTGTGGGTTTTCTGCTACCATTTTATTTCATTATCAATAACTTCATTGCACCACAACGCCCCGGAGAACACAGAAAAAACTAAATCTCTGTGCGCTCTGTGGTAAAAAAACCATACCCACGATATCAGCCCATGCCCAACACTCTTGCCCATTTCGGCATCCAGACCCTGACAAGCAAGGGAGTGTTCCGACAAGTAGATGTCAAGTGGATCGGACTGGGCTGTCTTATCCCTGATCTGCCCTGGATCACGCAACGTCTGATCCATCCCTTGTCCGTAGTCGACCCGATCAACCTGCGTGTTTATGTAATAATCCAATCCACCCTGTTCTTCAGCCTGATCCTGTCCGCCGCCATCAGCCTGCAGGTAAAGAACAGCAGCAAAATCTTTCTTCTGCTTGGATTCAACTGTTTATTTCACTTGCTGCTTGACCCGACCCAGATCAAATGGGCCAACGGCACCCATCTGTTGGCTCCTTTCTCCTGGCAGATGACCTGTTTCGGCTGGTACTGGCCCGAACAGCTCCCCTCCCTTCTGCTCACCATGGCCGGCCTGATGATCTTCCTGATCTTTGCCTGGCAGGATCGGCACAGGGAGATGACATTCATCCTGAACAGAAAACGTCAGGCAGCGGCCAGCCTGCTGCTTGCCGCATACCTTTTGTTGCCCCTGCTCCTGTTCAACGGTCCTCTGCAGGCGAACAATCACTTTTCCGCCACCCTGAAAAACCGAACCGACCGAACAGGGGTCTATATTGAAATCGACCGTAAACTCTACCTGGCAGAAGCTCACACCATTGCGACCTATTCCGACGAACTGCTGAAGCTCACAGGCAGGCTCCCGGAACATGACGGTGTTCTCTCTCTCCAGGGACATTTTACTGATAACTCCACCATACTCATTTCAAAATACCATGTCCACAGTCCCATGCGCGACATTTACTCCCAGATCGGTATTATTGTGCTCCTGGTGAGTTGGCTGGTTGCACTCTTCAGTAAACGTATTAGAATAAGCAGAATATAAAAATTAACCTGCAGTAACGGCTGTTCAGCTGCCTAGATCTGCTTCTATAGGATACTCCATGACCATTTGTACTCGATATTTTATACTGCTCTTCTTTCTCTGTACCGTCACCCTCACTGATCCGGCACAGGCTGCAAAAAACCAGCCGGTGACTATTACCCTGCCTGCATCGGCACTGCACCAGGCCATCAGCGACATGCTTCCCCTGCCCCTTGAACAAACCGGTGAAAAATTTCAAGGTACCATAACCGTTGATTCCATCAGCAAGCTTGCAATCAACGATAACCTGATCTCACTCCAGGGCCAGGTCTCGGGCACGGATATGCAACTGACCACCAACATCGGCGGACAGGATATCAAACTCAAATTAGGCAAGCTTGTCCTGCCCGTAACCTGTGATATTTCTCTTCGTTATGATCCGAAAAAAAAGACCCTTTTTCTCACACCGAAATTTCAAAACCCGATCCACGGCAAAAGCAATTCGGCCGAAACCCTGCTGCCCCTACTCAACGCACTCGGAAACAAGGAGTATCCGGTAAAACTGGATACCATCAGCCCTTTTAACGCGAAAATCGGCTCCAAAACCGTCTCCGTGCGTATGGAGCCGGTTGAAATCCGGGCCGGCAACAACGAAATGATCCTCAAATTTCGTACGGTAACAGGGAAAAAACATTGAATGGCACAGCCAACATGCTATTATAAACTAACGTAACTATTCAGGAGCACCCCATCTTTGCCCATTTGAGTCTTCTCGAATAGCACCAGTATGCTTCAAAGCCCCAAATGAACAAATATGAGGCACTTCTGAACAGTTACGGTGCAGTGGTTTTGCCAACTATGGGGCACAACCGGAATAGTTATAAACTAACAACAATTCCACTCTTTCAACGGAGTAATTCATGCCCGACGACTGTCTTTTCTGCAAAATCATAAAAGGGGATATACCGACCGACAAACTCTTTGAGGACGACGAGGTCATTGCCTTCCGCGACATTGCCCCCCAGGCTCCGGTTCATTTCCTGGTTGTTCCCAAAAAACATATCAGCGGACCTTCTGCTGTAGCTGCAGAAGACGAACAGCTAATCGGCAAACTGATGCGGGTCGGCAGCAAAATTGCAAAACAGGAAGGGGCCGATGATTTTCGCGTGGTCTTCAATAATGGAGAACGGGCAGGTCAGCTGGTTTTTCACATCCATATGCACATTCTTGGCGGACGGAGGCTGACCGGACCTCTAGGTTGAGCACATTATCCTTTTTATCCAAACAGGGGAGGACATCATGGGCAAGCAACTGAAAGAAAAAGAGAAAAACCTTGCAAAAGAATTTGAAAAACTTGGGAAAAAGATTATCAGTCAGGCAAAAAAACAGGGACTAATCGCCATTAACAACCGTTCTAAACTCTTCATTCATGGCCGCCCTAACCGTCGCTGGTGGTTTGCCGACAAGAAAAACGGACTGCTTATCTCTGTTGAATACGGTCTCTGCGATGACGAAGCATTGGCCATGCTGCAACGAAACGCAATAAAATAAGCATTATTTTATTCTTTTTACCAAAAAAATCCGGTCTCTATAAAGAGACCGGTTTGTTAATTTATCTGCAGTGCCGGGCAAACAAAAAAACAGAGAAAATATATACTGTTACTTGACCTGTTATAACGAGGTACACAGCCCATACAGGAATTTTCAGCTGAACCGGCTAGAGGAAAACCATTTAGAAAAGTCTTCACTGGCAAGCGGTCTGCTGTAATAATAGCCTTGAAGGATGTCACATTTAAGCTCTTTCAGCCGTGCAGCGGTTTCTTCGTTTTCAACGCCTTCTGCAACCACTTTCATCCCCAGATTATGGGCAAGGTCAATTGTAGCACGGACGATAACAGCGTCATTGTCGTTTTTCAGCATATCGAGAACAAACGATTTGTCTATCTTGACTTCACTGGCCGGCATTTTCCTTAAATAAGAAAGGGATGAATAGCCGGTACCATAATCGTCAATTGAGATTGTGATACCCATATCGGCCAACCGGATGAGAATTTCCAGGGCCAGATCCGGATCTTTCAAGACGGACGTTTCGGTGATTTCCAAAGTGAGTGTTCCCCTGGGCAGTTTGTGGGAGGACAGCAGGCCGATTATAGCTTCCGGCAACTCGGGATCAAGCAGGATAAAAGGAGAAATATTTACAGCAACCCCGATTGCAATTCCTTTTTCATGCCACAAGACAGCCTGGGCCAAAGCATTCTGAAGGACCCACCAGGAGAGCTGTTTAATCAGGCCTGATCGTTCAGCAAGAGGAATAAACTCATCCGGTGTCATAAAGCCATGCACAGGATGATTCCACCTGACCAGGGCCTCCACACCGCTGATTCTGTCTTTATCAATAGATATTTTAGGCTGGTAATACAATTCCAATTCATTTAGATCAAAGGCCTGGCGCAGCTCACCCATCAAAGTCAGACGCCGGGGACTATGCTTGTCCATTTTTGTTGTGTAAATGGAGAAACCGCGGTTGTCCTGTTTGGCAACATACATTGCCACATCCGCCCGCTGCATGATGGTGTCGATATCTTTACCGTGTTCCGGATATAAAACGCCCCCGATACTTGCCTGCACATCCAGTGTTAATCCTTCTATGCGAAAAGGGCTTTTAAAGGCTTTCTGAATTTTTTTGATGACTATATAGATATCATCACGCCTGTTTATCGAAGGAAGCAGAATCCCGAATTCATCACCTCCGAGGCGTGCCAGGGTATCAGATTCACGCACAACACGCTTGAGTCGCGCAGCAACCTGCTTCAGAAGACGATCACCGTTATAATGGCCCAGGGTGTCATTAATCTCTTTGAAGCGGTCAAGGTCAAGAATAATAAAGGCGAGGATCTGTTGTGACCGGTGAGCGTTGCTGATTGCCTGTTCCAACCTGTCACAT
>JAUWLT010000269.1 GCA_030613515.1 Desulfobulbaceae bacterium
GAAACTGATCCTGAGCTTAAAGAAAAACTCTGGCAGGAATATCGAAAATACAAACAGGGGGGCGGGTAAATAAATTGACGGGCAGTGCTGTATGTAAACTACAGGGTGAGAATCGCAAGATTGAACATTTTACCGGAATCTTCATACGAGCTACAGTTGATACGATGAATCACATAGAAAAAATATTTCCTGTTATTGTACTCCTGCTGATCCTTGGCGGCTGTGCCAGGGTGCCTGGTCCACAGGTGCCTGACCGGGTAGCCCCCCTGATGGTTGAGCAGGAGCTTGCTGAAAGTGAACTGCTCAACGTTTCCATCAAGGTCTTTGATCAAGGGGAACTGCCCGCAGATTCCGATAAGGCAAGCGGACTGTCGCCGGAGATCCGGGCAGCCGAGGCCCGCTTTGTTCCGGTTCACCTGAAATACACCCTCCAGCGAACAGGCTACTGGGGTGCGGTCAGGGTGTTGCCGGATGACGATGTCGGCACTGATCTGCTGGTACGTGGCAGGATTATCTACTCTGACGGAGAAAGCCTGGTGCTCAGTGTGGAGGCCGTTGACAGCACCAACCGGATCTGGATGAATAAGACCTATGCGGAAACTGCCAAACCAACTGAGCATGACAAGGGTGTGCCGGGCAGATCCGATACCTTCCAGGACCTGTTCAATACCATTGCCAACGACCTTGTTATGATTCGCAACAGGTTGAGTCCGGACGAGGTGGCCTGGATTCGCAATGTTGCCGAGTTGCGTTATGCTGCGTCCATGGCGCCGGATGCCTTTGCCGGTTATCTGCAGCAGGAACCGGACGGGCGGTTTGTTATCATCCGTCGGCCTCCCCCGGGAGACCCGATGTTGACACGGGTGCGTAATGTGCGGAGTCGTGACGACATGCTCGTTGACACCATTAACAGCTATTATGATGCCTATTACCAGGATCTCTGGGAGCCCTATACTGATTGGCGAAAATTTCGCAGCGAAGAACTCTCCACCTTGCGTGATCTTGAACAGCAGGCCCTGACCCGTCAGGTGCTGGGCATTGCCTCCATTGTCGGGGCTATTGCCCTGGGTGCTGCAGCGGATTATGATACCCGCGCACGAACGTCAACTTTGCGGGATGTCATGATTATTGGCGGGGCAGCTTCCATCTACTCCGGTGTCCAGAAAAAGGAGGAGACCACCATCAATAAAGAGGTCATTGAAGAACTGGGCACCTCGTTCAGTTCCGAGGCGGAACCGCTGGTGATTGAGGTAGATGGTGAAACCCTCCGTTTGGCCGGATCTGCGGAACAGCAATATACCCGCTGGCGTGAAATTTTGCGTAAAATATATGCCAGGGAAACCGGCCTGCTGCCTGATGCAGTAACAAAACCTGACAACTTGGAACAAGACCATGCCGGTGTGGAAACTGTAGATCCTGATAAATAACCATGGACTTCATAAAACCACACCATTTCTTTGTTGACTGATTCAAGGAACCAATTTGAGTCGTTTTTTTGAAATATATGCTGATGTCGAACTGCACCGTTATCTGGAAACGGACCTTCCGCTGGTCATTGGAACGGATAGAGAGGCGCATGTCCACCTTCCTGTGGGCAAGTCTGTGGAAGCCTTTATCGGGTTACACAAAGGCGGATACCTTTTCCTTGAACCGGCAACCGGATCACGCACTGTCTTTCATAATGACCAGCTGATTAAGGACTCTGTCTGGATTAAATCCGGAGACAGAACCCGTATTGGTGACTGGGTTCTGCAGTACCGAATTTCCGGGGACCGGGTAGAGATTACCCTGGCGGAGCAGACCGGTCCGCAACCAGCCGAACTGCCGCCGGTAAACCATAATGGGCCGACCCCTGATGTAGCTGCCTTACCCAGAGTGAGAGAAGAGCAGTACCTGAAAAAAGGTCATTTGACACGCAATCTTGTAGCCGGGCTTGCCTTTCTGCTGTTGGTGCTGGCTGCCGTATTTGTCCTGACCGCCCGTAGTGTTGAGGTGACGGTTGAGCCGGAACCGGACAGCATGAATTTGCATGGAATGGTTCCGGTGCTCCCCCTCGGCCACCGATTTCTTGGTGTTGCCGGCACCTACACCCTGGAGGCATCCAGGGCAGGATACCAGGATTTGCAGGCAGAGGTCGTCATTAAAAAATCCGGTTCTTCCAGATACGCCTTTACCTTGGAAAAGCTGCCCGGCCGGGTTGACATCACCAGCACCCCGGATGATGCGGAAGTTTTTCTGGACGGCAAAAGCCTTGGTAATGCGCCGCTTGCCGAGCTTTCGGTCAGCGGCGGTAAACATGAGCTGCGCTGTGTTCTTGATCGCTACCAGCAGTGGCAACAGGAGATTGATATTCAGGGACAGGGCACGCACCAGTCCGTACACTGTGAGCTGCAACCCGCCTGGGGCAGGGTGTTTGTGGTAACAAATCCTGCCGGTGTGACCGTGCTTGAAAATGGCAGGGAAATCGGAATCACACCGCTGAGCGTTGAGCTTGACCAGGGTGAGCATGAACTGCTTTTGCAGGAGGATGGATATGCTCCCTTCACCCTGAATGTGGATGTGGAACCGGATAAAACCCTGACCCCGCCGGTGTCACCCTGGAGCAGAAACCGGTACAACTTGCACTACGTTCAACACCGGTCGGGGCAAAGGTAAGTCTTGACGGAAGCTCCCAGGGCAACACCCCATTGAAGATTTCGCTGGACAGGGGGCGCAGTCATACGATTCGCTTCTCCAAGGCTGGTTATGAGTCGATTGAGCAAACAGGTACAGTTGGCGATGGAGAGGATCAGGAACTGGCTGTGACCCTGAAGCCTGAATTCGGCGAGGTCAATATCACAGTGAGCCCACAAGGGGCGCAACTCTTCATTAATGGAAAAAAACAGAAGAAAAACAGTGGCCGTTTTAAACTTACTGCCCGAAAGCACAGTGTTGAGGCAAGGGCGGATGGCTATCGAACTGAAAAACAGGAGGTAACTCCGCACAAAGGGGAAAGCCGGAAGCTGGTTTTTAATTTGCAGAAAAAGGCTACTCCCGTTGCCCCTGCCGCCCCTGCAACGACTGTATCATCTCCGGTTCCCTCTCCTGTACCGGTCGCTGCCGCCGTTATACAGTCCGGAAAAGCTCCGGAGATGATCCGTCTTGAACCTGCTACCTTTACAATGGGTGCCTCCAGGCGCGAGCCGGGGCGGCGGGCCAATGAGAGTGAACACCAGGTGGAGATCACCAACCCTTTTCTGCTTGGAGTGCACGAGATCACCA
>JAUWLT010000224.1 GCA_030613515.1 Desulfobulbaceae bacterium
CGCTTTTCAAACCCGTAGAAACAATCCAACAATAACCTGCCCCATCCTAAGGCGGATAACGTATCTCATACCCCCACAGGAAGAGTGTTTTCCAAGTTATTTTAATTCAATGCCGTACAATCATCTTTAAAATTTTACGAATGCCTGATCACGTCCCTCTTCCGGGGGGGCAAAAGATTTACCTTCCTTGAGCAAACTTGTAATTTTGTCCTCGCTTCCAGCCATAATACTCTCCTTTTAAGAACAGTTGGTTAAAATATATGAAATTGCCTCTCCTCCAAGAGACGATCCTGTACCATTTCGGTACTATTCTCTCCTTTTTTTGTCAAGAGAAACCGAGTTTCCATGTATCTATGCCACTAATAAAAAAATGAAAATTTGCCTTTCCAATTTGTTTGCAGTATCCTGAAACGGTGACGTATCAGGATTGCTTTACTTTCTCTTTTTTCTAAAAATTCAGCTTGTTAGGTAAATTGATGGCCGATCCACTGGAGGAACAGGTACTGGGCGAGCTTAAAAAAGGTACTGGAAAAGAGGGTGTTCTCAAAAAACTGGAAACACGGGACAACCGTGACGACCTGGTCTGGTATTTGAACCATCTCCCCACGGGTAAGGGTCGAAAAGACCATCAATGGATCAACTGGCTGCTGATCATTGTGTTGCTGGCATTAACGCTAATGAAGCTTTATGAAATAGCTCGAATCCAGATTAAGGCAATGGATCTCGACATGTTTACTCCCATGCTGCTGCTTGACCTGGTTGTGCCGGCCGTTAACTTTTTTGTGCTGAACAAAATTATCCGCTTTCAGCGCCAGGGTTATGAGTTCATGGCGGTTTTAGGGGTTCTGGCCCTGGTGCTGGAGGAAAATCGGCATATGCCCTATCTTGCCTTGTACCTGGTTATTATCGGCTTGTCCGTTTTCCTTCTGCTGCGAATGTTCCCCAAAAAAGAGCGTGTCAAGGATTGATAGTACAACAAGGTATACATCATAATGAATCAACTGATGACAATAATTGCGGAGTATCGATTAGCAATCATGATCGGGATTCTGGCCCTGCTCATCCTGGTTTCAAGAAAGAAGTCCGGCAACAAATTGCTGCTCATCCTTACTGGTGCACTGGCCTTTTCAATCATCTATGAAATTGTCATGGATGAACCGGCAAGCAGGATACCGAATCGTATAAACCGAACCTTGAATCAATCCGGGCCTACACCAACAAAGAGTTCCAATCCTCGCTATTACGTGGATCCCGAAGAACGTTACAATCTGCCTAAAGACAGGTAAACCTGCCACAGAAATAAAGACCTTTCCTCACACAGTATCATTTGTCGGGATGACATCTTGTAAAAAATCATTGACACAAGAAGAAACAGTGTTTAATTAAATACTTTAATTCTTAAGCGTGCGGTAACCGTAAGTTGAAACCTCCGGAGGAGTGATGGTATACAATCAGATTGAAGACCTGGCTCTACTGCTTAAATCGATATCACATCCCATTCGTCTCAAGATACTCTGCCTGCTCCAGGACCGCGAACTGTCTGTCAGCGAAATCCGCGATGCTGTGGAAACGAGCGGTGCCAATATCACCCAGCACCTTAATATCCTTCGCAACCAGGGAGTCATCGATTTTCGTAAAGATGCCAATTTTATTTACAACCGCATAGCGGATGAACGGATCATCGAACTCATGAAAACAATGCAGCAGATCTTCTGCAGCGCATCTTCAGATCAGTCCAACAGCAAACAGGCGTAAGGAAAGCAATGCAGCCGGCCAATACGATAATTCATTTTTCTCTGCAAAAACCCAAGATGGTGACAGCCATCATGGTCCTTTTTACCCTGGCCCTGGGAACACTCATTGTCCGGGTCCACGTGGATACGGACCCTGAAAACATGCTCTCAGACAAAGAGTTTGTCCGCATCTTCCATGACCAAACCAAAAAAGAGTTCAACCTCCATGACGTGGTTGTGCTGGGCGTGGTCAATGAAAAGGATCCCGACGGAGTCTTTAATCCGCAGACCCTGAAAAAAATAGATACGCTGAGCAAGTTTGCCGCCACCCTGGCCGATCCGGACAATCCTGAGCGCAGAGTGGTGGGCCGGGACATCATTGCCCCGGACAACGTGGACAATATCCTGCAAGACGGACTGGGCCAGGTTCGCTTTGAGTGGCTGATGAAAAAACCGCCCGCAACGCGTGAAGAGGCCATCCAAATTCGTGATTATGGACTGGCCAACCCCCTGCTCAAGGGCACCATGGTCTCGGAAGACGGACGAGCACTGGCCATCTACCTGCCCATTACCAGCAAGGATTTTGCCCATTCCGTCACAAAGCAGCTGAAAGAAAAAATCCAGGAGATTGGTGCTGGTAATGACCAGTTCTACATCACCGGTCTGCCGGTGGCAGAAGACACCTTCGGCAAGGAAATGTTCATCCAGATGGCTATCTCAGCCCCTCTGGCCATGCTGATGATTTTCCTGATCATGCTCTTCTTTTTCCGCAACATCCAGCTCATCATCTCGCCTCTGATCATTGCCGTCTGCACGGTGATTTCCACCATGGGACTGCTCATCGGCACCGGCAACACCCTGCATATCATGAGTTCCATGATTCCCATCTTTATCATGCCCATTGCAGTGGTGGACTCCATCCATATCCTGTCGGAATTCTTTGACGAATACCAGAACCGCAAAGACCGAAGGGCAACACTTGAGCATGTCATGGGCCACCTCTTCAAACCCATGCTCTTTACTTCGCTCACCTCAGCGGCCGGATTCGCCTCTCTGGCCCTTACCCCGATCCCGCCGGTACAGGCATTCGGCATCTTTATTGCCGTCGGCATTATGCTGGCATGGCTACTCACCATCCTCTTCATCCCGGCGTATATAATGATGATGAAGGAGTCCAGCCTGGAGAACTTCGGCGGCTCACAGGCTGTGGATCCGAAAAACGATAAATCTCTGTTCAACCGACACCTGCGCTGGATTGGCAGGACAGCGTCCAGCAAGCACTGGCTTGTAATTGTTTTTAACATTGCGGTCATGGCGGTCGGTGTGACCGGTATTCTCATGATCCAGGTCAACGACAACCCGGTGAAGTGGTTTAAGAAAAGCCATGAAATCAGAGTTGCCGACAAGGTCCTGAACCAACATTTCGGCGGCACCTACGAGGCCTATCTGGTCCTGTCCGGCAAAGACCAGGAGATGACACCCCAGCAGGCGGCTGACTGGCTGACACGAGATATTGACCAGCGACTTGCTGAATCACCTGCCATCCGGGCAAAGGTACAGGTTGATATTCTTGAAGCCGTTGCCATTTCCAAAACCGGAACAGAACTGGCCGACCATCTGGCCCAGGCCTGGGAGATGGAACTTGACGGGGTCCCGGCCGATGACGACATCACCTATGACCGCTGGTCCACCGCCTTGGATGGGTTGGACCGGCTAAGTAACCTGAAAGAGATTTTTAAACGTCCGGACCTGCTGCGCTACATAGCGGATCTGCAGGAATACATGGTCGACAGGGGTGATGTAGGCAAATCCAACACGGTGAGTGATGTTGTCAAAAAAGTACACCAGGAGCTGTTTGCCGGTGACCCGGACCATTTCACCATCCCTGACACGATCAACGGAGTTGCCCAGACCCTGATCTCCTACCAGAACAGCCATAAGCCCGATGACCTCTGGCATTTGGT
This sequence comes from Desulfobulbaceae bacterium, assembly GCA_030613515.1. Lineage (GTDB taxonomy): Bacteria > Desulfobacterota > Desulfobulbia > Desulfobulbales > Desulfobulbaceae > Desulfobulbus_C. The sequence goes on from JAUWLT010000224.1 coordinate 3,698, forward strand.
CACCCCGGATTACAGCAGGGCCAATATCTGGCTGCAGCTCAGGAGCGGCGACAACAAAGATATGGAACGAGTGGTCAAAGACGTACAGCAATATTTTGATGACAATCCGCCACCGGTACAACTGTCCCACGACTGGGCCGGACTTACCTATATCAACGTGGTCTGGCAGGACAAAATGGTCACCGGCATGCTGAAGTCTTTTCTTTCCAGCTTTGTCGTGGTCTTTATCATGATGAGCTTCCTGTTCCGTTCGCCGGTCTGGGGATTGCTGGCCATGATCCCGCTTACCTTTACCATCGGTATCATCTACGGGGTGATCGGCCTGATCGGCAAGGATTACGACATGCCTGTGGCCGTACTCTCCTCCCTTACCCTGGGGCTCGCCGTAGACTTTGCCATTCACTTCCTGCAGCGAACCAGGATGACAATGGCCAGGACCGGTGACTGGGCAGCAGCTATCAGCGATATGTTTGAAGAACCGGCCCGGGCCATCTTCCGGAACATTATTGTTATCTCCATCGGCTTCACGCCCCTGCTGTTTGCACCGCTTATCCCTTACCAGACAGTGGGTGTTTTTCTGGCTGCTATCATGTTCTATTCCGGACTGGCCACCCTCTGGATGCTGCCTGCGTTGCTGACGGTGATGCGGAGATGGATATTTAAAAAGGAAATCAGAGAACATGCTGAGGCACTGAGGCACTGAGGCACTGAGGCAGAAAAGCATGT
>JAUWLT010000260.1 GCA_030613515.1 Desulfobulbaceae bacterium
TGGAAAAGATGTCAGAAATATGACGTATTCCTGCTACGTAAATTCTTAGCCCGAATATTTCACAAGTGTTTCAGTCCACGATTGCAAACTCACCTACTTCAAGTAGATAGTTGTTTAGTGAAACTGAATCTGTTAGATTAATAATAATTGCTATCTTTTATCGGAGATTTATCCTTTCATCGTGTCTGCTGAGAACAACACAATCAATAGCGATCAGGTTAGTGTCTGCCCCGGCTGTGACCTGCTGTTGGACAAAATCAAGCCCACTCCCGACCATACCGCGGTATGTCCCCGCTGCCTGTGCCGTCTGCACAGGGAACATCCAAACTCAGTGCAGAGAACCATGGCCTTGGCTGCCACCGGCATGCTGCTCTACCTGCCGGCCAACTTTTATCCGCTCTTGACCTTTAACGTGCTGGGCATTGATGCCAGCAGTTCTCTTTTTACCAGTACGCTGAGCATGTTTGACCAGGGGCAGCACTTTGTGGGATTGATCGTTATCCTGACCGGCTTTGTCTTTCCTCTGCTGACCCTGTCCCTGTTATTCTGGGTCAGTGCAGGCCTGCTCATGGGCTGGAAAGCCCGCTGGATGCCCGACTTTCTGCGCTGGCATCACCACCTGACGGAATGGGCCATGACCGATGTGTACCTGATCGGAGTCTTTATCACCATTATCAAGATGAGCCATATGGCTGAAATTCAATTTGATGTGGGATTTTTCTGCTTTATCGGCCTGGTAATGACCACGGTTGCCGCCCAGGCATCCATTGACAAAGCGTTGTTTTGGCAACAGATGAAGGGAGATCGGGAAGACCCGAGAGAGGAAAAAATTTTCCCCGTCCCCACCAGCGTCCTGACGGGCAGAGAGGCCGGGCTTGTTCTCTGCCATACCTGTCACAAGACCATGCCCGTTTCAGAGCTTGCCCGGGAAAATAATCCGGAGTGTCCCCGTTGCGGCGAATCCATGCATCAGCGCAAGCATAACAGTATCGGTCGTTCCTGGGCCCTGGTTATAACCGCGGCCATTCTCACCCTGCCTGCCAACCTGCTGCCCATTATGGAAGTTGAATACTTTGGCCAGCCCGAGGCCAGCACCATCATGGACGGAATTATTTATTTCTTTCAGGAAGGGTCCTACGGCATTGGTGCTATAATTCTGACCGCATCCATCCTGGTGCCGCTCTTCAAAATTTCAGGTATGACCCTGATCCTGCTCTCTATTCGCTTCCACTGGACTAGTTGGCTCAGGCATAAGGCCTTTATGTTCCGTTTTATCGAATTTGTCGGCCGTTGGTCCATGCTCGATATATTTGTCATTGCCCTGCTTTGCGCCCTGGTGCAGTTCGGGTATCTTTCCACCATCAATGTGGCTCAGGCGGCCTTTTACTTTACCGGTGTCGTTCTCTCCACCATGTTTTCCGCCATCAGTTTTGACCGCCGTCTCCTGTGGGACACTGCAACAACCCGTACCCCGTGCAAGGACTTGCCCAATGGAACAACCTGTACTTCGTAAACGACGCATCATTTCACCCATCTGGTTTCTGCCTCTGCTTGCGCTCTGCATAGGCGGCTGGCTGCTGTATACCAGCTACCGGGACGCAGGCATTGACATTACCATTCACTTCCAGACTGCCGAAGGTATTACAGCCGGCAAGACCAAGGTTATTTACAAAGGTATTCCGGTTGGAACGGTTAAAGATGTCGCTATGGACACAAAACTCGACGGTGTTATCGTCCACGTTGAGATGGACAAGGAAACAAAGTCCGGCCTGGTGGAAGATACGGTATTCTGGATTATCAAGCCGGAGATTTCCGCAGGCAGGGTCAGTGGACTGGAGACCCTGCTCAGCGGTTCATACATAACAGTGCGCAAGGGAAAATCATCCACTACGCAAAGGAATTACAAGGGGCTGGCGAGTCCTCCACCCGTCACCGACGACACACCCGGCCTCCATCTTAGCCTGGAGACCAACACCCTTTATTCCCTGCAGCGGGGATCTAATATTTACAGTAAGAACTTGAAGATAGGCATGGTTGATGACTACAGGCTGGGTGATGACGGCAAGATTACTGTTGATGTCTTTATCGAACCTGAATTCAGCCATCTTGTCCGAGAGGGGACCAGGTTCTGGAACTCCAGCGGCCTCTCCGTTTCAGGCGATCTGCAAAGCGGGTTGAGTGTGAATGTCGAATCAATAGCCGCGCTCATCTACGGCGGTCTTACCTGCGCCACTCCGAAATCATTACAGAACAGCCCCCTGGCCACGGATGGCCGGACATACCATCTCTATAAAGATTTTGAAGATGCCCAGTACGGAATCTCTATGACCCTGCAGCTTGCCAGCGGCGACGGCATTGTTGCCGGTAAGACCAAGATTATGTTCCGGGGCCTCAAGGCAGGAGTGGTTCGTACTCTTGACATTAATGATGACAAATTTCATACCGTAACGGCAAACATCCTGCTCGACCCCAGGGCAGAGGAAATTCTCCATGAAAACACAAAGTTCTGGGTTATTCGCCCCCAGGTATCCATTGAGGGCATTAATAATCTCGATACCCTGGTTTCAGGTCCCTATATAACCTTCCAGGTTGGTGACGGAGAATATCAAGACCACTTTATTGTTGACTCTTCGCCCATGCCCAAACCGTTCCTGCGACCTGGCAAACGTTTTACCCTACTGTCTGAAGACAGTGGCTCGCTGAGTATCGGTACGCCGGTCCTGTATAAGCAACGTGAAGCCGGAGAGATTACCAACATACGCTTCACAGAAGACGGTAAAGGTATTTTGACCGAGATACTTATCTATGAGCCCTATGCCCCCCTGGTTCGCCAGGATGCAGTGTTCTGGGACGTAAGCGGTGTGCAGGTTGACGGCAGTCTGTCGAACTTCCGGATTAATCTTGCTTCCCTGCGATCCATGCTTGCCGGCGGTATCGCCTTCAGCAATCCGATTTCAGAACGTGCTGACAGGCCAAAACCACAGGCTGAAAAAGGGACGACTTTCAAGCTCTATACCAGCCGGGCTGATGCCGTCAAAAACATTACAGCCATGCGCAGGCCCGGAACAGTAATTAAGCTGCAGGTGGACGCAATGTCGCCGATCAGCGAGGGTGCTCCAGTGCTCTACAACAAGATTCCCGTGGGTGAGGTTCTAGGATTCAAACTGGCCGGCAAAAAACATCGGGTAGAGGGAACAATCCTGATCTATGAAAAATTTACCGACCTGGTCAACGAAACCACCCGTTTCTACAATGCGTCCGGCGTTACCATGGATGCCTCTTTGCAGGGACTTTCCCTGCAGGTTGAATCCATTGACTCCATTGTTGCCGGAGGTATTTCCTTCTTCACCACCGGAACCGGCAAGAAGGTAAAAGACGGCCAGACCTTTCCCCTGTACCTGAG
>JAUWLT010000174.1 GCA_030613515.1 Desulfobulbaceae bacterium
GCCTTAGGAGTCACAGGTACAGTCTGTTCCGGCAGGGGCTGCAGATTCCTGGCCTTGGCAACCGCCATCCGCACCAGATCCTCGGACTTGTTGGTTGCCTCATCCGGCTCACCGGCATGGACCCATGAACACTGGTCTCGAATATTCACCATCTCGAAGAGACAACGGTTCAACCCTGCATCCTTAAGCGTCTCCTGAAAGAGCGGCTCATGGGTACGGGGAGAGCATGCAGCTATAACAACCCGGTTCAGATTATGTTCAATGATCCGTTCTTTCAGGGTCTCAACTGCATCAGCTGAACAGGAGTAGAGAGAATCGGTGTGGTAGACAACACCCTCCATATTCTCTACGGAATTTTCAACCTTGTGTACGTCGACAACAGAGGCAATATTTATTCCGCAATGGCAGACAAAAACACCGATGCGAACCTCTTCCTCCATTGGTTTTTCTTCAGGATAGGTCTTATGAATAATGCCCTGGCCCCGTTGCTTTTCAAGCATACCGGCAATAATACCGGCTGCGCCGGAAGCCTGGGTTACTGATTCCGGAATATCCTTTGGCCCCTGGAAGGCACCGGCAACAACCACTCCCTCGCGATTGGTAATCAACGGATCAAAGGTTTCGGATTGTGCAAAATTATACTTGTTCAACTCAATGCCGGTAATATCGGCTATTCCTTCAGCATCTTTTGGTGATTCCAGTCCCACGGACAGAACAACCATATCATGGGACGTAAACTCGTGCTTGCCGTCAAGGGTGGAATAGGTCAGCTTGAGATGATTTTCCCATGGGGTAACTCCAGCGACCTTGGCCCGGACAAACTTAATTCCCATGGCCTCAGCCCGCTGTTGAGCCTTATCAAAATCTTTGCCCTGGGTACGAATATCCATGTAGTAAATGGTGATATCTACTTCCGGATCATGTTCCTTAACGACCATGGCCTCCTTGATGGCATACATACAGCATACCGACGAGCAGTAGCCGTTGTCACAGCCGAGATCCCGAGATCCCACACACTGGATAAAGGCCATACTCTTTGGATGACGTCCATCGGAAAAACACTTCACTTCACCTATGAACGGACCGGAAGCCGAAGTCATACGTTCCAGTTCAACAGCAGTGACAATATCGGGATGCTTACCATATGAGAACTTAGCCAGCGTTTCCTCACCTATCTTGCCAAAACCAGGCGACAGAACAACCGCACCGACCTTCAGCTCAATTTCTTCGGGCTGCTGGTCAAAGTTAATAGCATGACTCTGGCAAACCGGAACACAGATCTGACAGGTATCATAGTTCACGTATAGACAGGACGATGGATCAATGTAATACGTGGCAGGTATGGCCTGGGCATAGTCAATGTGGATGGGACGGGTCAGAGCCAGTCCTTCATTGTACGGATCCACAAGGTGCTTGGGGCAGTACTGAGTACAGAGCCCGCAGGCAGTACAGTTCTCCGCGTCGATATAGCGGGGACGCTGATTAATCTTAACAGTGAAATCACCTGGTTTTCCATCCAATGACTGAAAATCAGCATTGGTGAGCATCTCTATATTTGGAGACCGACCGGCCTCTACCAGCTTAGGCGCGAGTATTCAAAGAGAGCAGTCATTGGTTGGAAAAGTTTTGTCCAGTTGTGCCATGACCCCGCCGATAACCGGTGATTTCTCCACCAGGTAGACGTAGTAACCAAGTTCAGTCAGGTCAAGGGCAGCCTGTATTCCGGCAATACCGCCACCGAGGACCATCACTGATCCGGCCCTATGTTCCATTCCTTTTCCCATTACAATCTCCAGTGTAATATTACTAAGTTATGTGTATCTGCATTTCCAGACAAAGTCTGGAAACGAGCTACTACCTAACAGCTAACATGCAGCAGTTTTCCACCGCAAAATTCAAGCCTTTTCTTATTCAATTTTTTCGATCTTGATTGCACAAACCTTGGCCTCTGCAATCTTGCATTTTGGATCAAGAGCGTCATTGGTCAACAGATTAGCAGCCGCCTCCCGATAGTGGAAGGGAATAAAAACGAGTCCCCTTTGTACCCTGTCGGTAAAACGTACCGGCAACTGGATCATTCCGCGACGTGAAGACGCCCGAACAAGTTCATTATCCTCCAGGCCTAATCCTTCCGCATCTTCCGGATGCATCTCCACGTATGGAGAAGGTGCAGACTCTTCCAAAACCGGCGAACGTCTTGTCATAGTACCGGTATGATACTGGTACAAGACCCTGCCCGTACTCAGGACCAGGGGATACTCGTCATCAGGCAGCTCTTTCGGCCCATTCCAGGTAATAGCTGACAACCAACCTTTTCCACGCGGAAATCCGGCTACATGCAGAATCGGCGTGCCGGGATGATCCGGCTCAGGACAAGGCCAGCTCAAACCCTGTTCTTCCAACCGTTCATAACTCATACCCTTCATTGCAATCCAGCAACGTGTAATCTCGTCAAAAACCTCTGAGGCAAAGGGCGGCACCGTATGGTAAATCGAATCTGAAGAACCCTGGTACCTGTCCTGATTATCCCCCTGCATCCTGCTGCTTACCATATTGATAATTGACAGGTCATCAAGAGCTGAACCCGGCGGTGGAACTGCCCGTCGAACTCTCTGTACCTTACGTTCCGTGTTGGCAAAAGTGCCGTCTTTTTCTGCAAAAGAAGCAGCCGGCAACACAACGTCTGCAAGTTCTGCAGTCTCTGTCAGAAAAATATCCTGTACGACCAGACATTCAAGCTGTTCAAAGGCCTTGCGGGCATGGTTACTGTTAGGATCACTGATAATCGGGTTTTCTCCCATTATCCACATACCGGCCAAACGGCCATCAGTAATGGCATCGGGCATTTCTGTTGCCACGATGCCCGGCTTACTCGATAGTGATGTTCCCCAGATCTCAGCAAATTTTTGGCAATTCGCTTCATCGTTACACGGCTGATACCCTGGGAAAACAGTTGGGGCACAGCCCATATCACTGGCACCCTGGACATTATTCTGGCCCCGTAACGGATTAAGACCGGCGCCTGGCTTGCCGAGATTACCCGTAATCATGGCCAGGTTAGCCAGGGCACAGACATTATCGGTGCCGGAAGTATGCTGGGTAATGCCCATGGTATAATAAATACCCGCCCGATCTGCTTTAGCAAAAATATGCGCAACCTGTTCAATTACCGTTGCCGCAACTCCTGTGATCTTTTCGGCCCACTCCGGCGTACAGTCGGCTATAGCATCTTTAAATGCATCTAAATTTTCCGCCCGCTCAGCAATGTATTCTTTATCTTCCAAACCATCACGCATGATTACATGACATAAGGCGTTAATCAAGGCTCCATCAGAACCAGGTGTCTGCTGCATCCACACCTTTGCTGAATCACAGAGTTTAATACGGCGCGGATCAGCAACGATTAATGTAGAACCCTTTTTGACTGCTTTCAACATCTGCAGTCCGATGATAGGATGCGTTTCCGTTGTATTGGAACCAATTACCAGCATGACATCACCATCAACAATACCGTTAATTGTGTTGGTCATTGCTCCGGAACCAAGGACTGTGACCAGACCGGTCACCGTTGGGCTGTGTCAGTATCTGGCACAGTGATCTATATTATTTGTTCCTATTACGGCTCGAAATAACTTTTGAAATGCGTAATTTTCCTCGGTAGTGCATCGTGCCGACGATAAACCTGCGAGCGCATCAGGCCCTTTTTCTTCCTTAATCTTTGAAAATGATTGGGCAATAAAATCAAGGGCTTCATCCCATTCTACCGGTACAAGGTCCATTCCCTTCTGCCTGCGGATCATGGGTTTGGTCAAACGGTCGGGATGATGAATAAAATTGTGACCAAACCTTCCCTTAACACAGAGATTTCCAAAATTGGGGGCGAGTTCCGGGTCAGCATTCACCTCCATGACGGTATGGCCTTTGACCTTGAGAATTATCTGGCAGCCCGTACCACAGTAAGGGCAGGTCGTTCGTATCTCGCGTACCTCTTCCGCCTGGATGGGTACAATACGGTTTTTCTTGTTCAGGGCACCGGTGGAACAGTTGTCAACGCATTTACCGCAGGATACACAGTTTTCATTAAACTCGATTTCAAGACCAAGTGGCCGACCCTTTTCATCAAGAGATTCAGACCTGACTACAAGGGCGTCATAATCACAGACCCGTTCACAGCGACCGCAGAAAATACACTTGTTGCGATCAACAATGATTGCATGATGACTTATATCGATAGGGTAAAGAGGGACCGTACCCATTCCGGTCTTGTTGAGGTTCACACCGAGTTCTATATCAAGACGCTTAAGGTTACAGCGATCAAAGGCTGTACAACCACAAGACAGGCAACGTTCAGCCTCCCGGCGGGCCTGTTCCTCGGTAAATCCAAGCCTGACCTCGCTGAAATCACCTGCAAAGCTCTCCGGCAACCGCTCTGCCATTTTTTCACGCAATTGAACATCAATGGTGTCAAAATTCTTCAGCGATACATTCTTAAAAGTACGGCCCCGGTTAAAATTAAAACGGCTGTCAGCCGGGTCCTTTTCAGTAACCATGACATAACCATTAATATTGTTTGCCGCCCTGCGTGCGGAAACAACCGCCTGGATAACCGACTTGGTGCCGGTTGCAGCATCGCCTCCGGCAAAGACACCATCTACACTGGTCTGTGAACTGCGCGGATTGACATCAAACATGCCCGAAGCTTTAACCTTTAACTTCGCTTCAAGCTCTCCTCCAGCCAGTGCACCACTGACTGCCTTCTGACCAAGCGAGGAAACAACGGTATCAACACCTAATACATTTGTGTAATCCGGGATCGGCTCAACAGGTTGTTTGCCCCGTTTGTCCGCTTCTCCAAATTCATTCCTGGTCAGCTCCATTTTCAAACGGTTGGTCTGTTCAGGAGTAGCGCTGAGAGCAAGAGGAGAGGCCATAAACAGAAACTGAACACCTTCTTTTTCAGCTTCCCGGATATTACGATCATTGGCCGGCATCTCATTACGGCTTCGAGGATAGACAACCGTAACACGATCCACACCGTAACGAATCAGGGCGCGGGCAACCTCCATGGCTATGTTGTTGCCACCGATTACGGCAGCACTGCGGCCCAGATCAAGTTCCCTGCCTTCGTTCACCATGCGCAGAAAACTGACAGCTGTATATATATTTTGAGTATCGTTGCAGGGGACATCAAAAGGTTTATCTATGGTTGCACCAATACCGATAAAGGTGGCATCAAAGCCCTTATCCTTTAAATCCTGGAGGGTAAAGTCACGACCCCATCGCTGGGAAAGACGGATATTGATCCCCATGCGCAGGATGGTATCAATCTCGTAGTCAACAATTTTGTTAGGAATTTTATAATCGGGAAATCCGTAGCGCAGGGCACCGCCAAGTTTGGGTGCTGCCTCAAAGATAGTGACATCATGTCCTTTGCGCGTCAGGAACCATGCAGCGGTAAGTCCTGC
>JAUWLT010000069.1 GCA_030613515.1 Desulfobulbaceae bacterium
GCACCTGGGCCTGTACCAGCACCTGGCCCTGCAGGGGGGCCGACGGCCTGGCTACCTGATTCACTGTATTGTCCCTGGCGGCACTGCTCCAGAGCCTGGCCAACGGTTGTCCGGGTAAGCCCCTCATACATTGTAATACCTGCAGCCGACAGTGCTGTCTGAGCCTTGGGCCCTAACCTGCCGGTGAGAACGGCCTGGACATTCTTATCAGCCATTGTCTGGGCAGCTGCGATACCTGCTCCCTGGCTGGCATTAACTGATGTGTTCTCAACTGGTTCAACAGCACCCGAGTCTGTATCTACGATAACAAACCATGGCGCCCTGCCAAAAGCGCTGTCAGTGGCTGATGACAAATCATTTCCTGCAGCTGTTATGCATAATTTCATTGTAGAATCTCCTTTTTAAAATGGATTGCAACTGTGCATATGTTCACAATAAATAGCTAAGGAGCCCTTGTCAACCCTCAGGGATGCTTTTTTTCGAACTAAACTACCCCTTCACTATGCCTGTGAAAATGGTATATAAATATCCTCAAAATAGCCTTGACACTGCTGATCAAAGTAACTATCGTGTGCATATGTTCAAAATAAGATACAATTATAAAATAATAAAATTATGCTTTCAAAATATTAAATCTTTAATTTTTACAAAGGAGTACAGTCATGAGCGACCATCTTTATTCTGTTGAAACTGCAAAGAGTCCTGCTGAATTTGCCCGAGATTTCGGCACGGTTGTTAACAAGTATGGTTTCATTGTACATAATGAAAACCATATGGACATGGCCCACCTGTTCGGAGAGCATGGCGCCGAGGTTGCGGAAGGATTTGATATGCATATGATACAAATCTGCAAGCCGGAAAAATCCGCCAAAAGTTTACAGGCTAATCCGGAGCGCGCTATTCTTCTGCCGAAGTTTGTTGTTGCCTTTTCAAAAAACGATACAACACAAATCCGTTTTTTCTATTTCAGTGAAGACAATATCAGTGCCATGGTGGATGACGATGTTTTCCCCGGTTCACTTGCCCAAACGTATAAAAAGATAATTTCCATGATTGACGAGACGATTGCTTCTTAGGGTCTGTAAAAATAACTCGGCCAATCTTGCATCTTATCTTCGGGCCATCTTTAAACCTGGCCCAAATCTAAGCGCAATATCGGCCAAGTTTTTCCTTACAAGCCCTTAGAGAAAAGTGTGTGGTACTACTTTTAATTACGTTTATGTCCGGCTTCGCCGGGCAGGAGAATAGTTATGTGGAAATTTCTTTTATCCATCAATAAAAAGCTGGTCTATGCCATACCGGTCATGATGATCCTTGGCTTTTTGTTTGGCGTCAGTGTTAGTGTTGACTTTCTCAAGCAGTTAAAATCCCTGATTATTCCATTTACCTTTCTGATGGTGTATCCAATGATGGTTACGCTGAACATCAACCACCTGAAAGAGGGTATAAAAAATGTGAAACTGCAGGTGACCACCCAGTTGATCAATTTCCTGATCGTCCCTTTTCTTGCCTATGGGCTCGGTCTGTTTTTTTTCAAAGACAACTCTTATATGGCTCTTGGACTGCTTCTGGCCTCGTTGCTGCCTACCTCAGGTATGACCATATCCTGGACAGGTTTTGCCAAGGGAAACATGGGCGCGGCCATAAATATGACGGTCATTGGGCTGACTCTGGGATCTTTGGCTACGCCCCTGTATGTGCAGGCCCTTATGGGTACCAAGGTGGATATGAATATCGTCCTGGTCATCAAACAGATTGTCTATATTGTTTTCATACCCATGCTGCTTGGCTATTTCACCCGACAATTTTTTCTGAAAAAATATGGACAAAAGGAATTTAAAAAAACCTGGGCTCCAAAATTCCCGTCACTTTCAACTATTGGCGTGCTGGGGATTGTTTTTGTTGCCATGGCACTGAAATCCAAACAGCTTGCGGCCGATCCAGGTATACTTTGGAGTATTTTTCAGCCCCTGCTGATTCTGTATTTTATCAACTTCGCACTTGGCACCATTGTCGGCAAGATGATGTTTAACCGCGGCGATGCCATTGCCCTGGTCTATGGAACAGTTATGCGTAACCTGTCCATTGCCCTGGCGATTTCCATCAACGCCTTTGGCGAAAAGGGAACCGATGCCGCCCTGGTCATTGCCACCGCCTATATTATCCAGGTGCAGTCTGCGGCCTGGTATGTGAAATTTACCGATAAACTGTTTGGTCCGCAGGCGGATCAGAAAATCTAATAAGAAGTTAACGAACAATGATTGAGTCACTTGTACTTGCTATTCCATCCAACAATCCGGCGGCCTTGAAGCTGCATTGTGGTTGGCGGAATCGGTGCCGAGCCCTTGCAGGGATTCAGCGAGGTTGGCATCGATGTCTACTATGCTGATCCTAATGCCGTGCCGAATGTACAGGCTGTTATTGAGGGCATAATTGCGGGAAAGTATCCGCTTATTCGACCTGATCAAGTTTGTAACGGGCACGCCAACTGCCATTAGTTGAGAGAGTGGCAAATAGAGCGTTGCGAGTGTATGATAGTGAAATATGAAGTACTTGACTGCATATTTCACTATCAACTATCAACCATTAACTATCAACCATTAACTATCAACTGTCTATGTCACCCCGTCCAAAAAAAATTCGGCGATGTAAAGGAAATTTCTGCGGCAGGGCATTTAAGCCCACCGGTGTGTCTCTTCCCGAACTGAAACAGATAACACTGTATCGAGATGAGCTGGAAGCACTCAAGCTGTGTGATTATGAAGGACTGTTTCAGGAACAGGCTGGAGAAAAAATGGGCGTTTCCAGGGGGACTGTCCAAAGAATTCTGACATCCGCCAGAAGGAAAACTGCTGAAGCGCTTTCCCGCGGAGCAGCCCTTGTTTTCAGCGATGACAATGAATAGGACACGTCAGATTTAGGACATCGGAGTGAACTTTTTTCCACATCCATGTTCGTTTGTTCTTGACTTAGCGATTACGCAGTCTATATTTGGCATATGCTCATAACAACCAGACTGGCAGATTCATTTTTTAAGTGGGTGTCCGGTTGAGTAAACCGGATACCCGGTTACAATAAAATCCTATACTCTTATCTACATTGTGTTTTCAGCAGGATTAGTGCCTTACTCCTCAACTTCTGTCATAAAAAACAAGAAAATGAGGAAGCGATTTTTAATGAATATTCAGTAGTTGCAATAAAAAAGGCGTTCATGATGCAAAATTGGGTTGCGGGCATTATGCCCGCCTTAGAAGTCTCTTTCAAGCACAATTATTGTTCTGGGTAGAAGTTCATGGATGAGGGACTCGTAAAAAGTCCAAAATCCTGATTTTTTGCATCGTAACTTGTTGAGTTAGCGTTACCGATTTTGGCAATTTTGACTTTTTACGAGACCATCATGGATGAAATCACAAATAATGTTCAAACGGATAATCGCCGTTTCACGAGAGTTTCACCCTGCTCCTGAGAATTATCCGAAAATAGTCTTGTCTTATAAATCCGGGGGGGCTGATGGGACACACTCAAGGTTTGACGTAAAGCGTTGAAAAGGCACTAAAACAGAGACTTAAATAGATGGTGGATCAATCTTTTCAAACCAATAAAATTGGCAGTATTGCTAAATGGATGTTAACTATTTAACGCAGGAAAAAACAAAGGAGGCGACATGAAAAAAGGTGAAAAACTGGTAATTGTCGGATGTAGTGGATCTGGTGGACCGGCAGCCATGATGTCAAAAAAACTAATGCCGGATGTGGATATCACTGTTATTCGAAAGGAAGAATTCTTTATTGTCAGGTGAGCACTTCCCCATGTAGTGGCCGGTCTGGCTGCCAGTGAATCAATTGTTGTTCCCGATAAAATGCTTGAAGGTGCAGGCATTAATGTTGTTCGGGAGGAAGTTACCAGGGTGGATAGTGCTAATAAAAGTGTTTTTGTCTCCGGCGGTGAGGAGTTTAAATATGACAAACTGTATCTGGCCACAGGGTCCAGTTCGTTTGTTCCGCCAATTGAAGGAAATGATCTTGAAGGTGTCATGACATTACGCGGGCTTCCGGATGCTGAAAAAATTAAATCTTATATTACCGGTGAAAACGTAAAAAATATCACATTTATCGGAGCCGGTTTCATCAGCATGGAAATCGCTTCTCTTTTGGCGGAAACCAGTCCAGGTTCATTCAATATCACTGTGATTGAACTGATGGATCGACCGCTTCCTCTCATGTTGGATATAGACATGTCGGGTTTTGTCAGAGAATATCTTGAGGAAAAGGGACTAAACATTCGAACCGGAGTAAAAGTCGAAAAGTTGAGCGGTGAAGCTGGGAAGGTTACCGGTGTTGTATTGTCATCCGGGGAATCCCTTGACACGGATATGGTTTTTATGAACGTGGGTGTTCGGCCGAATATTGGGCTTGCCAGGGACATCGGCCTGGAGATGGGTCAGTTCGGCATCAAAGTGAACACATTTCAGGAGACCTCAGATCCGGATATCCTGGCGGGTGGAGACTGTGTTGAAAAATTCAATTTCATCACCAAAAAACCGACCCCGGGGCAGCTGCGGGGACCTGCAGTTGTGCAGGGACGACTGGCGGCGAAACGGCTTGCCGGTTTTGACATTGAATTTCCTGGTGTACTGGATGCAGGCGGCTGTAAAATGTTTGATATGACAATTACCGCCACCGGGTTCACTGAAGAAAACGCAGCCCAAGAAGGTTTTGAAACTGTAAGCGCTGTGGTTGATTCCAGGAGTAAGCATGGAATGATTCCCGGCATGAAGCCGTGGAAGATTAAGCTGGTGTTTGACAAAAAAACCGAGAAACTGATTGGAGGTCAGATTGTCAGCCACGCCATCGCACCGGCAAGGGAAATTGATGCCGTTACCGCACTTATTCTTGGCGGCAAGACAGTTACCGAATTGACAACGTTCACATCCGCCTGTAATCCGGATATTTCTTCCGAACCGAGCATGGAACCTATCACCATTGCAGCGGAACAGGCACTGCAGAAGCTGAAGAAACAGTAAACAGTAAAAAAAGCAATGTGATTTATGTAATCACATTGCTTTTTAGTGATAGTTTTTTCCGAAATCAGTCGTCAGCATGCCCTCCAATTCGAGCCTGTCAATAAATAGGTGTCTCTGCAGAATTCACAACGGACTTCTGCTTCTCCTTCCTTTTGTAAAAGATGTGATTGTTCGTCGTAGCCAAGAAAAAAAGTGCACTCTCCATTTTGGTTCGATTACAGCTACAGGAATAGAACTGGTCTTTACTTGCTGTTTTTTTCTGTAACCGTTCACCGGGATGGATTCAAACGCCAGCCCTAGGAGACTGTCGGACTCAAAAAAGTTGTTTTTGTAACATACTGATATAATGTGATTTAATCTTTAACACCAGTGCTTAAGGAAAATCTTTAATTACGGAAAAACAGCTAATTGCATCACGGCCAAGGCTAAAGCCCGACAGACTCCTAGCCCGCATTTCTCACAAGAAATCTGCTGCAGGTAAGCGCATACTCCGGGCAAGTGCAGATTCCGAAGCCGGTAAGCACCATGCCTACTGCGTTACAGGTCCAAAAACATTCTGGACGTTCGGCCTGCGAATATTTTTAGACCTGCGCCTCGGAGCCTACGCTTACCTGTATCCACGACACTTCCCGACTTTTCGCGACGATTCTTGTGAGAAAATGATACGCTGAAGAGATCGGCAAGATACTCGAAATGGTTACGGTTCTGCATCCGGCAGGTTTCGGTAATAGTCAGAATACGTTTTGTAAAACTCACCCTTCGTTCTGCAAAACTCACCCTTTTCGTTATCGACATTGAGTTTCTATCGGAAATAACTATAAGAGAACTCCGCCGTACGCACCAGGTACGGTTCACATGCGGATGACTTTGATAAATCCCTGAGAAAAGCAGTTCAAACCATAGACAACAGCGAGATGATAGGGTAATTTGAAGTATTTGATCATTCCTTATCAATAATCAAAAAAATAATGCCCTGAGGCATTCTTTTATATGTTATTTTCGCTCATTTCACGAACAGTCCCGCTGCTAGTCCTGGCAGCCTTGTTCCTGTGCCCGCCTGCATATGCTGCAGATGACCTGGAGCCGACCATTGAGGACATCATAATTACCACATCAAGCACGGATCTTCTGCTCTTTGCCGCGGTAAAAAACTGCTTTACCGAAACCATGCTTGAAGGAGTGCGTAACGGCATTCCCCTTACCTTCCGTTTTGACATCCAACTGGACAAGGTTCGCAACAAATGGTTTGACGCCACCCTGGTTGAAGAAACCATCAACCACACCCTGAGCTATGACGCCATCAAAGAGACATATCAAATTGACTTTTCTGAAAAAAACAGGCCCAAGGTAACCAGGTCACAGGAAAAGGCCAAACAGCTGATGGCCGAACTAAGCGGTCTGGAGGTTATTGCCCGTAAAGAGTTGATTCCAGACGCCGCCTATGCCCTGCAGATCAAGGCCACGCTGGTTGAAAATACGTTACCCCTGGGCATGCATTATGTCATTCCCTTTACCTCGCTCTGGAATTTTGAAACCGACTGGCGTACCATAGAATTCAGGTACTGATCCCATGACATCCCTTTTCCACCACTGTATCCTGATCTGATGCTGACCACCGAGCAGCGAAGGAAAAAACAGCGGCTTATCCGCTATGTCATCGGCTTTTGCCTGCTGCTCATCCCTCTGCTTGCCTATGCCCAGCGGGGATTACTTAAAGGAGATTATAATCTCCCAATCTCCAGCACGGTTCTGATCTTTGCCCTGATCAATATCAACGGACTCCTGCTGCTGCTCATGCTCTACCTGGTCCTACGTAACCTGGTGGAGTTGATTTTTGAACGTAAGCAAAAAATCCTTGGTTCCCGCCTGCGAACGCGACTGGTCATTTCCTTTATTTCCCTGTCCATGATCCCCACGGTGATCCTGTTTCTCTTTGCCCTTCGCTTTGTCTCCACCTCCATGGATTACTGGTTTAACACCAATGTGGAAGACTCCCTGCAGGCCTCGTTAAAACTTGCCCAGACCCTGTTCCATGACACTGAAAAGCGGGCGGAAAACATGGGCATCCGTATTGCGATACTTCTGGAAAGTGGTGATATCAACATCCATGACACCATAAACATGCAGCAACTGTTTAACAGAACCCTTGCCATATCCCCTCCAGGAGCTCCTGATGCGCTGACCCTCATCGGTCCGAACCTGAAAAAAACAGTATCGGCCAAGGGTGCCCGGCTCGCTTCTATTTCGCTGCCGGATATCCCTACCGAGGCCATACGAAAGGCCGGCAGCAACAATAACCCGGAAATCGTCACACAGCAAAGCAAGAGAGGGGAACTTGTCCAGGCCATTGTACCTGTCCGGGTAGGGGACCAGTCCAACCACTTCCTGGTCACCACCCTGCTTATCCCCATTGAACGGCTGGTCCTCATGCAGGCGGTATCCAGCGGCATTACCGATTATCGGCAACTGGTCATGCTCAAGGCGCCCATCAAACTGAGTCTGATCATCATGCTGCTGATCATCACCCTGCTTATTCTCTTCGGCGCTATCTGGTTCGGCTTTTACATTGCCCGTTCCCTGACCGGACCGATCAACAAACTGGCCCAGGCTACCCGCCGGGTTGCCGAGGGTGAGCTGGACTTTACCATTGAAAAGGAGTCTGAGGACGAAATGGGTCTGCTGGTCGACTCATTTAACTCCATGACATCCGACCTGCTGGCAAGTAACAGGCAGCTGGCTGAAGCCCATGACGCCCTGCAGCAGTCCAACCTGATTTCGGAACAGCGGCGGCGCTACCTGGAAACCATCCTGAAAAATGTTGCTGCCGGCGTTATTGCCATTAACGAACATAACGAGATAACCACCATTAACTCTTTTGCTGAAAAACTGCTCAAGATTGACCTGGATTCTTTCATGTACCATGATTTCCATGAAATCCTGCCCCGGCCCCATGTAGCGGTGCTGGATCAAATTTTCAAAGATCTGCTGTCGTCCGGCAAACAATCCATTGAACGCCATATCCGCCTTACGGTGCGCAGGGGAGAAACCTATTCCCTGCTGGTGAATATTACCCGCTTAATCGATGAACAGGAACAACCGATCGGTTATGTCATTGTGTTTGATAACCTGACCAAACTGGAAAAAGCCCAGCGTCTGGCTGCCTGGCAGGAGGTGGCACGCAGGATTGCCCATGAGATCAAAAATCCACTTACCCCGATCCAGCTCTCTGCCCAGCGCCTTCGCAAACGCTACCTGGGAACCATCAGCAACGACCGCGATATCTTTGATAAGTGCACATCCACTATCATTAAGCAGGTAGACGAGATCAAGCGACTGGTCACCGAGTTTTCCGACTTTGCCCGCATGCCGCGGATCAAGAAGAAGCAGGCAAATATCATTGACATAACCACCGACACCCTGGTGCTGTACCGCGAAGGTCACAAACATATCACCTTTTCCCTTGACTATGATGATATCCCACCCTTTTTCTTTGATCCGGTTCAAATCAAACGGGTCCTGATCAACCTGCTTGATAATGCAGTTACCGTCCTTTCCGGCGGCGGCACCATCAGCACAGAGATCAGCCTGGACAAACAGGAACAGACAGTCAGTTTAACGGTCAAAGATGATGGCCCGGGCATGACGGAACAAGTTAAGCTGCGACTGTTTGAGCCCTATTTTTCCACCCGTAAATCCGGAACCGGTCTCGGCCTTGCCATTGCCCACACCATTATTACTGAACATAACGGTGCCATCCGCGTGCGGGACAACTCGCCTTCGGGTACCGTGTTTACAGTTGAGCTGCCCTTTGATAGCTGATATGATAAAAAAAGAGGAAGAGGGAAAAGGGAAGAGGAGAAAAAACTTAGCGGCAGTCCTGAATATTTTCCCTTTGCTCCCAAGCTTTTCGACAAAACCTGAAACCAGCCCCTCCCCATGTCAGCTACGATCCTGATAATTGATGATGAAGACTCCATCCGCGATTCCCTGTCCGGAATCCTGGCCGATGAGGGTTTTCATCCACTTACAGCTGCCACTGCTGAAGAGGGCTTTGAAATTCTGAAACAAGAGGAAGTTCATCTGATCCTTCTCGACATCTGGATGCCGGGCATGGACGGTCTTGAAGCCCTGAAAAAAATCAAGCAGAACGGAAGCGACTTGCCGGTCATCATGATCTCCGGCCACGGCACCATTGAGACAGCAGTCCAGGCCACCAGGATCGGAGCCTTTGATTTTATCGAGAAGCCGCTGTCCTATGATAAGGTTGTGCTGGCTATCAACAAGGGACTGCATGTTGCCCGCCTTGAGCGGGAGAACAGAATCCTGCGGGAATCCTCACCGGCCGGACCGGAGATCACTGGTGATTCTCCCGCAGTCAACCACCTGCGATTGCAGATAGAGCGGGTAGCACCTACTGATGCCTCGGTACTTATCCTGGGCGGTCACGGCACCGGCAAAGAACTTGTTGCCCAGACTATTCACCGAAAATCAATGCGTGCCGATTGTCCCATAGTGGAGGTAAACTGTGCCGCAATTCCCGAAGAGCTGATTGAATCCGAGCTCTTTGGCCATGAAAAAGGAGCCTTTACCGGGGCGGACAAAGCAAAACAGGGAAAATTTGATCAGGCTGACGGCTCCACCCTCTTTTTAGACGAAATTGGCGACATGAGCCTGAAAAGCCAGGCCAAAGTGCTGCGCATCCTGCAGGAACAGAAATTTGAACGAGTGGGAGGCAGCAGGACCATTCAGGTGAATGTACGCATCCTGGCTGCCACCAACAAAGACCTGGAGCAGGAAATTGAAAACAATAACTTTCGCGAAGACCTCTTTTACCGCTTAAACGTGGTTCCCATCCATGTGCCCAGCCTGCAGGACCGGTTGGAAGATATCCCACCCCTGGTTGATAACTTCCTCAACCAGTTCCGCGGCAAGGGGCTTGGCGAAAAACAGTTTGCAGATGACGCACTGGCCACGCTCATGCGCCATCGCTGGCCGGGTAACGTGCGGGAATTACGAAACATGGTGGAACGGCTGGTCATCATGACCCCGGGTCAACTCATTACCGCAGCAGATGTTTCCATCTTTCTCTGCCCCGGAGCTCCCCCGCCCGTTTCCACTAATGCAGAACCTCGTTACAGCCTTCTTGGTTTTAAAGAGGCACGCAAGCAGTTTGAACACGATTATCTCAAAACCAAGCTTGAGGAAAACAAGGGCAATGTTTCTCAGACCGCTGAAAAAGTCGGCATGGAACGAAGCCACCTTCATAAAAAAGTTAAGGCACTGGGGATTGTGCTTAATTAGGTGGGAGGTAATAGGTAGAAGGTAGAAGGAAAGAAATCCGATGCGAGTCAGCTACCTGCGATCTTTATTTAATACGGCTCTGCCGTCTGACTTAAACCTTTTACCTGCTACCTTCTACCTATTACCCATGCAAAGGAAATTATTATGGTCTTTCCAGAATACCGTCCCCGCCGGATGCGGCAAAGTGAAACATTTCGCGCCATGATCCGCGAGACCCGACTTACCCCTGATCAAATGGTGTACCCGCTCTTTATTATGCCCGGCAAGGGCAAGCGGGAGGAGGTTTCCTCCATGCCCGGAGTGTTCCGGATATCGGTTGACCAACTCAAAAAAGAGGCCCAAGCCTGCCTTGAGGTAGGTGTCCGCTCGGTGATACTGTTCGGCCTGCCTGAAAAAAAAGATGCCATGGGTTCAGGCGCCCATGCTCAAAACGGTATTGTTCAGCAGGCCATCCGGGAGCTGAAAAGCTCTACTCCTGAGATGACAGTCATCACCGATGTCTGCCTCTGTGAATACACAGACCACGGACATTGCGGCTGTTTGAAGGGCCATGAAGTGGACAACGATACCACACTGGAACTGCTGGCCCGCACGGCCCTGTCTCATGCAAAGGCCGGCGCCGATATGGTTGCGCCCTCGGACATGATGGACGGCCGGGTGAGTGAGATCCGCAGCACACTGGATGAAAACGACTTTCATATGGTGCCGATCATGTCCTATGCAGTCAAATATGCTTCCGCCTTTTACGGCCCCTTCCGGGATGCCGCCGACTGTGCGCCCCAGTTCGGTGACCGGCGCAGCTACCAGATGGATCCGGCCAATGCACGCGAGGCGCTGCGCGAGGCCACCCTTGATGTAGATGAAGGTGCAGACATCCTGATGGTCAAACCCGCTGTTGCCTACCTGGATATTGTCAGCCGGCTGCGCGATGAATTCGACCTGCCCATAGCCGCCTACCATGTCAGCGGCGAATACGCCATGATCAAAGCTGCAGCAGAAAAGGGCTGGATCGACGGCGACCGGGTCATGGCTGAAACCCTGCTCTCCATCAAACGAGCTGGAGCTGATATTATTTTGACCTATTTTGCCAAGGACATGGCTAAGTTGCTGCAGG
>JAUWLT010000058.1 GCA_030613515.1 Desulfobulbaceae bacterium
AATTTTTGGATAAAGTTCAATATGCTCATAGGTTCCTCCTGTTTTCAAGTGAGCGTGGTGGCCTACTTGAATTGAACCTATGGGCATATCTTTTTGTCAAGCTTTGAGCATATAAACCGCTGAGATTTTCTTTCCGCTCCGACGAGCTACACTTTGGCCCATTCTCGCTCCAAGAAAATCTCAGCTCCCTTGGGTGCCAGATCGACCATTACGCCGTTGGGAGATCCGGATAGACCCGCAAAAATTACAAACAAGAGCTACAACGTGTAGCAAGCTGGAGCATTCAGCCACCTGTTTTCATCTCTTGAGTAAACTGCAAATGCTTTATTGCTTCATTTTTTTGAAAGTAAATACATTTCATAGGGTGTCCCAAAACCCGTCAAACCGGCTATTTAATGATGACCACCATTACCCGAACCGCCTGAGTCACCACCGGAACCGCCTGAGCCGCCGGAATCACCGGAATGACCTCCTTCGCTGCCATCAGAATCTCCTGAGCCGCCGGAATCACCAGAGTGACCTCCACCTTCACTGTCTCCGGAACTACCCGAGCCGTCTGAACCTCCAGAGGAATCACCATGGCCGGAGTCATCACTGCCGGTTCCTTCTTTGCCGGCACCAGATCCTGCCCCATCTTCGGAACCGTGTGTGCCACCAGATTCTCTGCCTCCAGTACCGTGACCTTCCAGATCGTGAGCCTGTACCCCATGATCAATGGCAGTGCCATAGTCCCTGGCAAGGGATTCACGATTTCCATGTGCTTCCTGCCTGCTCAATGTACTACGCATGGTGCGCATTTCACTGGCGGCAAAACCCTTTTGTACTGCTTTGCCAACGACCTCTGCTGTTGTTGCAGAGGAAACACCCTGGCGGGACAAATCCCTGGCAGTGAGCATTGTTTCTTTTGCCAGCAAGCATAACTCATTGTGATTCATCTGCCTGGATCTTAACTGCAGGCTGTTGACAAGCTTTTCGGCATCCTGACGGGTCAAGCCAGCCACAATTCCTGCAGTCACGGTATTACCAAGCTTAACCACTTGCTTTTCCCTTTTTGTCAATTTCCGGGCCAGGGTATAGCCATACTCGTATCGGGAAGTCACCCGCTCAAGGGCCTGGACAATCCTGTCAGGATCAACATGTTTTGCAATACCTTCATAGACTTTGCTGCTCATCGCGTCAGCGGGTAATCCTTGTTGCTGAGCAGTTTTGACCATGCTCTGTACCTGGCGAACCTGTTCTGCACTGAACCCGGCAGTGTCCATAGTTCGGGTCAGTGTTGAATCAGTATCAGCAGCAAAGGCTACTGAGGAAAAAAAGAGAATTAAACAAAATATGAGAGATAATTTTTTCATGCTAATCACCTGTGCCGTTTGCATTGCCTGTCTACCTTACATAACTCCTAGTCTATTAAAAGGTTACAGTTCACGGTTGATAAAGACAGTTTTCTGCTCCGAAATCATCGGTTTCTTTGAATCGGCACTCGGGCAGATACATGGATCCGTCGACTATATAAAAATACTTTAGTTCTAAACCAAGCGGCACCGTCAGTTGCCAGATTCCGGACCTGTTTTTGACAGTATCATGAAGAACAAAATTATCAGTTGACGAAGAAAACTGGACACGGGTCGCTTCCGGTAACCGTAGCGAAAAAACCAGCGAGTCTGTTTTTTGTTCAACATAATGTCTGGATGCACAACCAGACAACACTGCCGGGAGCAGCACGATCAACATTAATAATTTCATCATATTGCTGCAGTAACGTTGATAATGGAATTTTTTCCACCAAAATCGTCCTGTTCATGAGTCAGCACGGTTGGATCTGCTATCTGCCGGTTATTGTCAACAAGGTAACTGTAACGGTGCTCTCCTGCCGGAAGATTGAGAGTGACGGACCAATAGCCACTATTCCCGATCTTTTCCAGGGGTACCGGAGACCAGCTGGTAAAGTCGCCGACTATTTCAGCCTTACTGACATCCGGGTGGTAAATGACAAAGCGATGCTGCAACTCATCCGGACTGATCATCGGGGCAGGACGCAACAAAAAAACTGCAGCCACCAGCACCATGGCAGTAGCAAATCCGGCCAGTGGTGCAAACCAGAGCCGGAATAACCCGGTTTTTTCCGTACGAATGACCGGCATCCTGACCTCCGGCATGGCGGTAACCATGTCGGTTTGCAACAGTTTTTCCTGGTCAAGAAGATCGACAGTTTCATCCTTAAATGGCTTATTACTGTGTACTGTTTCAACAAATTCAATCTTTTCGTCAAGATTAAGTTCGTTATCCACGAACATACTGATCAAGTAATCTTTCATAGTCTCTCCTGCTGGAGAATTTTTTTCAGTTTAACACGCGAACGGTGAATTTTTACCTTGATGTTTGCCTCACTGTTGCCCGTCATGTCTGCAATTTCCCGGTACGATAAATCACTGCTCACCGCAAGTGCCAGGATATCCTGCTCCTCCTCATCCAACTGCTGCATAGCAATCAGAACCCGTTTGTACTCCTCTTTGATCTGGTATGCATTTTCCTGGTCAATATCCAATCCATGCTGCTCCTCATCGTACGACGTATCATAACGATTTTTACGCGCATGGTCATAAAGCAAATTCCTGCTGATGGTAAAGAGCAGAGCTGGACTTCGTTCTCTGTCTTTATATCGTTCAAGATAACGGGTAAAGCTCTCCTGCATGATGTCGGCAGCCAGATGGTAGTTGCCTGTTTTTCGCAGTAAGTAGCCAAAGAGCCGTTCTTTGTTTTCTGTGTAGAACTTCCGGAAAGTATTCACCTTGCTCTCATAACGTTTTTCAGCGAAGAAAGTTACGTTATTTTACAGGAAAATGCATTTAACAGAAAAAAATAAATAAATCTGTAACCTCTTTTTCTCTCAAGCGTTGTCCAGTTAAGTTCACTCAATGGGTATGAAATAAGGCGAGCAGAAAGGCCTGCCTGCCATAAGCCCTTGGGAAAATAAACACAGGAGATTACAGATGCAACTCACAGCGAAAATCGTAAAAACACTTGTTATGGCAACTGCAGTTTTGATGTTGGCTGTCCCGGTTATGGCCGGTAATGGTTATGGACCAGGGGATGGAACCGGTACTGGTGACGGACCGCAGGACGGAACCGGTAACGGCCCGGGAACAGGCGATTGTCTGAACTCAGCCGTTTTCACATTGGATAACAGTATGCTGCTGGCTCAGGGTGGCAATGGCAATGGTGGTAATGGTAACGGCGGAAATGGACCTGGAGATGGAACCGGTACCGGTGATTGTGATGGTACCGGCAATGATGGGGAGCAAGGCGGCAACGGTTATGGCCCTGGTGATGGGACCGGTAATGATGGTGACGGCCCTCAAGATGGTACTGGATACGGTCCGGGAACGGGTGACTGTATCAACGCGTAGATAGTAAAGTTCCACTAACAGGCGCTGTCGTTCCGGCAGCGCCATTATTTTTTTGCAATAATTTTTTTGTAAGCACTTTTTCCACGATGAGTTACGGTGCTGTTGTGCCTTTCTTGAATACGTCTCGTTGCGCCACGAAGTGGTTTACTCAGGCCTTGAAACAAACTTGGATAAAAACAGCGTTCCCGTCATCCCCCATATGGCTGCGAAAAAAAGAGTCCATATAGGCGTACCGATACCGAACCCCAATCCGAAAAACCCGACGTCCATTCGTATGGGAAAAACGATAAGGGCGCTTGATAGCCATGGCAGTATGCTGAGAACGGCTCCTTTTTTAATAGGGGCGTTTTCATAAACAGGGATCAAGAAGATGATCCCCCATAATGCGCTGGCGAAAACACGCCTGAGCAACCATTCAACACTCAGTTCCGGGGCCATGCCAAAACCCAACGCCGGCGTAACCCCCAATGCGCCCAACGACCACACCATAATACTGTTTGTAAGGCCTCCGAGCCCACCGGCTACGAACACATAAAATACTGTTTTTATCGCTTTCACTGCTCTCTTACCCTTATTAATATTTAATAGGGTGTCCCCAATGCTGTAAAATCAGGTGGTTAATGACCACCACCACTACCGGAGCCGTCTGAAGCCCAAGAGGAATCACCATTACCATAGCCCTCGCAGCCGGTGCCTTTGCTGCCGGCTCGGAGTCGATGGAAGATGCCTTGCATGTCGGTGCTACAAAAGAAGATCTGGATATTCTCGACATCTATGAGATGATTGAGCACGCTACAAGTATTGAAGACGTTACCAGCGTCTACGAGAACTTGAGCAAAGGCTCTCGTAATGACTTCAGGTCATTTGTAGGACAATTTGCGCTCTTTGACGAAGACTATGTTTACAAAGCACAGTACCTGAGTCAGGAAGAAGTTGACGAAATTATTGATTCGCCAATGAAGACCGGCAGCCTGTAAGCAGCACAAACACGGCCTTCGAATCTCTGACAGCCCTTCCATGCTGACGATTCGAAATTCTTTATCCAACACTCGACAGTCAATATTATATCAGGTTAACAGGAGATATAGTCAAAAAAGCGGACAGCCCTTTGCCAGGCTGTCCGCTTTTTTTACACTTCGCAGTGCAATTTTGAAGGACAAGTTAGTCGCCAAAGGCGAAAGCGGGTAAAAATTGATCCTATAACCAACGGTTCACCTTGATTTTTTTCCTCCCAGCACTTCGGCCTGAAAGCAAACTTTTTATCACTTTTTTTGCTTTGCTATTTCTGCCCTTTGAGTTTCTTAAAGGTGATAACCATACTTCTTTTGAGCAGGTTTACTGCATGATAAAGGTGATCCAACTCATCATTTGACTTCATTGGATTAGTGTATTCAAGTTCGGTTTCAAGCTTGCCTTCTGCAATTGCCTCTGCATCACTGGTCAGGTTGACCAACCGCCGGATAACAAAACGATAGATGAAAAAGACATTGAGGATAAAGGCGAGCACAATAAATCCGATGGAAAACGGATTGATTAATGACTGGAGCACTTCCTGAAACCCTAATGCCGGAAGGTTGACACTGACAATACCGCGGACCTGACCAACCTTGTAACCAAAGGCCTTCTGGTCGCCATATTTTTCTATGACCTCCTTTGGAGCAACCTTTGGATCACCATGACATTTCAAGCAGCCTTTTTTTACCAGGATCGGGCGGGCGTATCTATAATTCTGCCCCTCAAATCCTTCTGTGAATTTCAGATCCTTATTTTGCTTAAAGGCTTTGATGGCTCTGGTTTCAAAATCATCCGGTGCATTATCCGCCTGCCGGTATTCATCACTGGTTACTCTGAACGTTGCACGGCTTGCAGCATTGTTTGCAATCAAGGAAAGTTCTCTCGTAGCCAGGGCCGGATTCTTTCCATAGTACTCTCTTCCGGAACCATCATCACGCTTGGCGAGAAAATCAGGGAAATCAGGAGACAGCTTGTTAACCCAAACCATGCCGGCTCTGGCAACCCAGGCTCGAAACGATATCACCTGGTCGGCTACGGCAGCAGCTTCATTTCGTGAAACCTGGGTGCGCAACGTATTCAGGCTTGCCACAAAGGATCCTGCCAGTAGCAGCAGTGTCATTAAAAAAACTAGGATAAATTTTGCACGAATACTCCATTTTTTTCCCATGGTCTCCTCCACCATTATTCTTTTATGTACCATTGTTGACAGGGCAGAAGGTACTGATACGTATCTGCTTACATAAATGAAATCACAAAAAGGGGGAAAAAAGCAAGGCGGTATATCGATTTTTTTTGAAAAAAATAGGTAAATAAGCGATCAAGTGATCTGAAATATAAAGCATTTTCTTATGGCACAATGTAGCAGTATATCACTGCACTTCCAGAATATTCAGGGCGTTTTTGATGACCCTTACTTGCAAGATCTCTACACACAGCTCACTGCTGTCGGCACGGAATCGATGGAAGCTGCCTTGCATGTCGGAGCCACAATTGAAGATCTGGATATCTTCGACATCTATGAGATGATTGAACACGCTGCAAGTTTTGAAGACGTTACCAGCGTCTACGAGAACTTGAGCAAAGGCTCTCGTAATCATCTCAGGTCATTTGTAGGACAACTCGTGCTCTTTGACGAAGACTATGTCTATGAAGCTCAGTATTTGAGTCAGGAAGAGGTTGACGAAATCTTAGACTCGCCAATGGAGACTGGCCGACTATAAGTGTAGCACAAACACGGCCTTCGAATTTCTGACAGCTTTTCCGTGCGGACGATTCGAAGGCCGTCATTTCAACTATAAAATATCTGATGAGTAAGATTCAGAAAAGTCATGTGCCAGCAAGTTTACTGTTTCCTGCTTCGAGCATTTTGGTGAAAGTTGCGACGGTAACAGGCTTACTGAAATAATATCCTTGATAAATTGTACAGCCTCTTGTGTTGAGGTAGAGGAGTTCCTGTTCAGTTTCCACGCCTTCGGCAATAATCTCCAGCCCCAGATTATGGGCCATCATGATTATGGTGTCAACCAGCACAACATCGTGACTGGCATCCTTGATATCATTGACAAAAGAACGATCGATCTTAAGCGTATTCAGCGGCAGACTCTTTAAATAACTCAGTGATGAATAGCCGGTACCAAAATCATCCACGGAAAACTTGACCCCTAGTTCCTGCAATATCTTTATTTTATTAACAATATCTCCACCTGGGGAAATAAAACTGCTTTCAGTGAGTTCGATTCCCAGATGTTCTGGTCTAGCTCCGGTTTCTTCAAGAATGCTGATTACCGTATTGACGAAATCAGGTGCAGCAAATTCTATGCTGCTGATATTGATGGAAATAGTATGAAAATCTCCAAGTAGACCAGCATCTATCCATATTTTAATATGCTGACAGGCCGATCGTAATACCCATCGACCAATATCCCACATAATTCCTGTTTCCTCTGCTATCGACAGAAAAGCGCCGGGAAGGATCAAACCTCTTTTCGGATGATGCCAGCGCAGTAGCGCTTCGGCTCCGACTATTCCTCCGGATATGTCTACCTGCGGTTGAAAATGAATAGCAAGTTCATCCTTGTTCAGCGCTTTTCGGATATCTATGTAAAGACGAAGCCGTTCATCAGCCGCATCCTGCATACTGGGCAGAAAAAACTTGATTTTATTGCGACCAGCAGCCTTGGCTCTGTACATTGCTGTATCAGCCTGTTTTAGAATATCATCACTTCGTATTCCCGGTTTTGGAAAAAGAGACACTCCGATACTGGGAGTAATATACACTTCCTGCCTCTCTATCTTACAGGGGCAGGAAATACAGTAGCTGATTTCCTCTGCGATCTCCCTCGCCTTACCAGCAGCAAGCTCAATGATATCATCTAACTCGGTGAGAATGATGGTAAACTCATCTCCTCCCATCCTGGCGGCGCTATCTTCCTGCCTGATATTATCGGTAATGCGATCTGACACTAGTTTCAGCAGTTCGTCACCCACCGAATGACCCAGTGAATCATTAATCGTCTTAAAATTATCTAGATCAATATATAATAAAGCCCCATAATGACCCTTTCTGCTGGCACGTGACATCTCATTAGTGAGATGGTCGAGCAGCAGGCGACGATTTGGCAGTCCCGTCAAGGAATCATAGGTGGTATGGTATTGTATTTGTTGCTCTGAAAGTTTTTTTTCGGTTAAATCTTCTACAATACCGACACCACCAATAATGGTTTGATCTGAGGATTTAATGGCTTTGAGAAAGACCCGGACAGAAGAGGTTTTTTTGCTGGTGACAGAGCTGTATTCACCTTCAAAATATCCGTTACCGGTCGTTAGCGAGTCTTTGATGGCACTCAGCATTCCCCGTTCTTTTAACCTTGCAAGCATATCTAAGCCAACAAGCATTTCCCACGAAGAACCAATGATATTGACAAAGGCATCATTGCAGTCGACGATGACGCTATCTTTATCATACTGAAATATTCCAAGTGGAGCGTTGCTGAAAATATGACGGTAACGCTCTTCATTAGCCTTGAAAATTTTTTCACGCTCAATACTCTGTAGGCGCAACTTGATATTGTCGCGAATGCTGGTATTGATTTTAAAGGCTCCGTTAAGGGTGACCACCCAAAAAAGCAGTAACAACAAGCCGAGGAGCAGTGAGTTATCACTGCTCAGTATCATCATTTTGAACATAAAAGGGATAAGCATCAGAGATAAAAAACCTGACACAGCTGGTAGACTGGGGCATAGCGAAGAAATAGCACCTCCGGCCATGCCTATGATAATCAGGAAAAGTACCATTTGGTTCGGTTGACTATCGGGAAACAACAAAAAGGACGCCGATCCCCATAAGATAGCCACAGAATAAGTGCCGATCAGGAAACGGTTGTGCCAGTACTTCGTGTCATTGTACTCTGATGTACTATGTTTTCTAAAAAGGAATAGCAGGGAAATCCTGACAACAGAAATGGTGAAAAATAAAGTGAACCAGACAATGAGAACCGTTTTATTGACGACGATACGCTGCGACCAACAGAGCACGGCGCCGACCACCACGGAAACCAAGATCGGTATCATTGAATTTACATACAGCAGCCGGACCTGTTCAATAAAAACTCTCCTTGATGTTTTTTCCAAAATTATCTCTAAGTTACAAAGGTTGTTTTAATAAAGAACAAATAGGCATAAGTGCGGGAGACAGCTTTTTTCCACCAGGCTTAGAGGACTGAATTTTTTTCGCGGTTTTCTCGGAGTCGCTATCGCATTCCGCTTGCCGATGAAAACATTTAGTCACCGGTGTTAAAAAGGAAAAATTCTCGGTGGCTCGGGGTCTTGCGTTTACCTGACCACAAATGAAAAATCTAATTATTCAAGGCATTCCCTATAAAATAATCTATCATAAACAACACCTGAATGACAACAGTATCACGCTGAATTTGTTACCGGGCCGGCATATCGGAGTTTGATAGTGATGTGGTATATGGCAGAGTAGCCGATAAGAGGGAGGGGTTGGTCCAAGAGGAACTGTTACCGGCGTGTTTTCGTCAAAGGGGAAATCAGTCTGTTTGCTATCGACGGAGGGTGATTATTTTAGCCCATATATTTCACACGTCGAGGTGGATGCAGATGCGCTAAGCACCTGAGTAACCAATAGTTGTCAAAACAAGCGGTAAGTAAATTGAACAAAAAACAGGCAGGATCATGGACTGTTCGATGATCCTGCCTGTCTGGATTTAAAATATGGGATGATTACAGCAAAAAGATCAAAGCATCTTCCTACTTGAACATCATCTCAAGCGTATCTACATGAAAGAGATGGTTAATCTGTGAATTATCGAAAACAGCTACGCCAAAGGGGTAGCTCTTGCTCATATCAGTGAACTGTACATCTTGAGTTTCGACATCTTTACCTTCGGTTTTCAAGGATCGCATGACTTCAAGGGTCCACATACCATTCTCATAACGATTGCGAGCGAGGATATCGGCACGGCCACCCTGCATCGGTGCGATGGTGATACCGGGGACGACATCGCCTTCCTTGAAAGTATCAACAAAAGGAACTTTCTTATCTGGAACGACATAATATTTTTCATCTCCCGTACCATTCTTGTTCATGAATGCCGGAGCTGATTTGTCTGCATTGTCATTATTCTTGTAGCCGCCCTTGCCGGTATCACCGCTACGGCCCCAATTCTTATTTTTCTTTGGATCGGTGTTGTCGTTGACATACTGGTCATCAAACATACCCATGGGCATCGAGCGAACATATTTGGCATGCCACATATCAATGGTTTCACCGGCGGATTCTGTATATTTCCGACCTGCTGATTTGTCCCCAGGCTCATCCATGTGGCAAGCGATCATACACCCATTCTCCTTAAATCCTTTGGTGGTGATGTCCCAGAACATGGCGAACTTGTCTTCATAATAGGTGTTATCATGGCCGGTGCTGTCCTTATTGGACAACTTCTTCCAAGAGCCATCGGCCTGTTTGACCCACGGAAAACGCTCAAGACTCTTGGTAGGATCTTTGTAGGTAATCAGGAAATAAACATTCTTGTCATCATAGAGCGATTTGATGTTCACATCGGTTTTGCTCATCCCCTTATAGCCATTGCTGGGTTCATAGGGAGTGTCATCAACAGTCACGGTAATTGCTTTGGCAGCATCCCAGGCTTTATCAGCCATACCGTCCAAAATGATCGGTGACCCGGTCTTTGTGCTGATGAGCGTTTGGTCCGCACTATAAGCTGAGGTACCAAAGAGTAAAACACCTGCCATTGTAAGAATTCCCAATGTTTTCATACGCATTCCTCCATTTTTCTGATTTAATTGTGATGCAACCTGATACGATTGCTATGATCACAATGTACGACAATAGTGGAATGCTTCCAGATAAAGGTTCCTCACACAAAGCGGATTTCTGTGAAGTCTATTTCACAAGATGATTGTATTTGTCTGTATTTATGAAGATAATCGTTGGGAAAGCAAATGCAGGTAATCGACCATTTTTACACCATGCGGTGTCAGGCGATAAGTTTTTTTTCTGTCTTGGGAGATCAGGTTGTTGGCTTTCAGGCTTTTCAGGTGAAAATTCACTTTGGTGTGATCACTGACTCCGAGATGCCGGGTAATATCCATAAAACGCATTTCCTTTTTCCGGGATAAGGTAGCCAGAATTTGTCTCCTGATCTGGTTTGAAAGGCAGGCAAGGGTTTCATCCATACCGGATTCGGACAGTTGCTGTTCGAATTTCAATGCCTCCAGATTACGTCGTACAGCGACAAGAAGATCATCCCGTTTGAATGGTTTCGCAAGGTAATCATCAGCTCCACTTTTCATGGCGGAAACTGCGTTATCAACGGTTGAAAAGGCTGTTATCATGATGATCTTAATGTTTGGATAGTCATTCTTTACAAGTGGCAGGAAGGCCATGCCTCCCATACCAGGCATCATGTTGTCTACAATGATCAACTGAGGAGCTACCAACTTGATTTTCTGCAAGGCCTTTTCCGCAGTTTCACAGCCGATCACAGAAAAATCGTTGTCTTCAAGGATCTCGACAATACTCTCACGCAAGTCACGGTCATCATCAATGACCATGATTTTTTCAATAGTCATCGCTTATCACCGGAAAAGACACAGTCACAACAGTTCCACCTTGCTCGCTACTCATAAGGGAAATTTCCCCTCCATGCTGTTTAATGATATTATATGACACAGACAAACCAAGACCCGTGCCTTTACCTATTTCCTTGGTAGTAAAAAAAGGGTCGAACACCTTGAAAATATCCTTTTCAACAATACCATGACCAGTATCCGTTATCACCACCAAAACATGGTCTTTATCCAGTAAAGTTTCGACCTCTATACTGTCCTTTTCATTACAGGCATCAACACTGTTCAGCAGCAGGTTGATAAATACTTCTTCGAGTTTCCAGAATATTCCCATAATTTCAGGAACATTGTTCAGCTTCAGCTTGATTATCGAACCGAGCTTCTGGTTTTTCAGTAAATTTTTCGTACTTATAATAATTTGGTTGATATCTGTGGGCTCTAACGCTGAGTCCCCATCCCGGGAGAAATGTAACAGTTCTTTGGTAATCTTTGAGGCACGGGTAACATTGCGCTCAATAGCCATCAGTTTCCTGTTCACCTTTTCATCACTGTCCACCAGGTCCTTGAGCATTTCCACATTGAGCGAAACATTGGTCAAGGGGTTGTTGATCTCATGGGCGATACCGGCAGCCAGAATTCCCATGGACGTTAGTTTTTCAGACTGAGAAAAACGCAGCAACTGTTCATTGATCAATTCACGCTGTTCAAGACTGAAAACTGAAAGAGCCCTGATGGTGAAAAACATGATAAGAAAGGCGCTCAGGCCTCGGAAAAAAATAATCTTAACTCCCAGGACAGGTACGATTACATTCGAAGGAATCACTCCGGTTAAAAGGGCATAGCAGATCATGAAACTGCCGGCCAGGATGAAATTGGTCGCTACATTTTGAGAAAAAGCCCGCACGGTCCTTGAATACATTACCAGACCGATTCCTGAGAGCAATCCTCCCGGAAATGCAACGAGGAGGCGAGTGTTGATATCTTTGCCACTACCAAGATCAAGATATGCTGCAAAAAGGAGCAGAGACAGCGCAGATACGCCGATCAGCGCCTTGACGATACGTGGTGTGGCCTTTAAGGCCTGATCACTGTAAAGGGTGATGATGTTTAGAAATAGCCCGAAGTAGAGCAGAAACAGGAAAGAGATGCTGACCACGGCCAGGCGGAATTGAAAGAAAACAGGGGTCTTAATTTCAGGATTATATTCTTGCAGCAATTCAAACCATTCGTGAAACCCATGGATGATGCCGAATCCCGCTAGTAACCAGAGGATTTTGGCAATTCCAAGTTCGCTGAACCGAATATCCCTTGAAAGGATTGCCACTCCCAGGGTAAAGAAGGCCAAACCGTAAAGAAGATAAAGTATGAAATTCCAAACCATTCAATTACATTTTATAAAATAAAAGGATCCACCTTATCCAGCACCTATTTATAGTATACAATACTTTATTAAACCAGTCGATTGGGAATCAAAAAAGCTTAGGGGAATGTCAAAGTGAAACATGCTGGGGAAAAATGTTACAGGGACAAGCAGATATAGTTGCTATATAGTTTTCAGAATGCGGCTCCAATCGGCAACCATGTCCAGCAAAGGAGCAACCTTAACCAGTACGTCACCTTTCCCTTTAAGGTATGCACGGACACTGCTCCTGCGATAATCTTCAGGATGTTCCACTAGGTCTGCTGTAACCGGATTTTAAGAATCGTCATTCTCCGAGTTTGCCTACCATAAACTTTTCAAGTTATCAGTATCCGATATTTCAGGAAGAAAGTGTCAGCTCACTGCCTGCTGCAGGTCGGAAGCCTTCGTATCGCCCAATATCAGGTCGTTGCCTTGCTTCTCCTTGAGGTCCTAACAGCTGTTTTTTGTGTTTAAAGGGCTTTTGTTATGGCACATTGTGGTATTCATGATTATTAATATTAATAATTATGATAAGAAAAGTTTATCTGATTAATTACACGAACACATAAGAATGGAGACAGTTATGAAAGCAATAAAACAAAAAACCAGACAGGCAGGCATACTCATTACCCTCATAGGGTGTCTGTTGCTTTTTGGGGCACCCCATGTTGATGCACAAAATAATACCTCTGAAATGTCGGTTGATGA
>JAUWLT010000029.1 GCA_030613515.1 Desulfobulbaceae bacterium
ATCGGTATTCTTTACGGCAGGGTATGGTTCAGGGAAGAGCGGATATTGATTCGTTTTGCTGGAGCCTCGATGATGCTGACTGGTTCGATCGTGATTCTTCTTCTGGGACAGTGAAATAAGCTGTAACTCTGTACACACCTTTAGTTCGTTCCGCTTTATAGATTACCCATATCGAAGCTATAAATTCTTTGCTACCTCTCCAGCTATAACTTTCTACTGAGCAGGTAAGATTTTCATACAAGCAGTTAACTGCCACTCAGTGCTACGCTGATTTATTTTGGAGAAGTAGAGATTGTATGAGGTAAGGTTTCGTTGCTGTGGGCAATCGGAATCTGAAGATTAGTACAGAATCTGTGTAGCAAATAGTCATCCTGTCAACAACCACGGAGTGGTTCACTGGTCCGTTTTGGCAGACTTGAGATTATATTTAAGTGGTAGTAGGCTAACGCTCGGTCAGGATGTTTCTTGACTCTGGAAATCGAGTGTGAACAGGCATACGATTAGTTAGGACTGGCAGGACGACGCATAACCATAACGAGCCAACGGGTTTAGTAAATTTGCGGTTTTATACCAGCCAAAATGGTCGCCGGAGGTGACGTTGTGCGTAGATTGAGTACATATTGCTGAATTAAACAAAATCGCCTTACCTCCCGGAGGGATTATTTAAAAAACAATTATCTATCACCTGGCACCTGAACTCTGGGATTATAAAATTTCTCAGTGGTTAATGGTGAAAATATCCAAAATCTCCCGGGTATCGTTTAGTATCCTGAAAATTCTGTCTTCCAGACGCATCAATTCTGTTCCCTGAGATATAGCAGGCAACCTGCGTAGCAGGTCCTGGGGAAGTTTCACAGAGCGGCTGTAGAGTTGCCAGTCAAGAACCTCGCCCCTGGCTACTTTTTTCTGCCAGCCGGGAGGAAGTTCACCGCCGCGAGCCAATTTTTTCTGCAATCCGGGGGGGAGATTCTTTTTCTTCTTTCCATTTTTCTTATATTTTTTTGCATGGAATTGCTCCCGGTAATAGCTGTCAATAATATCCTGTATGGATGTATGGTGATACTGGTCACTTTCCCGAGGAAGGGATTGAGCATGCTGAGATTTTCCTGGAGAATGATCCTTGTTCTTGTCCTTGGCAATAGCAGGGGTGACAAGTAGTAACATGCAGAACAGAATAAGCGCTTTGTGCATTGCATACCTCGTATTATTTAGATTTTGCATGTTACAGTTATAAAAGGGTAGAAATTGTAGAAATTGGGTAGAAATTGGGGACAGACCCCGTTTTTTTTATGATCACCTAGACGATTGTGACGGACAAGTTAGTCGCCGAAGGCAACAGCGGGTTAAAATTGAGCTTATAACCAGCGGTTCACCCCTGATTTTATCCCTCCCAGCGCTTCGGCCTGAAAACAAATTCTTATCACTTGCCATCAGCACTCAACCATACAGCCTGCCATTTAATTGGTTGTGAGAAATGCGGGCTAGGTGTTCTGCTCCTGGTGCTTTAGCAAAGCAGTCTCCGGTTTATTTACTTGTCAACATTTCCAGTGAGACAAAAATATTAATATCCTTGCCCACAATGCCCATCTTGTAAAATTTGCCGTCACCGACATGATAAGCCAGCCGGTCCAGGGGCATGTTGATGTCAAATCCAGCCACTATTTTGCCTTTATCCATGGGGTGGTCTTTACTGCCATGGAAAACAAGGGGCAGCACAATATCTTTACTGACATCCTTCATGGTGAGGGTGCCGTTTATTTCATAGTTGGCGCCTTCAATATGTTTAACCGCAGAACTGACAAAGGTGATCTGCGGGTATTTATTGGCATCAAAGAAGTCGGCTGAACGCAGGTGTTTGTCCCTTTTACCGATACCGGTGTTTATGCTTTTGACCTCGATACTAATGTGAAAAACAGCGTCGGTCGGCCTGGCTGGATCAAAGACGACTTTGCCGGAGTAATCATCAAATTGACCGTAAACCGTTGAATAAATATGTTGTACCCCGAAACGAAAGCTTGAATGGGCTTTGTCGAATTCATAGGTGGCCGCCTGCAACGGCAGCATACCCAGGAAGAGAAATGAAAGTGCGATCAGGATGGGGAGAGTGAACCTTTTCATTCTTGTTTCCTCCAGGTGTCATGTTAAGTTTCTTTTATCCTCAGAATTTTTCAGGTATGAGTGAAGGGGCACCAATAACCCTCGTCTACTGCAAATAATAGGTATGCGCAGCATTAATGACAAGGCGTTGCCAAGCAATATTAGATTTTTTTTTACATCATAGTCAATGATTCAATCTTACCGTTTGAATAATGGGAGGAGCCTGATCCTGAGCCATGTGATGAGAAAGAGGCCAAGAGCAGTAAAAACTGCGTTGCGGGGTAGCCTTCCTGCCTGGAAGGAATCGCTGACAAAAAGGACGTGCAGTCCGAGTAGGAAAACAGCGATCGGCACGGTAACCCGGTGCAGAAGACGCCAGGATTGAAAAGAGAGTCGAAAAAAGTTCCGCCACTGACTTGTGGTAAAGATGAGCCAGATGAAAAGCAATAACAATGATCCGATGAATTCCGGCCAGGACTTCATCTCCAGAGCTGGAACGGTAAAGCCTTCAGAGGCAATCACCAAAAAGGGGTGGGCTATCGCCAATCCGGCGATCAGGGCGCCGTTTATTTTGTGTTGCCGGATGAGTTGTGCCTGTGAGAACACTGTGGTCAGCACCTTCAGGTTGGCAACGAGCAGGATCTGGAGGAAAAGGAGGGTGGCGGTCAGGATGCCGACGACCTTGCCCGTGTAAAGGAGGGTGCGGGCAAAGCCGAACTTATACCACATGGTTGTCGATTGATAGACAAAGGGGATGCTGGCCGCACTGATCAGCAAACCGATGGCCAGTAGAACAACCACTATCTGGAAGAAATAACGTAGGTTCGGTGGGAGTTTTTCCGATTTGTTTTCCTGTGCCATGCGTGCATCCCTGTTAAACAACATGAGTTCGCATATTATCTGCAGAGAACGAGCCTGCTCTATTTTTCATTCATACCAATACAAATAACCGATATACTCACCGACTCTTCTTTTTTAAATATGGCGTAGCTATAAAAATTTTTCCATGGATTTCATTCCCATAGTACGATACATTTTTATATATAATTTCACCATATATGATGTGAAAATATCTTCATATCATAAAAATCTCTACTCAACTAAAGATGAAAACCAAGCTGTCATCCATAAATTTGCTGATAGAACTCGGCAAACCGGAAAACAGAGATTTTCGGGCAGAATTCACCGATATAAAACACATAAAAAACAACCTTATCTATTCTCCAGGACATGAGCGGGACCTTGTCTTTATTGTTAAAAAAGGACGCCTAAGGCTCTACCTTGCGGTTGAGGATAAGGACTTCTCTCTTGCCATCCTGGAACCCGGCGATATCTATGCCACTCATACCCGTGCCCATGTAGAAACCCTGGAAGACGTGACCCTTATGGTGATGCCCACATCCAAATTACACTCCTACATGGCAACACATCCTGCCCTGTCCAGAACTATTATTCGCATTCTCGGCGAACTCCTTAACCAAACATTTTCCATTATTGACAGTTTAGTCTTCAAAGACATCAAACAGCGCTTGACCGATTTTTTCCTCTATGAAGCTGAACACAATGGCAGCAAAGATGCAAGTGGCACCACAATCATACTTGACTTGACAACAACACAACTTGCTGCCATTATTGGATCTTCTCGACAGACAGTCTCAACAATTGTTAGTGTTATGTTGAAAGATGGTGTACTTGAGAAAAAATATCGCAGCGTATATCTCATTCCAAATATCGACCTATTGAGAAACTACCCCCATACCTGACCTGGAACCTCCTTTTCCGTCAGACCCCAAAAAATTTACCTTTGTCAGACAGCTGACAGTAATCTCTCACATTTTCTGATACACTATATCTATAAGATAGGACGGTACTATGTCCTATTCAGGATCAGCAAACAGTTCAAAGAGGAGAAATCAGATGACAGAAGAGACTAGAAACGTTGAAGAAATGAGCATCTGGGAAGATGCTCATCAGATGCTCCGCAAAGCAGAACGTGATGGAATCGAAACAGCCTGGGACAGATTGGAGCAACAGACTCCCCACTGTAAATTCGGAGAATCAGGCGTCTGCTGCCGGATCTGCACCATGGGACCCTGTCGGATCAGTAAAAAAGCACCTCTTGGCGTATGCGGTGCTGATGCTGATGTCATTGTTGCCCGTAACTTCGGACGTTTTCTAGCCGGCGGTGCGGCAGGGCACTCAGATCATGGCCTGACTGCATCGAAGCATTTCATGCGGTTGCCCATGG
This sequence comes from Desulfobulbaceae bacterium, assembly GCA_030613515.1. Taxonomy (GTDB): domain Bacteria; phylum Desulfobacterota; class Desulfobulbia; order Desulfobulbales; family Desulfobulbaceae; genus Desulfobulbus_C. The sequence goes on from JAUWLT010000029.1 coordinate 4,346, forward strand.
CAAGACCCAGGATTATCACATTAAAGACGAAAAGAAGATGCTGCGCATAGCCGATGAACTCGGCATTGCAACTGAAGGACGTAAATTGCTGGACGTTGCAAAAGATTTGGCCGATGAGTTTTTTGAAAGTTTTGGCAGTAAACGGGAAGAGGTAGGCTTTATCTGCCGGGTACCGGAAAAACAACGGGAAAGCTGGAAAAAACTTGGCATCATGCCGCGCGGTGTAGATCGTGAAATCACCGAGATGATGCATCGTACCCACATGGGCTGTGACAATGATGCCGCCAATACCATGCTGCAGGGAGCACGAATGTGCCTTGGCGATGGCTGGGCAGGATCAATGATTGCCACAGAAGTCTCTGACATTCTATTTGGAACGCCATCCCCACGCAAGGCCCAGGTAAACCTTGGTGTTTTAAAAAAGGATCAGATCAATATTCTGGTTCATGGCCACAATCCAATTGTTTCTGAAAAAATTCTGGAAGCAGTCAATGAACAGGAACTGATCGATCTGGCAAAGGAAAAGGGAGCCGCGGGAATCAACCTTGCCGGTCTCTGTTGCACAGGCAACGAACTGATGATGCGCAAGGGCATTCCCATGGCTGGTAATCACCTTATGACAGAACTGGCAATTATCACTGGAGCGGTTGAGCTTATCGTGGTCGACTATCAATGTATCATGCCAAGCCTGGTGCAGGTGGGCAACTGCTATCACACCAAAATGATCACTACAGCGGATAAAGCCAGATTCACAGGAGCTGAGCATGTAAAATTTGAAATGCATAACGGCATGGAGCAAGCGCGTAAAGTTGTACGAATGGCAATCGAACGCTACAGCATGCGCAACCCGGATCGCGTTGAAATTCCCGGCGAACCTGTGGATATTATGACCGGATTTTCCAACGAAGCCTTGCTTGATGCGCTCGGTGGTTCACTGACACCACTCATTGATGCAATAAAGGCCGGCAAAGTTCGAGGCGCTGTTGGAATAGTGGGATGTAACAACCCGAAATATAAACACGATTACTGCAACGTGAATCTGACCCGTGAACTCATTAAAAAAGATATCCTGGTCATTGTTACCGGTTGCGTCACAACGGCTGCCGGCAAAGCCGGGCTTCTTGTTCCTGAGGCCATTGAGCAAGCGGGACCCGGGCTCAAAGAAATCTGCGGGAGTCTTGGGATTCCGCCGGTCATTCACATGGGAAGTTGTGTTGATAATGCTAGAATCCTTCAACTGGCCGCATTATTGGCAAATGAAATAGGTGTATCCATCTCTGACCTGCCGCTGGCCGCCTCGTCACCGGAATGGTATTCTGAAAAAGCTGCCACCATTGGAACCTATGCCGTTGCATCCGGCATCTACACCCACCTCGGACATCCACCTAATATTACAGGCTCTCCAATTGTTACCAATCTGGCTCTTGGAGGACTTGATGACCTGGTTGGTGCCTGCTTTTGCATAGAACCTGATCCGTTTAAAGCTGCTGAGCTCATTGACAAGCGAATCAAAATAAAACGCAAGGGACTTGGACTTGAAGAATGATTGGAACAGAATAGAAAAGATTCTGACTTTAAAATGACAAAAAAGCTACTGGCGAAGAAGAATGCTGTCCCCACTCTTCTTCGTCAGTGGCACAACTAATTCGCATATTTCATGAACACTTTGTGCAGCATGGAGATTCTTAAAAATTCAATTTTATTTAGTAATTTCGTCATGGCCTATAATTGCAAGCAAAGTGTTCATGAAATAGCGGATTAGGGGATAATGCGACAGGTCATGGCGCAATAGACACGGATAAACGGAATAACTCAGACTTGATCTGATAGTATCAGGAAAAAGCTTCAATGATAAGAGTCCAAAATCAAAAAGTTAAAAAGGAAAAGGGATCACCCATAACAGGCCCTGTGTCAAAATATATAAATCTCCTAAAGGAAAAAACGATTTTTACCAGATTTTTGTAATGAGATTGTAATGTTGTAACCAGTTCGATCCTGTGACACCGTGGAAATTCGAGGGCAGGAAATTGAGGACAAAGCCCGGTTTTTTACACCCGGCACACCTAGCTGAGAAGTGGATTCATGAGTCCAAAACAACTCTGTATAGTTTTTGGCGACAGGTATGACAGGTAAAGATAACCACTCGAAAAAACAATGCTTTAAGGATAATAATGCAGGTACTGCCGTTACTTGCCCTTCATTCTGTAGGTAATATGCGACAATAATCGAAGTAGAAGAGATATTTTTGAGCTGTTGTTTCAATAATTCGACTCAACAGAGTTGAGCTTTGCTCCTTACTGTCCCAACAATTTATCTGTTTATGCAGGCCTGTGATTGCTGCTGCAAGTGTCAGATTTGTTTTCACCTTATCATCAAAACGGTCTGGTTAAGAAAGAACTACTGAAATTCACACATAATATTGTTTCAGCACCTTGGTTAAAAAAACATTGTGTTTTTAACGGTCCAGCAATCCGACAGACCGCATCTTTTTCAGCCATTTCGCATCCTGGTTACTAAAACGTTCATTTTGGCCCACTTATTGCAATTAACAAAGTACTCATTGACGCAATGACATGCTACATCATGAAATATTGGGCAATAACGACGTGGGTCAGGTTTTGATAACCCAAACAGGGTTGACAAGATTTTGACATAAACTTAAGTGTGAGGCCTTCTAATGACACAGCAGGATATTTTACAAATGGTTGAGGAAATGAGATCAATGGATATCCCTGAAAAAATTATAGATATTTTTGTCAAAGAGGCAGCTGGAGACGATTAACATTATATGGTTGAGACCGTAGTGTATGGGGGTGATCGTCAATTATTGCCAGATCCCCCTTTTTGTGTTCATCGTCATGGTGCCACGCACCTCATTTTGTACTTATTCTTTCACAAGGCCCCTGCATAACTCGTTCTGCAGCAGATCGCCCTGCCAGCCAGCCGGTGGAAAAAGCGGCCTGCAGGTTGTAACCGCCCGTGTCAGCCTGCAGGTCAAGCAGTTCTCCGGCCAGGTAGAGACCCGGACAGAGTTATGATTCCATGGTGCGGGGATTGACCTGGCGCAAATCCACCCCGCCCGCAGTGACAATGGCCTCCTTAAACCCCCGGTATCCGGTGACCTCAAAGGAAATATTTTTTAACCAATGACGCAACCGTTTACGCTCTACCGCCCGAACTTCTCCAGCAAGTCGATCCGGCGAGATATCGGTTTCATCCAGGCAGACCGGCACCATCTCCTTTGGGATCAGACCCCGCAGCACAGAGCTCATTTGCTCATTTCTTCGCTTTGTAAAATCACGCAGCAACCGGGTATCTAACTTTTGTGTATCCAGGGCTGGTTGCAGATCCAGCACCAGGGTCACCTTTTTCCCTGCCTGCAACACATCAACGATCATACTGCTTAAGCTTAAGGTGACCGGTCCGGAAAGACCGTATTTCATGAGGAGCAACTCGCCGAAACCGTCCTGTTTTTTCTTGTTATCGACAAAGAGCCGTACCCCCACATTACGCAGGTGCAGCCCGTTCAGCCTGTTGGCCACAAATCACCACCGGTCTCAATTGGAACCAGGGAAGGCCGGATGGACACCGGCAGCCTGTACAGCCACTCGCAGGAGATTCCGGGGACATGATACCATTTAATCAAAAACAATCGGGGTCTGGTCCCCGTTTGATTCCCAGTTTGACATTCGATTCATTTTTGACATATAATTTTTATTAAGAAAAATAGTTAAAGCCAAACCTACCGCAATACAGGGACGGAAGTCACGGTTCTCTTCCAAGATAGTCGGGCTGCTTTAGGAAAAGGTGGCCCGGCTTTTTTTGCACCAGGCAGGTGAGGCAAAGGTGTTGGGAGGGTTCTCGCGCTCGAGGTGGCATTATGCTGGGATACTACAGGTTGCCGGCCGGATTCGATGATCTGATTGCTGCGGAACTGGAGCAGGGAGAAGAGATCCTCTGGCAGGATCAACCAATACTCCGTTTCTTTTCTTTATACTTTTTCACCACCCATCTTGCTGGTGTGATGGTTTATCTCTTAGTAGCACCCATTATCTTCTGCATAATATTAAGCCGTATTCCTGCCGAATTCCTGAGATTAGACCTTATCCTGGCTCTGACTACTTTTTTACTTTTCGGACTCGTGGCGGGGAGTTGTATGCCATTACTGCTGTATAGCAGACAGAAAAAAACCATATACCTGCTTACCAACCGACGGGCCGTGGAAATAGTGGCTCGCAGAAAACCGCTCATCCGTTCCTGGCCCCTTGAGTCCATCACCCAGATTCGCCTGGCAAAAAAAACGCCTTCCATAGGTAATTTGGAGATCGTTCAGGGAGTGCGTATTATCGGAGATGACCCGTGTGAACAGAAAGGTTTTCTTCATATTAAGAGGGCTGGGGAGGTGGCCCGACAGCTGAATATATTGACAGATGGCAGAGCGGAGATCGTGGCACAGGAGGAGACAAAACCACTTTCTCCAGCTGCCACCGGCAGCCCCAGCGTACGTCAGCAGTTGGCGAAGGAAGATTCGTCAAAGGAGAGAAAAAACTTTCACCTTCAACTTCTGAGCCCCCTTTTCCGGCTCGTCTTGTTTTTCTTGCTCGCTGTCGTATTGTTTGGCACCCCGGTGGCGATGGCTTGGGGCACCAATACCGGTGGGGCAGGTTTTTGTTTCTTCCTCCTCCTATTCACAATCTACGGCCTTATTAATCCCATAAGAAGGCAGACCGAAAGCGGCCATTGGCCGGCCAAGGAAGGGGTGGTCGAGGAAAGCTGGATTGCCAGGGTTCATGCTGAAGATACTCCAAGTTATAGGCCTCATGTTCGTTACCGATACCGGGTTGGAGATAAGGTATACCGAAATGGCTCCATTGACATCCCCGGCTGCGATTGGGAAGAAATGAGTAAAACAGCAGCCGAACGGAAAGTCGCCCCTTACCCAGAGGGTGTCCGTGTCACCGTTTACCATGACCCCAAACATCCTTCGTTTTCAGTCCTTGAGGCGGGGAAGGTACACCACTCGTACTGGCTGCCCGTGATAATTCTGCTGCCTTTTCTTGTTTGGAGCGGTTACCATATCTACACCACTTGGCCCGGTTTTGATCCGTACCGCTTCCGGATACTGTGGGAACATGTCAGGGGTTATCTGGAAATTAGAGGGAATGTCGGGAGTTGACCTGATACAGTTTCGAAGGGTGAAAAACATGCTACAAACCAAATTTACCTATTGGATTGTTTGGGTGCTTGTCCTCATCTTGGGTGGCGGTTGCGCCACACTATCCAAACAGGAATGCCTCAAGGGAGACTGGTATGGGATTGGTTACGAGGATGGCACCAAAGGCCATGAACACAATCGTCTGCTGAGCCATAAAAAGGTCTGTGCCGAATACAGAGTATTGCCTGATGAGATTGCCTATCACCGGGGCCGGGACGAGGGGCTAGCCGTTTACTGCACGGAGCAAAACGGCTATGGGATGGGCAGCGATGTTGACAAGTACAATGGAGTGTGTCCTTCGGAATTGGAGCGGATGTTCCTCCAGGGATACCTGCGGGGCCTGGACGCGGCCGATGATGATCTGCACTGGGAGACATCGCAGAAAAGTAGAGAACTTGCCGCAAGTGCCCTGAAGCTGCGGGGCCTCAAAGGCAAAGAGTATGACAGACAGGTAAAAAAGATCAAGCGACTGGAGAACAAGCTGAGGAGGCTGGAGGATAAACTTTACGATATCAAACAACTGCGACGGCAATATGGCTGGAAAATCAGATAGACATCCATAGCCGGGTGCCACAACTATCAAAACCGGTAACCCTAGCTTTCACAAGCTCGGTGTCATATCAGGTCTGAATTCATTCATGTTAAGATTGCCAATTCCAACCTGTTCAAATTCCACCCACCATTAAACTTAACCCAACTTTGCGAGTCTGATTCTCAAAAACCGCTGTGACGAAGGTTTTTCGTCGGGCTTAAAAATAAAAATAACGGAATTTCAAGCAAATACAAATTACAGGTCTTTTGTAGTGCCATGAAGAGGTCCCTGGCCCTTGACAGCAGGGGATTAATATGCAACCCTACCTGCATGTATATTCGAAAAACACAGATCCAGAAAAAGAAAGCAGGTGGCCATTACTATACCTTCCGGATTGTTGAATCACAGCGTATTGGAAAAAAGGTTTCCCAGCGTACTCTGTTAAATCTGGGCGCGGATTTCTTTTTTTCTGAGGAGCAGTGGCCCATCTTGACCAAAAGAATTCAGGAGATACTTCATGGTCAGCAGTCCCTTTTGAAAATAGATTGTGAGCTTGAGAAATGGGCACGTAATTATGCGGCAAGAATTCTCGCAAAGCAACAGGATGAATCAAGTGATAATGGTATAGATTACAAGGAGATAAATGTTGACAGCATTGAAATGAGCAGGTCGCGCAGTATTGGTTGCGAGCATGTTAGAAAACGTTCTTTATCGCCATCGCGCAGTTCCAATGCTTCACGCGTACCTGTAGATGCCCCGGAAGGCACGGCAGCACGTCCTGTCACCCCGTTATCCAGTGACACGTCTACTTCAATTGTGGGATTTCCCCGGGAATCCAGAATTTCACGGGCTATAACGCGCTTAATCACGACTTCACCGCTATTGATTGCAATCATTGTATTTTTCCTTGTTTGCGCTGCCGAGTACCTTGACCATGTTGTCGATGACATAGGAATGAATAGTGGTCATCAGCTCGTTGCGGATACCGAAATTTTCCAACAGCACCTTGCCACAGGCGCCAGACAATTGGTGGTACAGGAGGCGTTGGAAATGATGTGGTGCTTGGCGAGGGTCGTACTGGCTGGAATTGACCCCCATGACGATGGTGATATCCGGATCGCCGGCCGGCGCCGAAATAATGACCTTACGGGCGCCGGCGCTGAGATGTTGGTCGGCGTTGTCCCGGTCGCGGAACAGGCCCGTACATTCCATGGCAATATCGACCCCGTATTCTCTCCAGGTTTGTATGGCAGTCCGGTTTTAGCCTTTCATCAGACAGTCGACAATCGTTGTTCTGTCCACCGGCGACAGTTCATCTATTAGCCGGCGATTACAGCTTTTTCACCTTGAGCATGTTCGTGGTGCCTTTGACCCATATGGGATGTCCGGCGGTCAGCACCACCAGGTCGCCCTCGGTAACGAAGCTTGATTCCAGAGCGGACTTGGCGGCTCTTTCGAACATCTCGTCGGTATCGTGCGTGTCTTCCACCAAAATGGGAATACAGCCCCAGAAAAGGGCCAGCCGCAGGACTGTCGAGCGATCCGGGGAAAGGGCGATAAGCTTGGTTTTCGGTTTGAAACGCGATACCTGCTTGGCGGTGGAACCGGACTTGGTGGTGGCCACGACTGCCTTGGCCCCCAAATTCTCGGCCAAGATACAGGAGGCGTGGGCCACCGAAGCGGAAATATCCTGTTTGGGCGTCATCTTTAAATATCGCTGGTGGGGAAAATCTTCCAGCGCTGAGGCGATAATGCGGCTCATAAATTGAACCGATTCCACCGGATAATGGCCGGATGCGGTTTCCTCGGACAGCATGACGGCATCGGTTCCATCGAGAACGGCATTGGCCACGTCGGTAGCCTCGGCCCGGGTGGGACGCGGCGCATCGCCCATGGATCGCAGCATTTGAGTGGCGATAATAACTGGCTTGCCCATTTGGTTGGCTTTTTTAACCAGCATCTTTTGAATACCCGGAACGCTTTCCAGGGCAATCTCGACCCCCAGATCGCCGCGGGCCACCATGACCCCGTCACAGGCGGTCATAATGGCTTCGATGTTGCTGATGGCCTCATGTTTTTCGATCTTGGCGATGACAGGCGTATCTTGACCTGCTTGTTGGATGATCTCCTTGACGCGCAGCACATCTTCTGCGGCCCTAACAAAGGAGAGCGCTACGTAATCCACACCATTTTCAAGCCCGAAGAGAAGATCTTCTTTGTCTTTTTCGGTGAGCGAAGCGGTTTTAATGGTCTCGGATGGCAGATTGATCCCTTTGTGCGATGTTAGAATCCCACCAGTGATCACATCGCAGTGGATTTCACTCTGACTGACCTCACTGACCGCCAGTTCCATCATGCCGTCGGCTAAGAGAATCCGGTCCCCTTCTTTAACCTCCTGGGGAAGGTTTTCGTAGGACACGGAGACACGGTTGCCCACACCCTCAACGGGTGTATTGGTCAAAATAAAGTGGTTGCCCGGTTCGAGGCGTATACCAGGCTCCTTGACTGTACCTACCCGGATTTTTGGGCCGCAAAGATCCTGCAGAATCGCCACCGGCTTGCCCGTCTCCTCGCAGAGGCCGCGGATGGTACGAATTTTTTCTAAATGCTCGGCATGGGTACCATGAGAAAAGTTGAGTCTGGCCACGTTCATACCGCTGTCGATCAGTTTTCGCAGTACTTCTGATGATTCGCTGGCAGGGCCGATGGTACAGATGATTTTTGTTTTCAGCATGCTTGACCCTTTCTGTTACTTTCCATAAAGTTGCTCGGCGGCGCGCTGTCGTCTAAATTCCCACTTTGCCGTCGCGCCAAGCTTGAATGAGGGTGTCATAGTTAACGGTCCGCCCCTGTCCCTCCTCATCGTCCAATTTGGGTTTGGGCGAGCCCGGCCGGGCCAGCCACAATTCGGGATCCTGCGGTTCGGCGATGCGGGGTTCGCATCGTTTCATGAGACCGGACCCCTGGAGTTTTGACATAACCCGATCTTGGGTAGCAGCCAGGTCGTCCATCACCTGCTGGGGTGTTCCTCGGCCCCGGACCGCCGCGTCGATGCGGGTCCACCAGAGCTGGGCCAATTTGGGGTAGTCGGGCACATTGATTCCCGTTGGGGTCCAGGCCACCCGGGCCGGACTGCGGTAAAACTCCACCAGTCCTCCCAGTCCGGGGGCTGCTTTGGTCATGGCTTCGGCGTTGAGATCGCTCTCGCGGATGGGCGTCAGGCCCATCAGGGTCTTCTTGAGCGACACGGTCTTACAGGTGGTGAACTGGGCGTAGAGCCAGGCCGCCTGCCGGCGCGCCACCGGTGTATTGTTCAACAGGGTCCAGGCCCCGCAGTCCTGGTAGCCGAGTTTCATGCCATCCTTCCAGTATATCCCGTGGGGGGAGGGGGCCACCCGCCATTTGGGCGTTCCGTCTCTGTTTACCACCGGCAGCCCTTTCTTCAAAAGGTCCGAGGTGAAGGCGGTGTACCAGAAGATCTGCTGGGCAATGTGGCCTTGCCCCGGGACCGGCCCCGATTCGGAGAAATCCATCTTCATCGCCTCGGGCGGGGCGTACTTTTTAAGCCATTCCAGGTATTTTCGAAGCCCGTAGACCGCAGCCGGACTATTGAGGGCCCCGCCCCGGCTGACGCTGGAACCCACCGGATGGCAGCCATCGACCCGGATGCCCCATTCATCCACCGGATGGCCGTTGGGCAGTCCGGGATCGCCGACGCCGGCCATGGAGAGCCAGGCATCGGTAAACCGCCAGCCCAGGTCCGGGCTCTTCTCGGCGTAGTCCATGTGACCCCAGACCCGTTTACCGTCCAGTCGTTTCACCTCATTGGTGAAGAAATCGGCGATCTCCTCGTAGGCCTTCCAATTGAGCGGCACGCCCAGGTCGTAGCCGTACCGCTTGCGGAACCGCTCTTTCAGCTCAGGTCGCTTGAACCAGTCGTACCGGAACCAGTAAAGGTTGGCGAACTGCTGGTCGGGCAGTTGGTAGACCTTGCCGTCGGGTCCGGTGACAAAGCTCAGCCCGATGAAGTCGTCCAGATCGAGGGTGGGAAGGGTATAGCGGCTGCCCTCCTCCGCCATCCAGTCGGACAAGGGGACGGCGGTGTCATAGCGGTAGTGGGTGCCGATGAGGTCCGAATCGTTGACATAAGCGTCATAAAGGTTTCGTCCGGTGCGCATCTGGACCTGGAGCCGTTCGATCAGATCGCCCTCTCGGATCAGATCGTGAACCACGGAGATGCCGGTGATCTCACGAAAGGCCCTTGCCAGAAAGCGGGATTCATAAACGTGGGTGGGAATGGTTTCGGAGGCCACATAGATTTCCTGACCCCGAAAGGGTTCGGCAGCCTGCATGAAAAACGCCATCTCTGCCATCTGATCCTCAAGGGACAGGGTGGAGGGGGTGAATTCTCCAACCACCCAGCGGCGCGCGGCCGCCTCCTGAAGATTGAAGGACTGGGCGCGGCCCGTGGATAGCGGCGATAGGGCCGACGCCAATCCCAGGGCGGCGGACCCCTTGAGAAAGGTCCGGCGATCGATGCCGGGCCCATTGCTATTGCTGGATCGGGTCGGTTTTTTCAACGACATGGGGGCCTCCTATCGGAAATGGATGTTGCTCGGGTCCTGGAGAACCAGGTATACCAGGCTGGCGATCACGGCGCCGATGAAGGGGCCGAGGACCGGGATCCAGGCATATTTCCAGTCGCTATCCCGCTTGCCGCCGGGCATGGGCAGGATGGCGTGGATGATTCGGGGGCCGAGGTCCCGGGCCGGGTTGATGGCGTATCCGGTGGTGCCGCCGAGGGACAGGCCGATGGCCAGTACCAGAAGTCCCACAGGAAGTGCGTCCAGGGCCCCGAGGCCGAAGACCGATACAGCCAAAAAGAGGACGGCGAAGACCAGGACGAAGGTGCCGATGATCTCACCGATGAGGTTGGAAACGGGATTCCGAATGGCCGGTGCCGTACAGAAGGTCGCCAGTTTCAGGTCCTTATCTTCTGTAATGGCATAATGGGGCCGATAGAATAGCCAGACCAGGAAGGCGCCGATGAAAGCGCCCAAGAATTGGGCCACGATGTAAGCGGGCACGTTGGCCCATTCGAATTTGCCGGCGATGGCCAGACCCACGGTTACCGCCGGGTTGATATGGGCACCGCTGAAGGCGGCCACGGTGAAGACGGCCACGAATACGGCCATCCCCCAGCCCCAGGTGATGACGATCCATCCGGCGTTGTTCCCTTTGGTACCGTTTAGCACCACGTTGGCGACGACGCCGTTACCCAGAAGAATCAATAGAGCGGTGCCGATGAGCTCACCGAAAAACGGGTTCATGGTTTTTTCCTCCTTCATTTGATATTCAATGTTGACGGATTCGTAAAAAGATTGTTTCCGTGTGGGCACGATCCAGCCATCAATTATTAGCCCACCCCTTGGCCCGTTCCACGGCCTTGTGCCAGCCGCGCAGGCACTCGTCCATCTTCTCCTGGGACTGATTCAGCCGGAAAGAACGGTCCTCTTGCCAGTAGGATTTGATTTGATCCGTGTCCGTCCAGACACCCACGGCGAGACCGGCAAGGAAAGCGGCGCCCATGGCAGTGGTCTCCACATTTTGGGGTCGGCTCAATGTGACTCCCAGGATATCGGCCTGGAACTGGCAGAGGTAGTTATTGGCACTGGCTCCGCCGTCCACCTTCACGTTCTTTATTTTGATGCCCGAGTCCTTGACCATGGCGCCCAGCAGATCATTGGCCTGGTAAGCCATGGACTGGAGGCCGGCGCGGACAATATGGTTCTTGGTCGTGCCGCGGGTGATACCCCCTATGATGCCCCGGGCGTAAGGGTCCCAGTAGGGGGCGCCCAAACCCACGAAGGCAGGGACGATATAGAGACCTTCGGTGGATGAAATGGAGGTGGCCATGGCCTCGGTTTCGGCCACATCGGTGAAAAGATTGAGGTCGTCGCGCATCCACTGCATCAGGGCACCGGCAATGAAGACCGATCCTTCCAGGGCGTAGGTCACCTCGTCGCCGATCTGCCAACCGATGGTGGTGAGCAGTCCCGAAGGCGACGAAATGGCTTCGGGGCCGGTATTCATCACCATAAAGCAGCCGGTTCCATAGGTGATCTTGGTCATCCCTTTTTCATAACAGGCCTGGCCGAAGAGTGCCGCCTGCTGATCTCCGGCGACGCCGGCGATGGGCACTTCGTGGCCGAAAATCCCTCTATCGGTCATTCCCATTACGCCGCTGGAGGGCTTCACCTCCGGCAGGATATCCTCCGGAATCTCCAGCTTCTCCAGGATGATCGGCTCCCATTTCAGTTCATGGATGTTGAAGATCATGGTGCGGCTAGCGTTGCTGGCATCGGTGGCGTGGACTTTTCCACCCGTCAGTTTCCAGATCAGCCAGCAATCGACGGTACCCACCTTGAGCTTGCCCTGGGCGGCCAGTTCCCGGGCCTCGACGTTGTTCCGAAGTATCCAGCGGATCTTGGATCCGGAAAAATAGGCGTCGGTGACCAGCCCGGTTTTCTCTTTTATGACTTTGTCGAACCCCTCGGCCTTCAACCTGTCGCAATAGTCGGCGGTCCGGCGGCATTGCCAGACGATGGCCTTGCCCACGGCCTTGCCGGTCTCCGCGTGCCAGGCGATCACCGTCTCCCGCTGGTTGGTGATGCCGATGGCGGCCACGTCGGCCAGGGTCAGGTTCGCCTTTTTCAGGGCGGCTTCCATGGTGTTTTTCTGGGTCCGCCAGAGGTCTTCGGCCTCCTGCTCCACCCAGCCGGCTTCAGGATATTGGCAGGAGAATTCTTCGCCGGCCATGGCGATGGCCTCACCCTTTTCGTTGTAGAGGATCGTCCTGGAGCTGGTGGTGCCCTGGTCCAGGGCCATGATGATCTTAGACATGGTAAACCTCCTGTGTGATATTTAATGTACGTTTGAAATTCTCCTCGATCTCACTCTGAAACAATGAAAAGCGAGGCGCCTCGGTTCTTGGTGCATCTTCTTATGCAACTGTAGGGCTTACGTTAACAGGTACCCCTTGGCCAGGTTGGTGTAAGCGGCCACCTGATCCGCCTGCCAGTCGTCGTCATAACCCAGTTCCCCGGCCATGATCCGGGCCACCTCGGGCGCCATGTCGATACTGGCCCGGGTGTCCAATAGCAGCGCCCGGCTCCGCCGGGCCAGGAAATCCTCCACCGTTCTTGCCATCTCTTCGCGCACGGCCCAGATGACTTCTGCCTTGATGTAGGGGAGGTCCTCGTGAAGTTTTTCGCCCATGGATGGATCGGCGCTGACGATTCTCTTGATATGGATGGCGTCGGAGCCATAGTAGTGGAGCGGGTCGTTTTTATCGAAGTGTTTCAGCCAGCCGTGGATCCTGAGATCCTTCGTCACGCAGGCGTGCTCGTTCAGGCCGGCCACCAGCAGGGCTTGGTTGACGGTGTCCTCGGCCATTTTCCGGTATGTGGTCCATTTACCGCCGGTGATGGTCACCAGGCCGGACTCGGAGATCATCAGGTAGTGATCCCGGGATATGGCGGCGGTGCTTTCGCTCTCTCCGGCTTTGACCAGGGGCCGTAGGCCGGCGAAGGCGCTCTGGACGTCCGCCCTAGTGGGATCCTTGGTTAAGTAAATGGCGGCGTGGTCAAGGATGAATTTGATCTCCTCCTCCAGAGGCCGGGGCTCCAAGCTCACATCCGGTACCGGCGTGTCTGTGGTGCCCACCACCACTTTATCGTGCCAGGGCACAGCGAACAACACTCGGCCGTCGGCGGTCTGAGGCACCATAATCGCGGAATCTCCGGGGAGAAATTCCTTGTTCAGGATCAGGTGGACCCCCTGACTGGGGGCGATGATCGGTTCGGCCTCGGGATTGTCCATTTTGAGGAGGTTGTCGGTGAAAACGCCGGTAGCATTGACCACCACCCGGCCGTGGATCTCGTATTCCTTACCGCTCTCCATGTCGCTGGCAACAACACCGTCGATCATTTCGCCGGACCTGGTGAAGCCGGTCACCTTCATATAATTGATGGGCATGCCGCCATGTTCGACCATTGTCTGAGCCAGGTTGATGGCCAGGCGGGAGTCGTCGAACTGGCCGTCGAAGTAGACCACGCCGCCCCGCAGCCCATCGGGCTCCAGGGTGGGGATCCGTTGCAGGGTCTCCTCCTTGGATAGGTGCTTGGAAGGCCCCAAACCCAGCTTTCCGGCCAGCAGGTCGTAGACTTTCATGCCCGCACCGTAAAAGGGACCGTCCCACCATTCATAGTTGGGGACGATGAACGCCTGATGGCTGACCAGGTGTGGGGCGTTGCGGATCAACAGGCCCCGTTCATGGAGTGCCTCGAGGACCAGAGAGATGTTGCCCTGACGTAAATACCGGACCCCGCCGTGAACCAGCTTGGTGGATCGGCTCGACGTTCCTTTGGAAAAATCGTGCTGTTCCAAGAGCAGGGTCTTGTAGCCCCGCGACGCGGCGTCCAGGCCGACACCCAATCCGGTGGCACCCCCACCGACCACCACGAAATCCCAGTAGCCGTCGAATTCTGCTAAATTTTTGATCATCTCCTTGCGATTCATAAAATACTCCTGTATTTTATTTTGGGTTGGCTAAAACTGCCCCCGGGCAGTCTTCTTCCAGCAGAAACCAAACTATTTTTTACCAGTAACGATTTTTTGATAGTCCCGTAAAAAACGGGTTCAACTATATTTTGCAGAAAGAAAGAGACAATAGAGGGGCCGGCTGTCTTCATGAAGGAAAAGAGAAGTGGAAGGAGTTGCTATCGTTGCCGCACCGTTGTCGTCTTGATCAAATCCAAGCCAAAAATGGAAACCGGAACGTAGTTTTTAGTTTGGCCTCTATAAACCCTCTTTCTAAGGTGATAAGAAATCGCTTTTCAGACCAAGGTGCCTGGAGGGGAAAAACAGGGGTGAACCTGAGTTATTTGCCCAGTTTTACACCCACTGTCGCCTCCGGCGACTGGTTTCTTAGCAAAAATCATCTCAAACCAGTCCTATAATACAACCATACTCCCTGCCATAATATAGCCCTAAGCCGAAAATATGGTATTTATAGTTACAAAATAGCAAGCAGGAAGTCAAGAATCTTTCATGTGTCCGCCTGAAAGCATTGCGCTGCAAGCGTTTTCAAGCAAGAGGCAATTACAGAGGTGTGGCTGGAATTTAGGATGAAGAAAGCTGTCCAGTCACGATGGACCATCAATCATAGGTGATATACGGATCTTCATAACCAGGCCAGCCATCGT
>JAUWLT010000147.1 GCA_030613515.1 Desulfobulbaceae bacterium
GGACTTGAACCCGCAACCCCCTGATTACAAATCAGGTGCTCTGCCAATTGAGCTACGCCAGCATGAACCTGAAAAATATATCCGTAAATCAGAAAAAATCAACTCTTTTTTCATTCAAACAGTAATAAAAAAAGCCGGAGGTACGATACCTCCGGCTTTGCAAGCCCAAAATCCTGTAGAAGAGCTTTACTCTTCGTTCAAAGGATTCTTCACATAGGCTGAAACGCGGTACCGTTCAAAGGCCATGGCAAAGGTCCTGTACACTATATGCGCAAACTTTGTGTAGGGCATATACAGAAACAGCATCATAACGGATACCAGATGCAGGTAATAGATAACATAGCCGATAGAAACAATACCGATCAAACGAAACAGTTCTGCAGAAATACCGGTTACGCCCACAGCCATAATCATCCAGATCAGGAACCAGTCGTAGAAGGTATTAGTGGCCTGACCATCAGCCTCCATCTTGGAGCGATTGCCCCACAGGATGCCGATACCAACGACCAGAGCAATAGCCGCGACATTGGCAATAATCTTCACCGGATTCCACAGGGACATGGGTCCATGCAGGGACGGGATAAAGATGCCAAGTACGTCCTGGGCAAAAAATGAGTAGGCAGTGACAAACAACAGAGCTATAAAAGCCCACATCAACGGCAGATGACCGCGCACACGATCCTTATTGGTTACACACTCTTTGAACCGGTCATGCTGAACAATCTCAACAACCGACGGCCAGAGGAATTCCTTAACAAACTGGTTTACCGAGGGGCGGTACAGAGCCTCACCGACTCCTGCATTTTCAGCCATCTGTTTCCACATGGCTGAAACACCCTTGTAGGCAGCATACACAGCCAGACCCGCAGCGGGTACCATAATCAAATCAATAAAGAGTACATTCTTGGCCAGCAGTCTAAAATTCCAATGACCGAAAAAATGACCATAGCCGGCATGGGCAAACTGTTCGGTTGATGGAATATGCAGACCTCCGGAGATCAGCCACATGACAAAAACAACAACGGCAGGGATTCCGATGAGCATGGGCAGATTCTTACCCGAGCTTGCCAGCTTGGCAAGACCTGCCGGCCAGCCGAAATGTTTGTAGGCATAGGCACGAATGGCACCGAGCACATCTCCGGGTTTGGCACCACGCGGACAGTACGCAGTACAGTCGCCGCACTGGTGACAGAGAAAAATGTTGGGGTCGCCAACAAGTTTATCTTTGAGCCCCCACTGGGCAAAAATCATCTCACGGCGGGGAAAGGGGTCGTCGTCGGTTGACAGTGGACAGACCACAGAGCAGGTAGCACACTGGAAGCACTTTTTCAAAGTGTCGCCACCTGCCTCCTTCATATCCCTAATAAAATCAATATCTGGTTGTACGTTCATAGACATTTAGTCCTCCTGTCCTGAAAATTAATTTTCCAATATGTCGAAATTAAGACTGCTGATTCATTGAATTATAACTGTATCTGTTCGGAATAGCTCCGGACAGATACAGTTTCGACACAACAGAGAGGTTAGAAGCCCTTGAACGGGTTCGGCCCCATCTCAATAATCGACTCAACAAACTCATCAATTATCTTCGGAAGTTTGTCATAGTCGGAGATGGCAATCTGCTCGACAGCACAGCGCTCAGGCTCAAGTCCGAGTGTCCCAAGGGTCTCACCGATATTCTCCATACGTTTATTGGCGATCTCGGAACCCTTAACAAAGTGACACTGGTAATCGTCTCCGTAGCGACAGCCAAGGAGCAGAACACCGTCCATACCGGAAGACATGGCATCCTTGATCCAGACCATGTTCATGGAACCGAGACAGCGAACCGGGATAAAGCGAACCAGCCTGTTCATCTTGTTACGATGCATACCGGACATATCAAGTGCCGGGTAGGCATCATTCTCACAGACAAATATTAAAATGCGCAGTTTGTCCTCATCATCATCAGGAACTTCAATGGACTTAACCATGGAGCCGATCATATCGATACTGTAATCGGCAAAGTTGATGATACGCTCAGGACAGGCACCCATACAGGTACCACAGCGGCGGCAACGGGTCGGGTTGGGCAGCGGCGTACCTTTCTCATCATCATCCAGGGCCCCAAACGGACACTCCTCAGTACAACGCTTGCACTGAGTACAGCGCGACATGAAGAAATCCGGATAGGTCAGGTCACCGGAACGCGGATGAACAGAAACACCACGATTGGCAGACTCGATACACTGGATCGCCTTCAGGGTCGCACCGGTGGCATCATCAATTGTCTCTTCCATAGTCTCTGCCTTGCGAACACCACCACAGGTATAAACACCTGTACGGCGGGTCTCATACGGAAAACAGATAAAATGGGAGTCGGCATAGCCGTCGAACAGGTCCAGATCAATAAAGCCGGGCCCCTGGCGATAGGCCAGGTTGATGGTAGGCTCATCCACTGTGGTTGGAACCATGCCGGCAGCAAGCACTACCATATCGACATTAATGGTCAGATCATCACCAAGCAGGGTATCCTCGGCAGTTACAGCAAGGCTGTCTCCGGCCTCCTCAACCTTTGTTACTGCAGCTTTGGTCATGAAAACGCCGTCTTTCTCCTGCATTCCCTTATAGAACAGCTCGGTATTACCCGGGGTACGCATATGCTGGTACAGGATATAGGCCTGCCCGTCCACGTTGTCATCACAGACATACTGGGCCTGCTTCAGGGCAACCATGGAGGTAACGGAGTTACAGTAAGGAAAGTCGTAGTCATTATCCTTGCCGCCGGGGCTCTGGATAAAGGCAACACGGGCCGGAACCCTGCCATCCTTGGCAAGTTTTTCAAACTCGGCATTGGTGACCACATTCTTTAAACTTCCGTAACCAAGATGCTCATACTCAGACACATCTGCCGGGCGCCAGCCGGTGGCCAGGACAACAGAACCGAACATCTCGCCATCAGGGTTGACCTCGGTGTATGCTTTCATACCGGCATTGGGATCTTCCATCTCACCCTTGTCGATCTTCTCCTGCTCGTCAACGGCAACCTTAGCCGGGGCATCCCACTCCGTCTTGGTACCGGCATCCTTGTACGATACGTTGAACTCGCCGGGAGCACCACCGATACGGGCTACTTCAGTATCGGTTTTAACGGTGATCTTGGAATCAGAGGTCACATCCGCAATCATCTGTTCAATGTTGGGCTCCTCTAAGCTTGCATAGGGGTAGGCGGTGGGAAACATCTTACGCCAGCCAAGGGCTTTCCCGCCAAGCTGACTGTCTTTCTCCACCAGGGTAACTTCGTAGCCGGTCTTAGCGGCCTCTTTAGCTGCAGTCAAACCTGCAATACCGCCACCCATAACCAGAATCTTCTTGCTGATCGTCTCTAACAGGTAAGGTTCAGGAAGCTCGGTCTTCTGGGCATGGGTTACGGCCATGCGGACATAGTCCTCACCCATTTCCTGAAGAAACTCATCTACACCTTCAACCTCTGCTGCCTCGGCAGCCTCTTCACCTTCAGCAGGCTCGGCAGTCTCCTCACCCTCAGTAGCCTCTTCTCCTTCTGCAGGCTCAGCGACACCAACAGTCCAGGCAACTTGCTCACGCAGGTTACCGCGAACAGTAATTATTTCATCACCAAAGTTAAACTCATCCTGCATCACCCGGGGGGAGCAGGCACAGACAACAACGGTGTTTACACCATTATCTGCAATATCTTTCTTAATAAGGGCAAGGCCTTCAGCACCACAGAGGCAGGGATTTTCCTGCATCTCCATGCCGGTCTCTGAAGCAGCGTTTTTCAGTCCATCTACATCGAGGACATCGCCAATGCCACACCCCGTACAGAGATATGCACCATATACTTTATCCATTGACTCTCCTCCTAGCGTCCGATCTGAATTGCTTTAAGGGCCGCAGCAGTAGCAGACTGTGTACTGGTATACACGTCGGCAGCAGACTTGGCACAGCCGGCAGCGATCATTCCCTTGTCCGGCTCTGAAATAACAAAACCGTTTCCGTCCATGTTCACGCCAAGGGTTTTACCCTGAGCACCAAGTGCAGGCTGCATACCTGTTGCCAGGACACACATGTCTACTTTCTGCTTAATCTTAGCACCGGTTACCGCATTCTCGGCAACCATGGTTACACCGCCATCATCTTCTGAAATGATATCGGCAACTTTACCCTTTATAAATGTGGAATTCTCATCGTTCATGAGTTTTTCACGAAAATGCTCGTATTTGCCCGGTGTCCGTAGATCGATGTAAAAGACATAAATCTTTGCCTCCGGGTAACGTTCACGCACATAGGTCATCTGCTTGAATGTTGCCATGCAGCAGATATAGGAGCAGAACTCCAAATGATTCTCATCACGTGATCCGGCACACTGAACAAAGGCAATGGACTCGATTTCCTTGTCATCACCGGGACGGAGAATCTTACCGCTGGTGGGACCATTATCTGCAGCCATACGCTCCATCATCATATTGGTGATAATGGCTGGAGATGATTCGGGTTTCAGGTTGTCAATCTTGGTGGCATCATAGGGATCCCAACCGGTTGCCCAGACAATGGAACCCACGTTGATGGTAAAGGTCTCTGCCTGCATCTCGGTATCAACGGCGTTATACTTGCACGCACCTTTGATGGCCTCAAGACAGTCTGCAGAGCAGGCATCTTTGTCCAGCACAAAACGGCGGGGAAACGCCATCTCATGGGGCAGATAAATAGCCGTGGTCTTATTCATGCCCAGGTTAAAGGCATTGTCGATCTCATCGGTGCAGACCTCGGCACAGTCACCGCAGGCCGTACAGTTGGAATTAACAAAACGAGGTGCTGTTGTAAGCGTTACCTCGAAGTTGCCCGGACCGCCAGACACTGATTTTACAGTAGTCATGGTGTAGGTCCTTACTTTACGGTTGTCTTTTACCCGCCTGAAGTTGATTTCCAAGCCACAGGTAGGGGGACAAAGTTTCGGGAAGTACTGATTAAGCTGGGCCACACGGCCACCAAAGTACGGATTTTTGTCGATAATGAAAACGTCATTACCTACTTCCGCAGCTTCCAGTGCAGCGGTTAACCCGCTGATGCCGCCGCCAACGACCAGTACCGCACCATTTCCTGCAGTGTCACTCATGCCAAACCTCCATTAACTGCTGGTATTGATGAAAGGTGATTTCTGGTTCAATTGAACTGCACAATCACAATAATAAATGCAACTCAACTCAAACAGAATAAAGCCTCAGGTATCAGCTGTCAGCCATCAGCAAGTGCCTTTTAGCGAACACCTGATACCTGAAAGCAGATAGCTTTTATTACAAAGGCAGATATTAAAAATCTCCAGGCCCATCAGGGCCTGGAGATTCATCTCAGCTAATACAGTGTGTTACTGTATGCTTACAGCCAAGGGTCGGTCTCAATGATGTTAACAACGTCAACCTTCTCCACCTTCCACTCTTCCGTTTTAGGATCATAAGTGGAGTTGACAAAGCACTTCCAGTTCTCGTCGTCAACGTTCGGGAAGTCTGAACGATAGTAGAAGCCTGGGTAACGGGACTCTTTACGGAACTGAATGTGACGGATGTGAGCCTCTACACACCAGATGCGATGGTAGTTCTCCCATGCACGCATCAGCTCATGCAGGTCGCCGGCGCCCATCTTGGCGGCATCTTCACGCAGCATCTCAAGGAGATCCATGCAGATACCAAGCAGTTTTCCGGAGGTCATGTAGTAGGTAGCAACACCGCCACCATACTCATCAGTGGCCTTCATCAACCGCATCATGATACCGGCAGGCTTACAGTAGTTCGGGTTAACGTCGGCATGTGTAGAAGCTCCAACATGCTCGATATAAAGTTTAACCGGTGCGTAGATCTCATCGGCCAGCTCCTGAGCAGACTGGGCAATCTCAGGGGTATGATCGTTGTCACGGCAGTACCTTACCATCATCTTAGCGCACTGACGTCCCTCAGCATGGGAACCTGAGGAGAACTTATGGCCGGAAGCACCAACTCCATCACCGGCGGTAAACAGACCGTCAACGGTTGTCATACGGTTATAGCCCCATTTGTACTTATGAGCACGGGACTCATTGGCTACATCAGGAACCCAATCCTCTTCCGGACCGGAGACCCAGATACCGCAGCATCCGGAATGTGATCCCAGCATATAGGGTTCGGTCGGCATAATCTCGGAACCAACCTTCTCAGGCTCGCAGTTCTGACCAGCCCACAGACCGGCCTGACCAACAGCCATATCCAGGAAGTCCTCCCAAGCCTCAGACTCAAGATGTTTCCAGATCTTCTTAACCTCTTTCTCGCTCTTACCTTCTTCGCGGGCTGCATCGAGGAAGGCGTTCAGGGCTAAATCGGTAGCCATGTAGATAGGACCACGGCCTTCCTTGTACTCGTTAACCATCAGATGGTTACGCAGACAAGTCGGGGTAACGGCAGATGCTCCGTAAGGCATAAACTTAGCAAGCTCTGCCTTGGCAGCATCGCCCATTGCAAAATACTCACCCAGGCCATTGGATACTTTGGCCTTGAACAGGAGGAACCATGCACCAACCGGACCGTAACCATCTTTGAAACGGGCAGGGGTGAAACGATTTTCCATCATGGTAAGCGTTGCTCCAACCTGTGCACACATGGTGTAGGTGGAACCTGCGTTCCAAATCGGGTACCAGGCACGACCTTTACCCTCACCGGTGGACCGGGGACGGAAGATATTAACAGCGCCACCACAGGCTACCATGGCAGTCTTGCAGGTGAAC
>JAUWLT010000191.1 GCA_030613515.1 Desulfobulbaceae bacterium
TATCCCTATGGCACGCATCGGCATGGTGAATTACATAAACACCGCTCCAATCTACGAGGTGTGGAAGGAGCAGGTGGATCGTCCGGACTGGCAGGTGATCGAAGCCCCGCCATCGAGCCTGAACCGGATGCTGGCAGCAGATGAGCTTGATCTCGGTTTTGTCTCCTCATACGAGTATGCCGTCCGCCCTGAAAAATACCGTATCTTGTCCGATCTTTCCATCTCCGCCACCGGCCCGGTGGGCAGTGTTTTTTTATTTTCCACCATCAATCCTGAGCAATTAGACGATAAATTGGTGCTCATGACCGGTCAATCCGACACCTCGGTCTGTCTGTTGCGCATTATCCTGGAAGAATTTCTCGGCGTTGAACCGCGGTATATAATTGGTGAGGTTTTCGGCCCCCGTGAACCGGACAGGGAACCCTCAGCAATCCTGGCCATTGGGGATGAGGCATTACGGCTCAAGGTGGAAAACAGGTATCCTGTTCAGATGGATCTGGCAGAATTTTGGAATCGGAAAACCGGGCTGCCCTTTGTTTTTGCTGTTTGTGCTGTGCGGGAAGATTTTTTGCAAACAGAATCATCAACGGCCCGTGAAATCCGCCGGACATTTCTTGAATGCCGCAGCCAAGGTTTGGAACAGCTGCCCGAAATCTGTGATCGGGTGGCACGTCGCATTCCCATGGATTGTGAAGCCTGCTCTCTGTATCTCCGGGCCATGGAATATGATCTGGGGCCGGTTAAGCAAAAAGCCCTGGAGAAATTTTTTTCCCTGCTCATCCAGCGTGGCGAGGCAAAAAGAACGGCATTACCCCTGAAGTTTTTTGCATGAAATAAACCAGGATGAACATTACTGCTATTATTCCGGGGCTTCCTAACCCCTAACCCCTGACCCCTAACCCCCAAATGCAGCAACCTGACGAAAAAAAGAAATTTGTACAGGAAAAATTTTCTGCCATCAGTCCCAAGTATGACTTGCTCAATTCTCTGCTCTCCATGCAGATCGACCGGTACTGGCGCTGGAAGACCACCCGGTTGCTGCATGAATTTCCTGCCGGCCAGGTGATGGATCTCTGTGCCGGTACACTGCCCCTGTCCCTGGAACTTACCCGGCAGGCAAAACAACGACTGGTACTGGCAGTTGATTTCTGCGAGGATATGCTGCGGGCAGGAGTCAAGGTGTTGCCCGATGATCATCGTAAAGCACGCATTTTTCCGGTCTGCGGAGACGGAGAGCAGATTCCCGCGCCTGCAGATACCTTCTGGGGTTGTACGGTCGCCTTTGGAGTCCGAAATCTGGGTCGAACCCAGCAGGGACTCTGTGAGATGCACAGGATCCTTAAACCAACCGGTAAGCTGCTGATCCTTGAGTTTTCACGGCCCAGCAACTTTATCATTAAGCCGTTGTATAATTTCTACCTGAACAAGGTGCTGCCAAAGGTGGCGGGTATGGTTTCAGGTGACAAGGAAGCCTATGAGTACCTTGCCTCATCCATTGCCGCTTTTTATGAGCCTGAAGAGTTGCTTTCCATGATGCGGGAGGCCGGCTTTTTCCATGTTGAGCGCAAGCCCTTGACCTTTGGTATTGTATCCATCTACATCGGGATAAAATAAGCAGATGAAATCACACCGCATCATTTTGGCCATAACCGGTGCCACCGGTATGCTCTATGTTACAGCGCTTCTTGATCTGCTCGGCAGACAGGACGTCGAGGTCGATGCTATCATATCGGATTCCGGTAGAAAGGTGCTTAAGCTTGAAAAAGATCTGCAGCCGGGAGATCTGCCTGCCATAGCCAACTGGTTTGCAGTTGACGATTTCACAGCCCCGGTTGCCTCGGGTTCGTCCTGTTACGATGCCATGGTGATCCTGCCCTGCACCACAGGTACCATGGGAGCCATTGCCGGGGGATATTCCGGCAACCTGATCCATCGGACCGCAGATGTAAGTCTCAAGGAACGACGTCCCCTGGTCCTGGCAGTACGGGAAACCCCGCTTAACCGGACCCATCTCACCAATATGCTGACCCTGCATGACGCGGGAGCGATTATTTGCCCACCCATGCCGTCATTTTACCTGAAACCGGCAGGTCTGGATGATATGGCGCGTCAGTTTGCAGGCCGGATCTGTGACCAGATCGGTGTGCACATCCCGGACCTTCCGCGCTGGCAGGGAGTATAAAACCATGTTGAACAAACTGCAGGTCATGCTTGAGATGATCAAATTCAAGCACACGGTTTTTGCCATGCCCTTTGCCCTGATGGGTGCTTTTCTTGCCGGCCGGGGATTTCCCCCGCTCAGGGTCTTTTTCTGGGTGGTCGTTGCCATGGTAGGTGCCCGCACCGCAGCCATGACCTTTAACCGTATAGTTGATCGTCGTTTTGATGCGGCCAATCCACGCACCGAAAAACGGGCGATACCGGCAGGCGAGGTAACCATTGGCGAGTCCTGGCTGATGGTAATTGGATCCTCAATTATGTTCTTTTTTGCCTGCTGGATGCTGAATACCATGGCGCTGATCATTGCCCCCATTGCCCTGTCGTTTACCTTTGTTTACTCGCTTACCAAGCGTTTTACCTGGCTCTGTCATGTAGTGCTTGGGGTGGCGTTGGCTTTTTCCCCTCTGGGCGGTTGGGTGGCAGTGGCCGGATCCCTGTCCGGCTATCCGTGGGTGCTGTCCCTCGGGGTGCTGTTCTGGGTGGCTGGTTTTGACTGTATTTATGCCTGCCTGGATGCTGATTTTGATCGCAAGGCCGGTCTGTACTCCATGCCTGCCTCTTTTGGACGCAAAAAAGCCTTTCGACTGGCTGTTTTTTTCCATGTCCTTGCCTTTTTCTTTTTTACTCTGACCGGCTATCTGCAAGGGCTGAATGTTGTCTACTATATCGGTATAGTCTTGACCGGTGGCGCCCTGTTTTATCAGCATATTGTTGTGAACCCGAAAGATCTGTCCAAAATCCAGGTTTCCTTTTTTTCAATGAACGGGTTTATAGCCCTGACCCTGTTTATGGTTACCTGGATTTCGCTGATAATGGTTAATTGATTCGCCCTCCCGAAAATAACGTGCGTTCTGTATCTTATCTTCATCGGCTTTAAAATAATCAGGGCTCGGCCAAAAGACGCTTTTATCAGTACCGGTGAAAAAAAGACTGTTCTTCATCTGAGCAGATCTAAGCCGACGACATCCCCCCTTTCGACTTGCACTTTTATCTATCTTTACGATAAACTTAAATGAATAAAACTCCTGCACCTCAGGAGGTGCTGAAAACGTAGGATTCTGGTTGTGCACCAACTTTCAGACATGGGGATCACCAACATGAATAGTGGCGAGAAACCTTTTTGGAATAAAACTTTACGACTAATATGGGAAATTTGGCCGCTCGGAGATCCTGAAGAGCTTAAAGACAGGCTACATCCGGAACTTACAGAGAATGACCTGGTTATACTGCGGGAAAAAATTAATGCCTGCCTGGTCGGCCGCGGTGGTGAAGTTTCGGCCCGTTCCCGGGCAGCTGAACTAGGAAGAGCCTATCTGATACTCAACAACAAAGGTAAAAGACGATTTCTTGAACTTCTGGCAAGAGAATTCGATGTTGACCATGATGCCATTAAAACCACCCTGGTACGACATCAACAGGTAGAAGATCCAGCAGAGTTACAAAAAGTTATTCAAGAGTTAAGAAAACTGCTGGAACCACCCCGCACAAAACTGCTCCGCCAGTTCAACGAACTGCAGGAAGGTGTCAAGTTTCTTGTTGATCTGCGGGCAGATCTCATTCCCTGGGCGGAAACAGAACCTGCATTACAGTCTCTGGATCAGGATGTATACCGTCTCCTGGTCTCCTGGTTTGATATCGGTTTCCTTGACCTCAGGCGCATCACCTGGAATACCCCCGCAGCAATACTGGAAAAAATGATAGAGTATGAAGCTGTACACGCAATCTCGTCCTTGAAAGACCTTAAAAATAGATTGCTGGATGATCGCCGATGTTATGCCTTCTTCCATCCTCGAATGGTCGATGAACCGTTAATTTTTGTTGAGGTTGCTTTGGTTAATGGCATCTCAGAAAATGTTCTTGATCTCCTTGATGTTGATGCTCCTATAGGCGACCCGCAAAAAGCTGACACCGCTATATTCTATTCCATTTCCAACTGCCAGGCAGGGCTTGCAGGGGTGAGCTTTGGAAATTTTTTAATCAAACGGGTCGTTGCTGATCTGGCCGCTAAATATCCCAACCTTAAAACATTTTCCACTCTCTCACCAATTCCCGGTCTGCTTAAATGGGCAAACAGCACTACTGACTCCATTGAGCTTTCCGAGCAAGAAACCAAGGCCCTGGCAATAGCCACAGGGCAAAAAGATTCTCAAACACTACTTCAAGACATCATCCTCTCCCCCCATGAACACCCTGAGATAGATATCAAAAAAGAGCTTGAAGATGTTCTCAAACACCTCTGTGCCCGGTATCTGCTGGAGGCAAAACGTGGACAACAAGCCTATGATCGGGTAGCTCATTTTCACCTTTCCAATGGAGCTCAGATAGAACGTATCAACTGGGGTGGAGACCTTTCTCCAGCTGGTATGCGCCGATCTGCGGGGATTATGGTGAATTACCTCTATGATCTATCCAATATCGAGAGAAATCACGAATTGTACACTGGACAGGGAGATATAACAGCTTCGACTGCTGTCCGCAGGCTTCTAAAAAAATGAGACTTTTTTTCATACTAAAGTAGTGTTTAAGATTTATTCAAATAAAACAAATAGATAGGGCTGGATAAGTAATCACTTTCAGGCCAAGGTGCCGGGAGGGTTAAAACCAGCTTGAAGGTGTACAGTGGAACGTAGCGGTTTGCGTAGATGATAAACAGCAGTCGTGTTCCGGTATGGTGCGAAGTGTCCTATGGATTGGGTACCGCATATTCCGCTCCATCAATACTTGAGGTGAGACGATTAAGCTTCGTCCTGCCAGTGCTAACATTTTACCTGCCTGCACAAATTGAAGATACCTGTTCTCCTTCGATTTTAACATCTCAAATTATGGACCACCCAATCCTCTCTTTCTCGATGAGAAGATTCAGG
>JAUWLT010000270.1 GCA_030613515.1 Desulfobulbaceae bacterium
TTCAGCCCGGTGAGTTCGGTATCAAAGACTACAAACGTGTACTCGTGCAGCGGCCTGCCCTGGCTAAAATCGGCAAACAGTTTTTTATTGTTGATCAGTGCCGGGTGTGACTTTTGCAGCCAGGACCGGGACCCAAAAATATCAAACATGATTCAGGCGACTGGAAACTTGGTTTTCAGGACACTGAGGAGTCGTTCTATAGCCTCAAAGGAATCCCGGAGCATGCGTTTTTCCAGCTCTGTTAGTCCTGCCGGGTCAATGTGATTGTCCGGCAGAATACCTGCTTCGATCTGGTTTAACTGGTGAATGAGGCGAAGCTGCATCTGCATCTCGTAGGCCCCGACAGCCTCGGTCAACAGCTCCTCTGAGATGACTTTTTTCCTGGACAGTACATTCAATCTGGCCAGGGTATTGGTTGCCTTGACCCCATGCTTCAGGGCCAGTACCCGGGCAAAGTTAACAAAGGGCATCAAGCCTTGTCGCTTGATATCAAGTTTGTTTATATGCTCACCGTCTTTTTCAACGATAAAATTCTTGAAAAAAGAAAGTGGTGCCCGACCCGACATACATTCACGGGCCAGATGGAGCAGGTATATTTCCTGTCGTCTGGTGAGGGCGTTCACGTGTTTGCGCAGATCATCGGCCAGACTTGTCTTGCCGAACCCGGCACGAAAATCAAAAAATATGGTTACATGCAGCAATTCCTCGGGATCCGGGGCCGCAACCCATTTATCAAAATATTCATGCCAGACACTTGCCGGCTGACACCACTTGGGATTAACAGCCATAATCTCTCCCGGACAGAGGGGATACCCGCAATGTACCAGGTGGTCAATGGCCTTGCGGGCAAACTCTGCAAAATACTCCCGGGCCAGCTTACGCTGATTTTCATCTGCCGGATCCGCATAAATTATGGCATTATCCTGGTCTGTCTTAAAGGTCTGCTCCCGCCTGCCCTCAGAGCCCATCAGCAGCCAGCAGTAGTCCACCGGCGGTTTCCCCATTTCATCTTCAAGCAGGCTCAGCAGCCGCTCCAGGATATGATCATTTAAAAGCGAGATCATGCGGGCAATGTTGCCGGCCTTGGCCCCCTCCTTGATCAGGTTGCGTATCATCTCCGGGATCTTGCGGGACAGGGGATACAGCCCCGGGAAAGTCTGCTGTTTGCCTATCTCCTTGAACAGAGAGTAGGGAGAAGTTCCCTGCAGCAGCATGATATCATGGGAGGTAACCACACCTACTATTTTTCCTTTTTTCTCCACTGCCAGGTGATGGATACCGGCAGACATCATCTTGAGCAGGGCGGCAAAACAAATCGACCGGGACGAAATCGTTACCACGGGTGAGGACATGATAGTTTCGACCAGCTCATTATAATCAAGGCCCAGGGCAAGCACCTTGTTACACAGGTCCCGGTCCGTAATGACCCCGATAATCTCTTCCGCATTGCCTCTCTGATGGATAAGCAGGGAACCGATACGGTAATCTGCCATGGCCTGTGCCGCCTGCTGGATAGTGCTGTCAGCGGAGATTGTACGCGGTTCCTGCTTGACCAGATATCCCACCTTTATGGTGAACAGATACAGGTCCTTATCACCTCGGTGAGCCATCTTATGGTGGCGCAGTTCGGAATAGACGCTGGTAACAATTTTTTCGGAAAAACTTTTCAGGTAATACTGGGCAAAACCGGGCTGGTTGTTAATCAGGTCAAGAAAAATTTCCCTGGACAGAAGAAAACAGAAGGTATCCTCCACGGTTTCGACATTAAAATTGGCCGGAGTACCACGAATAATGCCAAGAGCCCCGATATAGGACCCCTCACCCCGGTAGTCCTTGAGGGTAACCTCCTCTTCATCATCAACAATAAAAGATTTTACCCCGCCCTGCTGGATCAGGTACAGGTGGGTGATTTCGGTTTCACCGGCAGTGAGCAACCGGGTCCCCTTGGGAAAAAAATCAACCTTTATCTGGCGGGCCACCCGATGCAGGGTCTCAGCATCAAGCTCATTAAAGGGCATAATATTGCCTAAAAACTTCACTACCACTTCCGGTGCTTCGGAATGTACATCACCAGCTACAACCATTACCAGTCTCCGGTGCAGGTTCCGACAAAGGAGTGAGCTCCCTTTGCCACTGTCCTGTTATGAAATTAATCCACTCTTCAGACTTATACTATCTCATAGAAATAACACAGTGTACCCCCTGAGAAGGGACATGGCAATACATCTGTCATGATTTCCAACCATTCATCAGTTTAATGACATGGAGAATTATTCATAAAATATTTGCATACCACATCGTGGCATGCTATAGCAAGCGAACACAAACCGAACTTGCGGATACCTTGAAAAAGAACTCGGAGGAGTAAAATGAAATAAATAACAGGGCTTGCATCTGTTCTTTTCCTGATAATAGCGGGAATAGCAACGGCTGGTATTGAATACAACTTTATTGACAGTGACAGTCTCATGAAATCTCTGCAGGAGAAAAACCCGGTACACCTGGTTGATATCCAGAAAAAAAATGATTTCCTGCAGCATCATTTTTATAATTCTCTTGAAACGGGTGCTTATCCGGTTAAATCCGAACAGGATATGAGCCGGATCAACAAAGTTATCAGCAACCTGCAGGTAACGGACAAGCCGGTGGTTATTATTAGTCCCCGTGGCACCAGGGCTGCAGCAAGGGCCTATGAGTACCTGCTTGAGCAGGGAATTGCTCCGCAGCGACTGGCTATTTTAAAAAAAGGTATCCGGGGCTGGCCGGCTCCGGAACTCCTGCTGAACACCTCAGGTCAATGAAGCTGATTTTGAGCTGTTCAGTCTGAACAGCAGAAAATAAGCCGCACAAAACAAAAAGGCAGGATGCTTTCGCATCCTGCCTTTTTACATGACACTACTGACAGAGAGCGGATCACCTCCGCCCTCTTTGCAGTATCTTTCCTTATAGCATGCTTTTCCGGCCCGCAACCAGGTTGTCCACAACAGATGGATCAGCCAGGGTGGAGGTATCACCGAAGTTCTCAAAATCATCGGCAGCGATCTTGCGCAGAATACGACGCATGATCTTACCTGAACGGGTCTTGGGCAGACCAGGAGCCCACATAACCACCTCAGGGGTGGCAATGGGCCCGATCTCGGAACGTACATGCATGCGCAGTTCAGCCAGCAGCTCATCCGTCTCTTCGGCCGAGGCCATCAGGGTGACAAAGGCAAAGATGGACTGGCCCTTGATCGGATGCGGCATGCCGACAACCGC
>JAUWLT010000236.1 GCA_030613515.1 Desulfobulbaceae bacterium
AGTTGCAGCGAAAATATGGACCAACGCTTACGGAGGTCCTTTCCTTTGCTGATCAAGCTGAAAAGGAGTTGGCTTCGCTCGACAGCCTGGAACAGGAAATCATCTCCCTTGAAAAAGAGCTGCAGCAGGGGGAGGACGAGCTTCTGCTCAGGGCTGGGGAATTGTCAAAGGGCCGTTGTCAGGCTGCGGATCGACTGACAAAGGCTATGCAGGATGAGCTGGCCTCGCTCAGTTTTAACCAGGCTGTTTTTGAGGTGTCCATTACGGGCGCGGAGGATCCGGATGCTTTGAAATTATCTGCAACCGGCCGGGATACAATCGAATTTTTATTTTCCGCAAACCCCGGAGAACCCCCTAAACCTCTGGTCAACGTGGTTTCCGGCGGTGAACTCTCCCGTCTCATGCTGGCCATGAAATGTCTGCTTGCCCGGCGGGACAGGGTTGACACTGTTATCTTTGATGAGATTGATGCCGGCATCGGCGGTGAGGCAGCAGAGGCAGTGGCTCGCAAAATTGCTGAGCTGGCCGGTCATCACCAGGTTTTTTGTATAACCCACCTGCCCCAGATCGCTGCTCATGCCGATGCCCATTTTTTGGTGGAAAAGATGGTGGACAATAACCGTACCCACACCACTATCCGCTGCCTGGACAGAGAAGAACGGGTGGCTGAACTCGCCCGCATGTTAGGCGGCGACAATCCGACCGAACAAACCCTTGGTCTTGCCAGGGAACTTGTGGAACGTAAAAGTGAATAAGGAACGGAAAAGGACTAGCAGGTAAGCGCAGACTCCGAGATGCGTCAGTTCAGTGTTGACGCGACTCAAGTCTCCCGTGCTTGAAAAATCGTAACTTCTCAATAACCGGTGGCTCTCGTTTTTCGTAGGAGCCCAGTCCTCTGGGCGATTGTTGGCCTGTGGCACTATACCGGAGTTTTATCGCCCTGGGGACAGGGCTCCTACAAGGCAACAGTGAAACAGTTATGAATGAGACAACAGCCCTGGGGCTCTTTTCCGGAGGGCTGGACTCCATCCTTGCCTGTCGCATTATTGGAGACCAGGGGATACAGGTCCGGGCGTTGAAATTTGTTACCCCGTTTTTTGATCATGCACTGCTTGAACGAGAGCAGGAATACCAGCAGGAGGTACGGAAAAAATACGGGATTGCGGTGGAGCTCATCGATTTGAGTAACGGTTATATTGAACTGCTGCGCAACCCGGCCCACGGGTTTGGCAAAAACTTCAATCCCTGCATTGACTGCAAGATCATGATGCTCAGCCGTGCCCGGGAATTGATGGCTGAGTATCACGCCTCTTTTCTTATCACCGGTGAGGTTCTTGGCCAGCGGCCCATGTCCCAACGTCGTGATACCTTAAATGTCATAGAGCGGGATGCGGTTTGCAAGGATATCCTGCTGCGCCCACTGTCGGCAAAATTGATGGAGCCAACCCTGCCGGAACGACAGGGACTGGTGGACCGTGACAGGCTGCATGGTTTTTCCGGTCGTGGCCGCAAGCCGCAGATCAGACTGGCCCGTGAACTGGGCATTACCGATTTTCCAGCACCTGCCGGTGGTTGCGTACTAACAGACCCCAATCTGGCCTCCCGTATTGAACGTTTTTATGGAGGTCTGTTTGTGACCCGCCGGGATCAATTCCAGGTGAATGATATAAAGTTGTTGCTGGTGGGACGCCAGTTTCGTCTTCCAGGGGGCCACTGGCTGGTACTGGGCCGCAACGAGCAGGAAAACGACCGGCTTGTCGAGTTGCGCGGGCCCAAGGACTGGCTTCTGTTCATGCCCGAGCGTCCAGGTCCTACCGCGCTTCTGCGTCGAGCGTCCAAGATGGTGGCCGGAACCGTTCAAGAAGCGGAAATATTGAGCAGGGTTGCCGGACTGGTCGTCCGCTACGGCAGAAAGACAGAGGGCAGACTGCTGCCCGGAGAAGTGGAGCTTGAACGGGACGGTGGGCGGGAAATGCTGCAAGCGAAGCCGCTGGCGGATGCAACATTCAGAGACTGGTTTGTGTAACAGGGTGCGGTGACAATTGTTTCGAAGGAAAAGGCAACACCCATTAAAAGATCCTTTTTATGGGTGTTCTCATTTTTTTAGCCTTGTTGAATAGACTCTATTTAATCCGCTTCTTGAACATTTCGCCATTTTTGGGATGGCGAAATATTATTTCACCCCGCAGTTGATTTACGGCAACCGGCTTGGAAAGCTGCATGGAGATGGTTGTGCCCCCGGTGTGCGGATGCTTAAACAGCCATTTTACCTGCCGGCCGTTAAACCCGGAAGGTGCCGGGCTGGCGTTAACAAGCTGCACACCGGCAGGGAGCTGCTGAAGCACGATAAAGGCCGCCGGCGGCGGTGCAGCAACAGATAGCTGTATCGTCACTTGGTTTCCCCGTCCTCCGGCGTAATGGCCGGAGACATTGGTTTCCGCATGCAGGGGTAGTGCGAAGAAAACGCATAGGAGAAAAAATAGAAATGAGCGGCGTTGTATCTGCATTGGTGGTTCTCCTTATTCCTCGGGCAAGGGAGTATTTGCTATTTCAAAGGAAGCCGTTGCCTCGCCCCATGTGTATCGACCGGCGAGCCAAAGCCTTTCTAATGCAGAAAAGTCGATACCGGATTCACCCGGAGACGAGTAGGTTTCATAAGCGATGAGGATTTCATTATCGCTAATCCTGTAGTCCTGGTCGCCATCAGCCCAGTGGTAAGGGGCAACACGTACAGTTGCTGCGCCCTCTACCTTGCTGCCGGTCTTCCGACCTTTGTGGGACGTAATTTCTCCTGAAAAGAGAATAGAGGTTTCCCCTTTACTGTTTTTTATTGGTGTTACCAGGTAGATGAACTGTGCCTGACCATTGTGCAGCGTGCCTATCCATCTTGGACTTTTACCAAAATCCTTTATCTCGCCCGCCGGTCCCCGTCCCCTTGCCTGACCGTCACCGATAAGTTCTTCCCGAATTAAGATAGGCACCTTTTGGTCGGTATCAGCTTTAATTCGGATTACCACCGGAAAAGGGACATTGGGTGCCGCATGTTCCGGCACTATTCGCTTGCAGGTTATCCGTATATTTTTTGACGGCAGCAGCAACCAAAGTGCTCCCGTCAGCAGACTTACCGCCAGGAGCGCCATGCCCACCCTTTTTACGGAAAAAAACCGCTGCAACTTTGCTGTTCCGGCAGCAGACGGGGGCGTTTGTCCCTGCTGTTGTTCGTAGCTCTGCTCTGGTTCCACCTCAACTTTTTCAAGCAGTTCTTCTAAGGCGACTTCCAGCGCTTGGGCAAGTCTTTCGGCATTTTCCCGTTTTATGGATTGATAATGCCGGTTTTCCCATCTGGAAATGGTATCGGTGGTCACCCCTACCACCGTTGCCAGATATAACTGGGTTAGCTCCTGCTGCTCGCGAAGAGTTTTGATTTTACTCCCGTCGATATTGACGCTGCTCATGGTTTTCCCGGTAACGTTTTTGTGTCTCGTCAACGATGAAACGACGCATCTTACTTGTCCTTTTCCGCGCCCGCTTTGTTTTGGCTAAAGTTACATAGCGCTACTATGCGCCTCAAGCCAAAACAAAGCGGGCACAAAAAATTTCGACGTAATATTACGCCATTTCATCGTTGACGAGACACCGGCAAAGTTGATCTCAGGAGAAAAAAGAAGTCGGCCTGAGTAGACTTGGCACGTAACTGATTGATAATGTACAGAGTATACCATGCTGAATCCGTTCTCAGCAATTTTGTGCTGTCTGATTGGTGCCTCTCCACCCTAACCCGCATATTTCACAGGAATCTGCTGTAAAGCCGCTAAGCACCATGTCTACTTCGTTACAACCCCAAAAGCATTCTCGGCATACTGCCAGTATGCCTGCGAGTACTTTTGGGGTTGTGCCTCGTATCCACGGCACTTCCCGGCTTTTCGCGACGACCCCTGTGAAATA
>JAUWLT010000197.1 GCA_030613515.1 Desulfobulbaceae bacterium
CCTGACGCGGCTGCAGACTCCGCTGAGAAGTCTCCTCCCCCCTCCCCGGCTACTCATCTCGGTATTCCCCTGAAAAAATACACCCTGCTGATCAATATCGGCCTTGCCGTCATGATACCGGTGGTTATCGGTCTCATGATCTGGAAAAAACAGCACGGATCCGATTCAATAGAGATTGAAGCAACCCGTTCCCTGCCCACAGCCTGCGCTCCAGGCCTCAGCTTTCCTGTTATTATCACAGTACACACCGGCCGGGAAATGGTCCTGCTGGTACGCGAGAACGTTCCTGCCGGCGTAGAGATTCTAAAGACCGTTCCCGACGCCGCATCACAATCCGACAATACCCTAAAATGGATCCGTAAAGAGGGTGGTGAACACCTGTTGACAGGCTACCTGGCCCGGGCCGCAGGAGAATACGGGACGCAGTTCACCTTTTCCGGCAGTATAACTGTTCGGCAGGGACAGAAGCAGGATGCCGATATCAGCGGCAATGGCTCTATCCGCCTGGAGCCGGTGCACTGGGCCGACATTAATGGTGATTTTATCATCGGTGATGATGAAATCCTGGAGGTCTATGACAAGTTCGGAGGACTTCCCGAGCTGGGACTGGACCTGGACAGCATAGAAGAGATATGGATGGGTTCCGGCTATCGCTGGAACAGGAAAGGTCAAACCATTGAAACGCTCCCATAACCCGGTACAGTCATGGATGGAAGAAAGACACACTATATAAAAACATCAGGAATAGTACTCGCTGCCCTGCTGGTCTGCATGAGCTTTTCCGTGCAGGCCCATGCTGTGGGAATAGTTTCCGGTCGCTACCTTTCCAGGACAGCCACGGAATTTACCCTGGAGATCAAGGTGGGGTCACCAGCCCCGGCCAGTCTTATCGTCATCCAGTATCTGCCGCCTGGTACAACTCCGGCAGCAGCAAATCCACCCTATAAAAAATACAACGCAAAAAAAGGGGAGGTTCGCTGGCTGGTGCATAATGTACACCCCGGGACTCTAACGGTGCATCTGAAACTGTCCACCCCTGTCAAGCCTGACCAGGTCAGCGCCGAAATCCGCTGCATGGACCCGACCACAGGCAAACTGGTAACGACACAAGTAAAATAAACCAGCGTCTTGATCAACCGGCTAATACACCTTCACCACAAATTGCGCCCGTCCTTTCTTGATCCTGTTGACGATAAGCGTTCGCTCTGCCTTTCCGTCAGCAAAGATGGAAATCCGGCCCAGAAGCCCTTCAAAGCTGTCGGTGTTATGGACCATGGTGTTAATACATTGCCCATCATCGGGACGAGAACATCGATTCATGGCGTATCGGAGAATTGCAGACCCCTCAGCACCAATAGCTGTAAAGCTGTTGGGAGTTTTTTCAAAGAGTTGCCGATATGCCTTTTTTGCCTGTTCACCAAAAGAAGTTCCCGTGACGACATCAGTATACAGATCAATATCATAGATCCCATCCAGCAAGCCCGTTTCTTCAGGGTATCCACGCATTACGCCGGCATCCAGACCATCGCGGCCCATTCGTTCAGGAGCCCAGCCCGTTTCTTTAAGGGCCTTGGAGATCCGGATAAAATCTTTTGCTGCAATCGGGAGATAAAGAAGCTGCGTTTTTTTTCTCTGCAGCATCTCCATGATATTTTTAAAGTCATCCGCATCGCCCATTACCGGTACATCGATATTTGCCGTGATATTGCCGCCGATTGCACCGAATTTACGGATGAATTCGTATGCCAGGGAGGTGGAATAAGCACTTTCAGGATTATTAAAGACGGCAACAGTATCAATCAACAGTTCGTCCCGAACAAACAGGGCGGCAACACTACCCTGAAAGGTATTATCAAAGATGAGCTGGCTGACAAAAGTTTTGCCTTTGGCAATATCAGGGTGGGTGGCCAGAAGGACAAGAACAGGTACCTGGTAGCTGTCTGCAAGTTCATTCACTGCCAGGGCCGGCGTACTACTCGACAGGAGCAGAATGGCCGAGACCTTGTCTTTTGTTGTCAGTTTTTTCAGGGCGTTTACGCTTAATCTTGGATCGTTTTTATCGTCCTCGATAACCAGCTCAACCCTATCACCGTTGTCAAGAAAGGGCTGCAGGTGCATCACGGTTCGTATTCCCCTGAGGCTGTCTTCGCCCAGGGCACGATCCGGGCCGGAAAAAGGTCCGATGACACCGACCTTAATCGTGATGCCGCTGGGTTTTATGGCCTCAGGACGGTCACACCCGGTCGTCAGGATCAGGCCCAAAAAAAATAGGAGAATGAAAATAGAGTATCTCATCGCTTTGTCAGGGGATATAAAAAACTTTTGCCCGGATCTCCAGCTTTTTGGAAAAATGGGTCTGGATTTTTCGTTTCAGCTGGGCCAGGTCGTTTCTGCTGAGCGGCTCCCGGGCCAGGATCTCTATGGTGAGAACTTCCCTGTTCCGGTAGTGAACTACATCTGCCTTCTGTATGATAAGGTATTTGTCATTGACCAGGAACCGTTCCTGACGCCAGCTACGCTCAAAGACCGATTTATAGACAATCCGCTGGTAGGAGAGGTAAAGCGGAATGGAAATTAGAAGCATAATCATCGCTACAAAGGCCAGGCCCCGTTTGCTGCCGACTACGGCGGAATAGCCCAGTGCCCTGAAAGTAAAGGTCGCAGCAAGGGTGATACCGATCAGGTTGGTTGAAAACAGGAGAAAGGCCTGAGCAAAAAAGTATACATCTCCTCGCCCCAGACCGATCCCGGCGACAGCCAACGGTGGAACCAGAGCCACGGCAATGGCAACACCGGCCAGGCTTTGCAGAATTTCTTTAAATGACTTGGTATAGGCACCGGCAATGCCTGCAATAAGTGCCACTCCAAGATCGAG
Organism: Desulfobulbaceae bacterium; assembly: GCA_030613515.1. Classification (GTDB taxonomy): domain Bacteria; phylum Desulfobacterota; class Desulfobulbia; order Desulfobulbales; family Desulfobulbaceae; genus Desulfobulbus_C. The sequence goes on from JAUWLT010000197.1 coordinate 2,876, forward strand.
CAGAGTAGGGTTGAGCCGGGCGAGCATCTCGGATGTTATGGGCTTGTACGGGAAGAGCAGGCTGATCAGGCCGGATGCAAACAGGGCCAGGATGACGCCGGCAACGATCGTTGCCGTAGAACGTCTTGCCATCTTCGTATCCTGTGCCTGAGCAGGGCCATGGCAAGGGCGACAATGGGAGCCATCAGCGGGGCCAGCAGCATGGCGCCTATCACTACTGAGGAACTGCTGAGATATAACCCCAGGGTGGCCAGCATGGTACTGAGTAGGATAAGAACCAGGTAGGCTGGAGTTGTTTTCGCATCCGTGCGTAGGGCAGTAAACAGATCGCGAAAGCGCTCTTCCGAGGCATAGGCAAAAAAAGGAATTGTTTTCTTAGTCGCCTTGGATATCTCTTTACCTGTGGGCAGGTTCTCCGTCTTGATCGTCTCTTTAGCCGCCTGCTTTTGTTTCCCTTTTTCCCGCAAGGCCTCACCGACATTGAGCCGTATGGCCTGTGGAAGTGTCGTACAGTGAAGCGGGGTACGGGTCACCTGCTGTTCATCGATGGTTACTGCAAGCTCCTGTTCCGTTTCAATATCGAGCTGCGCTGTCTTGATGTAACCGATAGTGCTGGGAAGGTGTCGCTTATTTTCTCTTGTTCTGCGGGCCTGAAACAGAAATTTTACATATTCGGTGATGGAAAACGGCGCGGATACTATCAATGATATCATGCCGTCGGTAAGAGAACTGTCGTGAGCAATCAGGCGTGAAGCCAATGAGTGTTTATGATGTTGAATAATCATGCAGCCGCAGGCAGCTGTCTTAATCTTGGTCCCCTCCCCGGTTTTGAAAGTGAATTTCAGCAGACGCAGGCTGCAAATTTTTCTGAAGGCCTGCCGGATCAGGACAATCAGGCCAACATCACTGGACACGTCAAATAAAGGCAAACGTCCGATTGTTGCCTTGAAAAAAAGAATCTCATCATTGCAGAGGATGAGATCAACCACCTGGCCATCCCGCCGCAGGGCAAGATCGATGACAGCCTCAGGTTGATCGGGAAGGTCATAGCATCGGACAAGGTTTTTCTGTCTGGCCATGGGAACCAGGCCAACACTGAACTGATGCTGCGTTGCCAGATGGAGAATACGTTTGAAATCTTCAAGCAGTCCGGAAAAGACAACATGATCCGTACCGGTAAGGAACCTCTCCGGATCATCCAGAAAGACGGCAAGGGCAACCGGAGTGACTGTGGCCTGAAACGGGTTTTCCAGCAGCCGGCTACAGAGATGCTCTGTCTCCGGGACATAGACAAAAAGAGCTGAGTCAACATGTTCGTTCATGGAAGCCCTCTTCACTCGGCTGCAGGATGGAGAACGAAAAGTTCTTTTCTTTGATTAAAAGTATAGCATCTTACCATCCGATGTTCAAAATCTGTTTTTGTTCCTGTCTTATTGCTCTTCCAGATTACCTTTATTCCAGGCTTCTTTGCCATCAACGTTCCAAAGACCAGAACAAGTCGGCACCGCTGGCCTCGGAGGTGGCCTCTGTTTCCACGGAAAATCCGTGCTTCAGGTTATAGCGGGCCTTGAAGGTACCTTCGGAGTCAGTCAAGCCTTTGCCGTAACTGATATAAAGATCTTTATAGATCTCCTTGCCTATCACCAACGAGATATCAGAGGCTTTCTCTCCGCCTGCCAGACTCACATCCAAACCGGTTTCCTTTTCAATGCTACTAAGAAAGGACCCGCCCTTTCCTATTCCAAGGGTGGCAGCGGCAGCACCGAGCATGGAGCCTTCCTGTTCGTTGGATGTAGACATATCGTGTCCCACCAACAAATAAGCCAGGATATCGGAGTCATCCATGGTGGGAGTAGAAAACAGCTTCATCTCCATACGGGAGACGCTCCCTGTCAACTGGACCCCGACTTCCTTGTCGTCAACCTCTTTAACGGCCTGGACATCGAGACCCGGATCATCAATGGGACCACCCTGATAAAATACCAGCCCCCTGTTAATTTTCAGACTGGTGCCTTTAAAGGTAAAGGTTCCGTCAC
>JAUWLT010000122.1 GCA_030613515.1 Desulfobulbaceae bacterium
TGGGCCCTGGCCCTGCCTCTGCTCTTCCTGCTGCGACCGCTGTTTTTTAAAATGCTTGACCTCACCGGACATGGTGAACTGCTGGCCCTTTTGGGCCTGTTCTTTGCCTTGGTTGCCGGTGCTGCCAGTTTTGAGTATGTCGGCTTAAAGGCGGATTTAGGGGCTCTGGTCATGGGGATTCTGATCGGCTCTCACCCCAAAGCCAAAGAGCTGGGCTATACCCTGATGGGATTTAAAAATCTTTTCCTGGTCGCCTTTTTCTTAAGTATCGGCCTCTCCGGCCTGCCGGATGGCAAGATCCTGCTGGTCAGCGTGCTGCTCGGCTTATTTATTATTTTTAAGGGAGGACTGTTTTATTCCATGCTGAGCAGGTTTAACTTTCGTTCCAGGACGGCCCTGTTCACAGCCGTACCGCTGGCTAATTACAGCGAGTTTGGCCTTATTGTTGCCGCGGTGGGTGTGAAAAGCGGCTGGCTGGACAGCTCCTGGCTGGTTCTGATTGCCATGGCCCTGACCATCTCGTTTATCGCCGGAGCGCCCCTTAACAACTCTGTCTATGATATTTATGCCCGCTTCAGGGACGTGTTCAAGCGTTGCGAAAAACCCGTTCGCCACCCGGCAGACCAGCCTATTGAACTTGATGCGGACATATTGATTTTCGGTATGGGACGGATCGGTACCGGAGCCTATGATAATGCCTGTACCACCTATGGTCGCAAGGTAATTGGGATGGATAATAACAAGGAGGTTGTCCGGAAGCACCAGAAGGCTGAACGTGACGTACTCTTTGGAGATGTAACTGATCTGGATTATTGGGACAAGATCAACCCGGACCACGTCAGGCTGATCTCTTTATGTATGGCCAGGCACGAGGCAAATGTAATAGCGGTCGAGCAGTTACAAAAGGCCGGCTACAAGGGTTTTCTGGCAGCCACGGCCCGCTTTGAGGACCAAGCCGAAGAACTGCGCGGGATGGGTGTTCACTCGGTGTATAATATCTTTGCCAACGTAGGCGCAGCCTATGCAGAATACGCGCGTAAAGATTTTTTGGCAAACCCCGTCTTCTCGGCTGATCTTAAGGATGAAATGGAAAAAACATCGGTGTAAAGGGTACGATAATAACTGAATTTTATTTTCCGGCCAGCAGAGTTGCCCCGTTTATCTCAGAGGCGTCGCAGTCAAGGGTGACTGTCTCCTTGCAGCCGTTGGTGAGGTTGATCTGGGTACTCAGGAAATCGACAAAGTCGGCCTTACCTTTTTGCGCCAGCTTGAAAGCCTTCCAGGCTACCTGGAGGAGCCGCTCCATTACTGCCTGCTCGATACTTTCGTCCTGATAACTGCGGATCGACCGACGTCTTCGTATCAAAGCCTCGATCTGATATGCTTCAGGAAGCATATCTTCCATCTCCAGGTAATCTTCAGGAGTGAAGCCGCCGATGGATACAGCGCTGGTGGGATAAGGTCAATTTGGCCTCGGTTGCAAAAAACTCTTTTTCTGGAAAATTGGCCGACAGGCTGTGGTTCACAGATTCAGGAAGAGTTTTAAATCTTGGGCGATGTGCCCTCGAAGCGGGGAAGTCCCATGGCTGGAGCTTCCCTTGTCTACCCCCTAGTTCCTATCCGGAAAAATCTTGCCGGGGTTGAGAATGTTGTTGGGGTCGAACAGTGTTTTTAGACGTTTCATGATAGACAGGGCTGTCCGGTCGATCTCCAGGGGCAGAAACTCTGATTTTGTAGTGCCGATACCGTGTTCCCCGGAAAGGGTACCGTCGAGGCTGAGGACAAACTCAAAGAGTTTTTGTTTGGCCCTGATGCCATTGGCGTATTCCTGTTCGTTGTTTTTGTCCACCATGATGTTGACATGGATGTTGCCATCCCCGGCGTGGCCGAAGGTAAGGATGATCAGGTCCAGTTCCCCGGCAAGTTGATCTGTAAACGCCACCAGCTCAGGAATCTTTGAACGGGGCACCACCACGTCTTCACTGATCTTGTTCGGACGCAGGGATAAGGTGGCAGGCGAGATGGATCGCCTGGCCTGCCAGAGTTCTGCCGTTTCCGTCTCATCTGCTGCCCTGCGCAGGCTGCAGCTCTTTTGTTTATGTTGCTGGACAAAGGCGGTAAACTGTTCGGATTGTTTCTCTACATCCTCTCTAAAACCGTCAAATTCAACCAGCAGCAGGGCGGCTGTATCTTTGTGCGGCGGTGCTGCCAATTGATCCCGGACGACTTGAACAGCTGTCTTGTCCATGTACTCAAGGGTGCAGGGCATGAGTCCTGCAGACAGGATTTCAGCCACCAGCCCTGTTGCCTGGGGAAGCGATGAAAAACTGAGCAGAAATGTAGTTTTGCTCTCGGGTAGGGGCAGCAATCGCAGGATCAGCTTGGTGAAGATTCCAAGGGTTCCCTCCGATCCGATAAAAAGATGGGTCAGGTCATAACCCACCACTCCTTTTTCGGTACGCACGCCGGTCTTCATGATCTCACCGGTTGGCAGCACTACCTCTAAGCCGATGATGTAGTCGCGGGTAACTCCGTATTTTACCGCACTGGGGCCACCGGCACATTCTGCAGCATTACCGCCGATGGAACAGAATTTCAAACTTGCCGGATCCGGCGGGTACATCAAACCCTGTTTTTTCAACTCCTCCTGCAGCTCGCCGGTGATCACACCCGGTTCCACCACGGCGATCATATTGTCGGCATCAATTTCAATGATCCTGTTCATCCTGCTGAAAACAATGACCAGCCCTGCTTTAATCGGCAGGGCGCCACCGGTCATGCCGCTGCCCGCTCCCCGGGGAATAACCGGGAACCGGTATCTGTTGGCAAGTTCAAGCAGGGTTGTAATCTGCTCTGCCGAGTCGGGTAAGGCAACCGCATCCGGCATAAAGCTCTGGCCAGTGCTGTCAAAGCTGTAGCAGGCAAGTTCTTCCGGTGCGGTGAGTAGGTGTTCTTTGCCAACGCATTGCTGCAGTTCTTTGATTATTGTATTATCCATGACCGCAATCATACAGAATAGCACCGTTCAGGGCCAGTTTTTTAGCGGAAAACTATTGAAATTTAGTCCATAATGGCATTAGATCGTGTCTGTCTATAAATGGGGATTTTTGTTCGAGATCAAGGATCGCGAAAAAAAATAAGCACAGGCATATATATAATATTCCGAGCATTATTTTTTTTCGCACGACGCAGAGATCGGGCAAAAAGATCATTTATGGACAGGCACTAGATCATAGGTAAGATATAAGGTCATCTTCACAGGGAGAAAAGATATGGGCAGGATACGGTTAGCACTTATTGCCGGTGGTATTTCAGGGGAGCGTGAGGTTTCCCTTAAAGGAGCAGCAGAGGTTGAAAAGGCCCTTGATCCAAGCAAATATGAAGTTGTGCGTTATGATCCGGCAACTGATCTTGCCAAAATAGCAGCCGATGCCGATGGGCTGGATGCTGCCTTTATCCTTCTGCACGGTATCCATGGCGAAGACGGGACCATGCAGGGTTTCCTGGAACTACTTAATATTCCCTACCAGGGGGCAGGAGTACTGGGCAGTGCGCTGGCCATGGACAAAAACCTGGCCAAGACCCTGTACAAACTGCACGGCCTGCCGGTGGCTGCGTGGGAGATGGCTGACCGAAAACATATTGAGGATCCGGCTCCATTGCCGGCAAAACTCTCCCTGCCCCTGGTGATTAAACCGGTCCGGCAGGGTTCGTCCCTTGGCATGTCCATTGTCCGGCAGCCGGAACAGTTGCCGGCTGCTCTTGAAACGGCGTTTCAACATGACAGCGAAGTCATGGTGGAAGAGTTTATTCAGGGCAGGGAAATTACGGTTGGCGTGATCGGTAATGATGAACTGATGCCCCTGCCGTTGATAGAGATCATTCCGGATGCCCGTTATGATTTTTTTGATTACGAGGCAAAGTATAAACCCGGCGCAACCCGTGAGGTCTGCCCGGCGGAAGTTGATGATCGGATCAGGGAAAAGGCTCAGAAGTACGGGCTTATTGCCCATCAGGCCCTGCAGCTGAAGGGGTACAGTCGTACGGACATGATAGTTCGTGGCGATGAGTTCTTTATCCTGGAGACCAATACCATCCCCGGCATGACCGAGACAAGTCTCCTGCCCCAGGCCGCTGCCGAGGCCGGGCTTGATTTTGGAGCCCTGCTTGACAGGCTTATTGAACTGGCAATGGAATAGATGTGGTCGCGTTTGGGTTAGGGGTTTCTTGTCTGGGCTTTATCGGGTAGGAGCGGCGCCTCGCCGCGAAGCACACTGTCTTTTCGCGGCGGGGGCGCTGCCCCTACAGTAGATATTATCCTAAAACCGATCCTCAAAATAGGGTTTGAGCACCTCCGGCAACTTCACGTTGCCGTCTTCCTGCTGGTAGTTTTCCAGGATGGCGAGCAGGGTACGGCCTACGGCCAGGCCGGAACCGTTCAGGGTATGAACCAGGCGACTTTTTTTCTCTCCTTCCGGGCGATAGCGGATTCCTGCCCGGCGGGCCTGGAAGTCCAGGAAATTTGAGCAGGACGATATCTCGCGATAACTATTCTGACCCGGCAGCCAGACTTCAATGTCATAGGTCTTGGTTGCGGAAAAACCAAGATCACCGGAACACAGGTTTACAACCCGGTACGGCAGTTCCAGCAACTGCAAGACCTCCTCGGCATCAGCAAGCAGGCTTTCCAGCGCATCGTTTGAGGTTTCAGGAGTGGTGAATTGAACCAGTTCCACCTTTTCAAACTGGTGCTGACGGATCAGTCCCCGGGTGTCCTTGCCGTATGAACCCGCTTCTGAACGGAAACACGGGGTGTACGCCGTGTACTTGACCGGCAGGTCATCCCCGGCCAGGGTTTCACCGCTGTGGATGTTGGTTACCGGTACCTCTGCCGTAGGGATGAGCCAGAGGTCCCAGTCTTCTATCTTGAACAGGTCCTCTTTAAATTTAGGCAGTTGCCCGGTACCCTTCATGGCCTCGGAGTTGACCAAGAAAGGGGGCAGGACCTCTGTATAGCCGTGTTTCTGGGTGTGCAGGTCCAGGAAAAAGTTGACCAGCGCCCTGGACAGCCTGGAGCCGAATCCTTTGAGCAGGGAAAAACGGGCACCGGATAGTTTTGCCGCAGTCTCAAAGTCCAGGATTCCCAGCTCCTCACCTATCTCCCAGTGGGGTTTCGGCGTAAACGAAAACTGCGGAATTTCGCCCCATTTTTTGATCTCCACGTTATCGCTGTCATCGTTTCCCTCAGGCACAGAGTCGTCGCAGAGGTTGGGGATGGACAGAACAACGTCAGCAAGTTTTTCCTGGACGCTTGCCAGCTCTTTGTCGATTTCCTTAATACGATCCGAGACCTCACGCATTTTAGCGATTAACGGTTCAGCCTTGTCATGTTCACCGGCTTTTTTAAGCGGAGCAATTTCTTTGGAAACCGTGTTGCGTCGGTTCTTCAGCTGTTCCACTTCGCCAAGCAGTGCCAGTCGTCTGGAATCAATTTTTGTGAAGGCTTGGGCCAGATCCGTATTCATCCCACGGTGGATGCATTTCTCCCGAACAAGGTCGATATTTTCACGGATAAAACGTAATTCAAGCATGATATGAACTCTGAAATAAAATTAGTAATTGCAGTTTTGACAGACTGCCTGATTTGTAAACATTCGGCTTGCACGAAAAAGTTGCTATAATCTGGGCCTGTAAATATTTGAGCAGTGCCCCAAGTTTGGACAAGCGGGGCGGCGTAGTGTAATAGTGTTACATGAGCCGGCCCGATCGTCCGAAAATGGGGTGCTGCCCGAATATTTACCCTGATTTTTAGCATGACCCTCAGTATAAGGCAACGGGTATTCAATTGCTTTTCAGGTGCTGTTTTGCTACGTTCAAGAGCTGTAGGTACCTGGTGCCCCCTTACACCTCTTACCTTTTACCTCTTACCTTTTACCTGACGTTTGACGCCTGACCGTGGAACATTATAACAACCTCATAATTTTTCTCTCAGAGCTGCGTAAATCAATACGTTTTCTGGGTATCAGCCTGCTGGTCCTTACCGTTGCCGTCTTTTTCATGTCCACCGGCCTGATTACCGTGTTTCAGGATCATTTGCGTGAAAAGTTGTTTTTTTTCTCCGTGGCAGGTCCTTTTCTCGCCCATGTCAAGGTTGCCTTTTTCGGAGCAGTGTACACGCTCATGCCCCTGATCATGTACGTGCTCTGGAAGGCCATGGGGAAGCCGTTTGGCGTAACAGGAAAGAGGCTGTTCTGGTTTGTCTTTGCCACCTGTTTCCTCTTTTATGCCGGAACCCTTTTCTGTTATCTCGTGACCCTGCCCTTTGGCGTTAAGTTTCTGTTAGGGTTTCAGTCCGAAAATATGAAGGCGGTTATTTCCATAGGTCGCTTTGTCAATTTTGTAACCATCTTTATCCTGGCATTCGGGGTGATTTTTGAGTTGCCGGTGTTCATGATTTTTTCAGCCCAAGTGGGGATGATCTCACGCCGGACCTTTGAAAAAAACCGCAGGTTTGCCGTACTCGGTATTGCCATCCTGGCCGCCTTGCTTACCCCCACTCCGGACGTGGTGAACATGGCACTGATGGGTGGGCCGTTGTACCTGCTCTATGAGGCCGGTATCCTGGTTATCCGAATTTTACAAATTGATGAAAAGCGAGTCCGGGACAGGGCGGAAAGGGAAGCGGCTGGAGAAAAGAGCTACTTGCAAAAAGATGTCCCGGATAAGGATTAAAATTCGATAATGCGGATATCGTGTGTAAGCAGCAGAGCCGCTGTAACGCCGAGCATGGGCGTCAGGCCGCAGGAAGGACTTTTTGCCTTGAGCATGGCCAGCTTGATGTCCTGGGCTCGGGCAATGCGGAGTACGGCCTGGGCTCCGGCAATAAATTCTCTGCTCACGTCGACGCCGTCTCGGTTAACGACCAATGCACGTTCTTTAAGAACATCCATGCCGTCACCACCGGTCAGGTCGGCAGCAGTACGGGGAGTGGGCAGGCCGCCTAATTGTTCCGGGCAGACAGGAATATAATGGAAATCCTGCAGAGCCTGCAGGCAGGCCGTATCCGGTTTGCTGCAACCGTCATAGCGGGTACATAAGCCGATAAGGCAACCACTGACCAGGCAGTTACTGAGTTTACGGTTCACGGTTTCCTGTTTACGGTTTTGGTTGTTGAGGTTTGCTTATATTGTATGGTTATTGTGGGGTAAGTCTGATAGTAGTTTCGTCCGGCAACGAGGATTGTTGTTGGTAGTCGGGTAGGTGAGCCTGCGAGACTTCGAAAAGCCTGTTTCCGGATGACCAGTCATGCAGGGGTTGCCTCATTTTGACTGTAAACCGTAAACTGTAAACTGTAAACTATGATAAAAAAATTCGATGCTGGTCAGAAAAAGGTTGCTTCAAATAACCCTTTATAAACTAAAATACAGGTATCATGGCAGACAGGCTCAATCAGGGATTAAATAACAGGGAAAAAAGAGCACTCAGGCGGATTATTCTGGCGGTTATCGTGCTTAGTGTACTCTTTCTTGTCTTTGCTCCCGGTCGTGGTCTGCTCTCGCACCGTAAGATAAAAAAAGAGATTCAGGTCTTGGTCCGGGATAACAGGACGCTACAGCATCGTAATGTTGAACTGGCCGAAGAAATTGAACGGCTGAAAAATGATGAAGCCTACCTGGAACAATTAGCCAGGGAAAAATACGGGATGCTCAAAAAGAACGAAGAAGTTTACGAGCTGGGAACA
>JAUWLT010000047.1 GCA_030613515.1 Desulfobulbaceae bacterium
TCGCGTATCTCACCGGGAGCGATCTCCTGATCTTCCAGGTATTTTTCCATGACCCCCTCATCGAAGTCGGCCAACTTCTCGAGGAGCGTCATACGGGCGGCCGATGATTTGCCCTGTAAATCTTCCGGGATATCCTCTTCAATTATTGTCAGCCCCATGGACTCCTCATCAAAGCGAAGCAGCTTCTGCTCGATGAGATCAATAATTCCTGAAAAGGATTCTTCACTGCCTACCGGCAATGTTATTACAACCGGATTGGCACCAAGACGATCTTCAATCTCTTGAACCGCCTTGTCAAAATCAGACCCGATCCGGTCCATCTTGTTGACAAAAGCGATTCGGGGGATCTTGTAATGATCAGCCTGTCGCCACACGGTTTCCGACTGGGGCTCTACGCCGCCAACCGCACAGAAGACAGCAACTACGCCATCCAGCACCCGCAGACATCGTTCCACCTCTACGGTAAAATCGACATGCCCGGGTGTGTCGATAATATTGATCCTGTGATCTTTCCAAACGCAGGTTGTCGCAGCAGAGGTGATTGTTATTCCTCGCTCCTGCTCCTGCTCCATCCAGTCCATGACTGCAGCACCGTCATGAACCTCGCCGATCTTATGCGATCGGCCTGTATAATAGAGGATCCGTTCAGTGGTTGTTGTCTTCCCGGCGTCGATATGGGCCATGATCCCGATATTGCGCACAAGGGATAATGATCCTGCCCCAGCCACTGTTTTGTCCTGTTTACTCTGTATTTAGTCCTGTTCAAAGCAAGTTTATGCCGGTCAGGAAAAAATGTTGCTCTTTTTACAGCAGTACTGCAACCTTGTCAATTATCTTTTGCACAGACAGTAAAAAAACTCTTTGCCGCCTCAGCCTGCTACCAGCGATAATGGGCAAAAGCCTTGTTCGCCTCAGCCATCTTGTGGGTATCATCACGTTTTTTAACGGCAGCCCCACGGTTGTTAAAGGCATCCAGAATTTCAGCTGCAAGCTTGTCCGACATTGTCTGTCCGGAACGGCTCTTGGCAAAAGCGATGATCCAGCGGATCGCCAGTGCGTTTCGGCGCTCGGGTCGAACCTCAACCGGAACCTGATAGGTTGCACCACCTACTCGCCTGCTCTTGACTTCTACCCGGGGGCGCACATTTTCCATGGCAGTCTCAAACACGGTCAACGGTTCTTCCTCCGTAACCTTGCTCTCGATCACACCCATGGCATCGTAGAATAAACGGCGGGCCAGTGATTTTTTACCGTCCTGCATCAGCCGGTTGGTAAACTTGGCAACCAGCACCGAGTTAAACCGTGGATCTGCTGCTGTCTGACGTTTATTCTGTAATTTTTTTCTCGGCATTATATATAACTCCAATCGTAACCTAGCGGCCTATAACTATACGATATATTTAAGCTCAAACCTGTAAGCGATCACAGGTGCCGCAGATTTGCACAAACGCTCTTGCTCGCTATAGGTCTGATAGTCTGCTATGCGGATAAGGGCGTTTGTGCAAAGCTGTGGTGCCTGTGATCGCTTACCTCCAATCAACCTGAAACCGGCTGCTTATTTAGGCCGCTTGGCACCATATTTGGATCGTCCCTTTCGACGATCACTCACCCCTAAGGTATCCAGGGTTCCACGAACGATATGATAGCGTACACCAGGCAAATCCTTGACACGACCACCGCGAATGAGCACAACCGAATGCTCCTGCAGGTTATGTCCAATACCCGGGATATAGGTAGTAACCTCGATACCATTGGTCAAACGGACCCTGGCAACCTTACGAAGAGCCGAATTAGGTTTCTTGGGTGTAGTTGTGTACACGCGTACACAGACACCACGCTTCTGCGGACAGCTCTTAAGCGCCGGGGTGTCCGACCGCTTGGTCTGTTTCTTTCGTCTCTTCCTGACGAGCTGATTAATTGTGGGCATACAAACCACTCCTTTCATAAATAGTACAACCTGCCCGCCTCACACCTTGTAAGTGAGCACGAAAGGCTAGATAATATCGCAGAGGTCAGCCCCTGTCAACCCTAAAATTTTTCACTGGTCACTGTAAATACGATAGCGTGACAGGCCGGTACCTGCAGAGATAAACCGTCCCATGATAACATTCTCCTTCAGACCGTCCAGGGTATCAACCTTGCCGGCCATTGCCGCATTGGTCAGCACCTTGGTCGTCTCCTGGAAGGAAGCGGCAGAGATAAACGAATCCGTGGACAGAGAGGCCTTGGTTACACCAAGCAGCAGCGGTTCAGCCGATGCAGGCTGCAGCCCTTCCGCTCGTACCCGCTCGTTTTCCTCATAGAACCTCCACTTTTCCACCTGCTGCTCCAGCATGAACTTCGTATCACCGGAATCAGTGACTTTGACCCTTTTCAGCATCTGGCGGACAATGGTCTCAATATGTTTGTCATTTATTTTTACACCCTGTAACCGATATACTTCCTGGATCTCATCGACCAGAAAGCGGGCAAGCTCCTCTTCACCCTTGATACGCAGGATATCGTTGGGCAGAATGGTACCATCCATCAACTTGTCCCCGGCCTTGACACTATCACCTTCATAAACAGTAATATGCTTAGCCTTGGGTACCAGGTATTCCCTGGATTCACCTGCTTCAGGGGTGATGACGACTCTGCGTTTACCCTTGAGTTCCTTACCAAAGCTCACCCGACCGGCAATCTCAGTAACAATTGCCTGCTCCTTGGGCTTGCGTACTTCAAAGAGCTCGGCAACCCGGGGCAGACCACCGGTAATATCCTTGGTTTTAGTAGTCTCACGCGGAATCTTGGCAATAACCGTACCCGGTGTAATCTCCTCTCCCTCATTAACGGTAATAACCGTACCCACAGGCAGAGAGTAGCGAGCATCATGCTCACCACCAGACAGTTTCTTGGTCCGACCTCGGCCATCTTTAACCGAAATACGCGAGCTTCTATTTTTGGCAGTGAGAGAATGGACGATAACCCGGGACGCCTTACCTGTCACCTGGTCAACACGCTCCTGCATGGTCTCACCTTCAATCACATCGCCGTACTTGATCTTACCACCCACCTCAGACACGATAGGAATGGAGAAGGCGTCCCAATCCGCAATCACAGTACCCGGGTCCACCTTGACACCATCTGCGACCTTGAGTTCAGCGCCGTAAGGAACCGGAAACCGCTCGCGGTCTATGCCCTGGTCATCTAAAATCGTAATTTCAGCGTTCCGGTTCATGACCACCTGAAAACCGGCAGCATTTTCAACCGAGCGCAGTTGCTGATACTTGACGATACCACCGCGCTGAGAACGAACCTCGGCCTGTTCAACGGTTCGACTGGCCGTACCCCCGATATGGAAGGTACGCATGGTCAGCTGGGTACCGGGCTCACCGATTGACTGGGCGGCAATGATACCCACCGCCTCACCGATGTTAACCATGTGGCCGCGGCCGAGATCACGACCGTAACATAAGACGCAGACCCCCCGCTTCGCCTCACAGGTGAGCACGGAGCGGATCTTGACCCGATCGATACCGGCAGCCTCAATGGCTTCAACCTTCTCTTCCGTGATCTCCGAATCCATCTCAACCAGAACTTCACCGGTATGCGGATCAACGACATCATCACTGGCCACCCGGCCAAGAATACGCTCACCTATCCGGACAATCACCTCTGCACCGTCAAGCAGGGGTTCAGCCAGGGTGTAGCGCATGGTACCGCAGTCTCTCTCAACAATAGTGGAATCCTGGGAGACATCAACCAGACGCCGGGTCAGGTAACCGGAGTTCGCTGTTTTAAGAGCCGTATCAGCAAGTCCCTTACGGGCACCATGGGTGGAAATAAAGTACTCAAGCACGGTCAACCCCTCACGGAAGTTGGCCTTGATCGGGGTTTCGATGATCGCGCCCGTGGGCTTGACCATCAGGCCACGCATACCGGCCAGCTGCCTTATCTGGTCCTTTGAACCGCGTGCACCGGAATCAGCCATGATAAAGACCGAGTTAAAGCTCTTAAGTTCCTGAATCCGCCCTTTACCGTCAGGCGCATACTCAACAGCCATCTCGTCCATCATTTCCTTGGTGATCTTGTCGGTTGCCTTGGACCAGATGTCAACAATCTTATTGTACTTCTCACCATCGGTGATCAGACCGTCGGAATACTGCTGATCAACCTCGGCAGCTTCGCGCTCCGACTCTTCAACAAAATCTTCCTTGGCAACCGGAATCTTCATGTCATTGATACAGATTGAAATACCGGCGAGTGTCGCCTGTTCATAGCCCAGATCCTTCAAACGATCAGCCAGGATAACCGTATCTTTAGTTCCGGCATGTCGATAGGTGTAATCAATTAAAAAACCTAATTCTTTTTTGGACAGCTCCTTATTGACCAGGGCAAAGGGAACCGTTTCGGGCAGCAACTCACCGACAAGTATTCGACCCATGGTGGTTTCAACCAACTCACCATTAGTCCGTACTTTTACCCTTGCCTGCAGGTGGACAACACCATGGTCATAGGCCATGCGAGCTTCACCAGGAGAGCTGAAAACAGCCCCCTCACCCGGTACGGCCACCCGCTCCCGGGTCATATAGTAAAGCCCAAGGACAATATCCTGACTTGGAATAATAACCGGGGTGCCGCTTGCAGGCGATAGGATATTGTTAGTGGACATCATCAGGACCCGTGCCTCTACCTGTGCCTCGACAGACAGGGGTACATGGACGGCCATCTGGTCACCATCAAAGTCGGCGTTAAAAGCCGCACAGACCAGGGGATGAAGCTGGATAGCCTTCCCCTCGATCAATACCACTTCAAAGGCCTGCATACCCAGTCTGTGCAGGGTGGGTGCACGGTTGAGAATCACCGGATACTCGCGCACGATATCATCGAGCACGTCCCATACCTCTTTGCTGCCCTTTTCCACCATCTTGCGGGCACTCTTGATAGTGGTTACAAATCCCTTGGTCTCAAGCTTGTTGTAGATAAAAGGCTTGAACAGCTCCAGGGCCATCTTCTTGGGCAGGCCGCACTGGTGCAGCCGCAGGTGTGGTCCGACCACAATAACGGAACGACCTGAATAATCGACACGTTTACCAAGCAGGTTCTGGCGAAAGCGTCCCTGCTTGCCCTTGAGCATGTCAGAGAGTGATTTCAGGGGTCGTTTGTTGGGCCCGGTTATGGTACGTCCCCGGCGTCCATTGTCAAACAGGACGTCAACCGCTTCCTGCAGCATCCGTTTTTCATTGCGGATAATAATATCAGGCGCATCAAGCTCAATCAGTCGTTTCAAGCGGTTATTGCGGTTGATAACCCTACGATACAAATCATTTAAGTCCGAGGTGGCAAAACGGCCGCCTTCCAGCGGCACCAGGGGACGAAGGTCAGGCGGCAGGACCGGAATCACCTCCAGGATCATCCACTCGGGCCGGTTGCCGGAATCACGAAATGCCTCAACAACGTTCAGCCGCTTACCATACTTGGTCCGCTTAGTCTTGGAACCGGTCTCCTTCATCTCCTTACGCAACATGGTAGAGAGCTCCGGCAGGTCAAGGTCCATGAGCATTTCACGGATAGCTTCAGCACCGATACCCACCTTGAACTGACCCGGATGAAGTTCCAGGTTGTTGCGATACTCTTCCTCATTAAGCAGACTGCCTACAGGTATGGTATCCACCTCTGAGCGTATAACGGCGTACGATTCAAAATAGAGTATCCGTTCCAGTTGCTTCAGCGTCATGTCTAAAATAGCGCCGATCTTGGACGGCAACGATTTCAAAAACCAGATATGGGCAACCGGGGCAGCCAGTTCAATGTGGCCCAGCCGTTCCCTGCGGACCTTGGACTGGATAACCTCGACCCCGCATTTCTCACAGACAACGCCACGGTGCTTCATGCGCTTGTACTTGCCGCAGTTGCACTCATAGTCCTTGACCGGACCAAAAATCTTGGCACAGAACAGTCCGTCACGTTCCGGCTTAAATGTCCGGTAGTTAATGGTCTCAGGTTTCTTCACCTCACCATGTGACCACTCAAGGATCTTTGCCGGTGAGGCAAGTGAGATCTTTACCTTATCAAAAACAACCGGTCCTTTCGGTTTATTAAAGAAGCTGAACAGTTCTTGCACGAAGATTACCCTCTCTTGTTCTTATACCTGCTTTAGGACGCCCTAAAAAAATTCTCTCTGCTCCGATTACTGTGTCACTGCTAAAATATAAACACTTACCTATCTAATATGCTGCGCTTTTTATTTTAGCTGTTCCTTGTCTTCGAACCAAATGCCTAATTTCTCAAGGCACCCTTTACTTATGCGGGAAGCATTCTCTCGCCCCCAAACATGTGTCATTCTCGGGTTTCAGATCCTGCTACTCAAGCAGCTCAACATCCAGACACAACCCTTTGAGTTCCTTGACCAGAACATGAAACGACTCGGGCAGACCGGCTTCCAGGAAGTTATTTCCCTTGACGATTTTCTCATACATAGTGGTTCTCCCCTCAACATCATCGGATTTGACGGTGAGAAACTCTTTGAGCGTATAGGCAGCGCCATAGGCCTCCATGGCCCAGACTTCCATTTCACCAAGTCGCTGGCCGCCAAACTGCGCCTTACCGCCCAGCGGCTGCTGGGTAACCAGGGAGTAAGGCCCGGTGGAGCGGGCATGGATTTTGTTATCAACCAGATGATGCAGCTTGAGTACATACATGGTACCCACAGTAACCTGGTTATCAAACTTGTCACCGGTCAAGCCGTCATAGAGTGTTGACTGACCAACCTCGTCCACCCCAGCTTCAATGAGCAGGCGGCGGATTTCCTCCTCTGAGGCACCGTCAAACACCGGCGTGGCCATGTGGATGCCATGCCCGTACTTGCGCATCCTGTCCACCAGCTCTTCATCGGTCAGTCCTCTGGTGATCTCGTTATACTCATCTTCAGAATAGATCGCCTGCAGCCGCTGCTTAACCTGCTTCACCTCGTTTGCCCGGGCCAGTTTCTGGATCTGTTCACCCAGACGTTTGGCAGCAAAACCAAGATGACACTCAAGCACCTGGCCAACGTTCATGCGCGAGGGAACACCCAACGGATTCAGGACCAGGTCCACGGTAGTTCCATCTGCAAAAAAAGGCATATCCTCTTCCGGCAACAGTCGGGAGACAACACCCTTGTTGCCGTGACGACCGGCCATTTTATCGCCCACAGACAGTTTACGCTTGGTGGCAACATAAATCTTGACCATTTTGACTACGCCTGGAGGCAGGTCATCACCCTTTTCCATCCGGCCGACAATACCCTCATAGCGCTCACGAACCACCTGGGCCTGTCTGCCGTAGTTATTAAAGATCTTCTCCAGCTCATCCTCGTACTTGGAGCGCTCGGAAAAATCCAGACCACGCAACCGCTGGAATGCAACCTGATCTACGACCTTGGCCGTCAGTTTTTTACCCAGCTTGAGCAGAACGTTACCCTTTTTATCCTTAATGTCCGCCTTGGCCGTACGGCCGACCAGCAGGTCGGACAAGGTCTTGCGCACACCTTTTTTCAGGCTGCTGAGTTCATCGTTCATGTCACGATTGAGGCGACTGATCTCGTCATCCTCGATCATCAGGCTACGCTCGTCCTTGTCCACACCCTTGCGGGAAAAAACCTTGGCGTCAATGACCACGCCTTCAACACCCGGCGGTACGCGCAGAGAAGAATCTTTGACATCACCAGCCTTTTCACCAAAAATTGCCCTCAACAGTTTCTCCTCCGGAGAAAGCATGGTCTCACCCTTGGGCGTTATCTTGCCCACCAGCATGTCACCGGCACGAACCTCAGCACCGATACGAACAATACCGGAGTCATCCAGGTTACGTAGCGCCTCATCACCGACATTAGGAATGTCGCGGGTTATTTCTTCCTTGCCCAGCTTGGTATCCCGGGCCATAGTCTCAAAAATATCGATATGGACCGAGGTAAAGGTATCTTCCTTGAGCAACCGTTCATTGATAAGAATGGAATCCTCAAAGTTGTAGCCGCGCCAGGGCATGAAGGCAATGGTCACGTTCTTGCCCAGGGCCAGTTCGCCCATCTCGATAGAGGATCCGTCTGCCAGCACATCTCCTTTCTCCACCCGTTCTCCGGGCAGAACCAGCGGCTTCTGATTGAAGCAGGTGTTCTGGTTGGACTTTTTATACTTGGACAACCGGTACACACCGATACCGGTATCAAAACCATCTGTTCCGGCCTCGTCATAGCGAACAACTACCCGATTGGCATCGACCTCTTCCACAACTCCGTTACCACCGGCCAGCAGACAGGCGCCGGAATCCTGGGCCACATACTTTTCAACTCCGGTACCCACAAGGGGGGAAGCAGTCTTGAGCAATGGAACGGCCTGACGTTGCATATTGGAACCCATGAGAGCCCGGTTGGCGTCATCGTTTTCCAAAAAAGGAATCAGAGAAGCTGCCACTGAAACCAGCTGGTTCGGGGCAACGTCCATGGCCGTCACCTCATCGGCTGAGACAGTGATTACCTCACCATCCAGACGTGCGATGAGGGTGTCATCAAAAATATCCTTATCTTCTTTCAGATTGATTTTTGACGGAGCCACAATATGCCCCTGCTCCTGCAGGGCTGTAAAATCCCTGACCTCGTCGGTGACCTTGCGATCCTTGACAATACGGTACGGGGTTTCAATAAAACCGTACGGATTCACTTTGGCATAGGTAGCCAGAGAGACAATAAGGCCGATGTTCGGCCCCTCAGGGGTCTCAACCGGACAAATACGACCGTAATGGGTCGGATGGACGTCTCGAACTTCGAAACCCGCACGTTCACGGGACAAGCCGCCGGGCCCGAGCGCGGACAGTCGGCGCTTATGAGTCACCTCAGACAGCGGATTGGTCTGATCCATGAACTGAGAAAGCTGCGAGGTGCCGAAAAACTCTTTCATAGCCGCAGTCACAGGCTTGGGGTTCACCAGGTCATGGGGCATCAGGGTTTCGATTTCCTGCAGGCTCATACGCTCCTTGATGGCACGCTCCATCCTGACCAGTCCCATACGATACTGATTTTCACAGAGTTCACCCACCGTGCGTACCCGCCGGTTACCGAGATGATCAATATCATCACCGTCACGCAGTTCATCTTTCAACCGTACCAGGTGCTTGACACCAAGAAGAATATCCTCTTTGGTCAAGGTCCGATGCTCGATAGGGGTATCCACTCCAAGCTTAGAGTTAATCTTGTACCGGCCTACCACGGAAAGATCATAGGTTGACGAATCAAAAAACAGTTTATCAAAAAAGGCCTGAGCAATTTCAGGTGTCGGAGGGCTGGAAGGCCGCAGACAGCGGTAAATTTCAATAAGCGCCTGCTCCGTTTCCTGGACCTTGTCAACAAACAGGGTCTTGCGAAATGCTTCGGAGACGGTGACACCGTCAATAAAGAGCAGCTCGAACTCTTTTATTTTGCCGGCCTTGATGGTCTCAATAAGGGATTCGCTGAGAGGGTCGTTGCCCTTGGCGATGACCTCGCCGCTCTTCGGATCCACCAAATCGGTCACCAGGAAACGGTCTAACAGGTCTTCATCAGACACCGATACAGACTTAATACCTGCCTTGTCCATCTTTTTGGCCACGTTCTTGGGAATCTTGCGGCCCTTCTTGCCTATAACTTCGCCATCATCCGGATTAATCACATCGGTAGTCCAGCGCTGGCCGATAAAGGTCTCCGGTTGAAACAGCAGGGAGAATTTGCCCTTCTTGAGCTGGACGGTATCAATCTTGTAAAACTCGCGCAGCAATTCCTCATCCGAATAGCCCAGTGCCTTGAGCAGGGTTGTAACGGGCAGTTTACGCCGGCGATCAATGCGTACATGGAGTACGTCTTTAATATCAAACTCGAAATCAAGCCAGGAACCCCGAACAGGGATAATACGGGCCGAGTAGAGCCGTTTTCCTGAAGCATGGGACTTACCGTTATCATGGGTGTAAAACAGGCCCGGCGAACGCTGCAGCTGGTTGACTACCACCCGTTCCGTACCGTTTACCACAAAGACGCCGTCCTTGGTCATCAGCGGCAGGGAACCGAGAAACACTTCCTGCTCCTTGATGTCTCGCACCGACTGTACACCGGTGGTCTCGTCAACATCAAAGGTGATCAACCGAACAGTGATCTTAACCGGTACATCATGGGTCATGCCCCGTTCAATACATTCTTCAACCGTATACTTTGCTTCACCGAAAGAATAGCGAACAAATTCGAGGGAACAGAGTCCGTTAAAATCCGTGATCGGAAAAATGTTTTTAAAGATGGTCTGCAGGCCGACATCTTCTCTCAGGTCCGGCTCAATACCCCGCTGCAGGAAACGCTCGTAAGAATACCGCTGCATGGCAATAAGATGCGGCGGCTCTACAATCCGGCGTGTCTTGGAAAAACTTTTTCGTACTCTATTCATGATCCCTCTCGATACAATCCGCAAAAATCAGGCGTCTGGAGTTATAAAACTTGTGATTTCAAACTATTCCTGACTTTTCATTAAACCTGAAACCTCTTACAGCCCACAAACACAGTAACGCTACGAGGGGATTGTCCCCCGTAGCGTTACTGTGTCATATGGACTTATCCCTGCCGGCAGCAAAGCCAGCAGGCGGATAGCAGAAGCAGCAGTGCTATTTGATTTCCACGGTACCACCAACAGCTTCGATCTTCTCTTTGATCTCGTTGGCTTCGTCCTTGGAAACACCTTCCTTGATCGGGGTCGGAGCACTTTCAACCAGTCCTTTGGCCTCTTTCAAGCCAAGGGCGGTGATAGCACGGACTTCCTTGATTACCTTGATCTTCTGGTCACCGACAGCAGTCAGTACTGCATCAAACTCGGTTTTTTCTTCAGCAGCAGCACCACCTTCAGCGGCTCCGCCAACTGCGGCAACAGCAACCGGAGCAGCAGCAGATACACCGAATTTCTCTTCCAAGGCCTTTACGAGTTCCGCAACCTCGAGAAGGCTCATTTTTTCAACAATCTCTACTACCTGTTCAATAGCATCAGACATCTTTCATTCCTCCTGAAAAACAATAGTTAATTTTCTTTTTGATCTTTAATTGCCTGCAGTGCATAGACCAGATTGCTCGGAGCCGCATTAAGGGTACGAACAAGCTTGGTCGGTACGGCTGCAAGGACACCACAGAGCTGGCCAAGCAATTGATCTTTACTCGGCAGCTTGGACAGAGCCATAACTTCATCGGCACTCAGAACCTTACCATCAAGACCGGCGGAACGAATCTGCAGGGCTTCAAACTCTTTGCCGAACTCGACCAGTGCCTTGGCAGGCCCTACCGGTTCCTCAAAGCTGTAGGCAATGGCTGTGGTGCCGGTAAAATCATCAGTCAGCCCTTCATACTCAGTGCCCTTGACTGCGAGTCTGAGCAAGGTGTTTTTGGCAATCCGGATCTGTGCATTCTGCTCTCGCAGGCTGGCGCGCAGCTTTTCCAGCTCCGTGACTTTTAATCCGCGGTAATCAGCTACTACCGCGAACTTGGCATTGCTAAAGGTCTTGTTGAGTTCACCGACCTTTGTAGCCTTGGTTTCGCGATTCAACTGGTACACCTCCTTGGTAGTCGCGGGACAATCGTGAGACAGCAGAAATACGGAATGAAGACATTATGCCGGCTGCCCTGCAATCAGGTAACCGGTGCATGGTCTCGGCAGGTAACCGCAAGGTTATTAAACTTCCGTGCCTGCTGTCTGTGACCTTCCCAGGTTTAAAACAAAAACAGTAGATATATAAAAAATCCCCTATGAAACTATTGTCATGCCTCCAGCACACGCCGGTGACCGGACAAAAGGTTTTACGCCTTGATCAGGGCACGAACCTGCTGAGGATCAATCTTGACACCTGGTCCCATGGTACTGGACAGGACGATTGAACGCAGGTACACACCTTTGCTTGAGGATGGTTTGAGCTGGATCAACCTGTCGACAAAAGCGATAATATTGTCGGCAAGCTTTTCAGCGCCAAAGGAACGTTTGCCCATAAGGGTGTGGACGATACCGGCTTTTTCTACCCGAAAATCTACCTTACCCATCTTGGTCTCTTTTACAACACGCTCGATATCAAAGGTAACCGTACCAAGCTTGGCATTGGGCATCAGGTTTCTTGGACCAAGAATACGACCGATCTTGCCCACTTCACCCATCATATCCGGGGTGGCAATGGTCTTATCGAATTCAAGCCAGCCATCTTTTATCTTGGCAACAAGTTCATCGGATCCGGCATAGTCGGCGCCGGCGGCCAGTGCTTCAGCCTCTTTCTCGCCCTTGGCAAAGACAAGGACACGAACGTCCTTGCCGGTACCGTGCGGCAGAATAACGGTAGAACGAACCATCTGGTCGGCGTGACGCGGATCAACTCCAAGACGTACGGCAATATCAATGGTCTCGTCAAATCGTGCACAGTTATTCTTGAGAATCGTCTCCAGAGCCTCCTGCAGTTCATAGAGCCTGGTACGATCTATTGCCTCTGCAGCCTTTCTGTGCTGCTTTCCATGTTTCGGCATAATTTGGACCTTAAGTCAGTTCTCCCTTATCCGGTGGTCAGTCGGACAGGTACAAGCGAAGTTAGCATAGATAGGAATAGTGAAGAGGAATAGGAAAAAGGAAAAATTACAGCGGCTGTCCTTTCCTTTTCTCTATTCCTTTTCCAGTTCAGTCTTCCTGCAAACCGTTATTGAAAAACAAACTTATTAATTCAATACCGGGAAAGTTTTCAATATCAATCAACAACAGTAATTCCGCAGCTGCGGGCAGTTCCCTCTATAATACGCATGGCATGCTCAATATTATAGGCATTGAGATCAACCATCTTAATCTCTGCGATCTCCTTAACCTTGTCTTTTGATATCTCGGCAACACGTTCACGTTTGGGATTACCGGACCCCTTCTGCACACCAGCTGCCTTGAGCAGCAGGACGGATGCAGGCGGCGTCTTGGTAATAAAGCTGAAAGAACGATCAGTATATACGGAAATAACTACCGGAATAATGGTATCGCCCTCAGACTGTGTCTTGGCATTAAAAGCCTTGCAGAAATCCATGATGTTCACACCATGCTGACCAAGAGCCGGACCGACCGGCGGTGACGGGTTGGCCTTGCCGGCGGGAATCTGCAGTTTTATGTAGGATTGTATTTTTTTAGCCATTTTTTACTCCTCCACGGTCGAGCCCGGAGTATAATTATTGTAATCGATCACGGACACAGCATCTTTGCACTAACGTTCTTGCCCGCATAACAGCGAAGCGGTGTCTGGGCTAGAGCGAACAAGAACGTTAGCACAAATCTACAGCACCCGTGACCGATTACAAGTTTGGTGATCGTGAAACCGTATAGTTATGAAGTCTGTGATAGATTACTAATTATTGCTCACTTGCATATATTCAAGTTCAACCGGGGTTGAACGTCCAAAAATCGATACCATTACACGAACCCTGCCCTTATCCGGGAACACCTCATCAACAGTTCCCTCGAAATTGGCAAATGGCCCGTCAGTGATCCGAACCACATCGCCCACCTCGAAGATGACCTTGGGTTTGGGTTTTTCCGCACCATCAGCAACACGACCGATAATCTTATCAGCCTCTTCCTGGGTCAGTGCCGGAATCAGTTTGTAAATCTCCTGATTACCAAGGGGCTGATTGGCATTAACACCAACAAAACCGGTAACCCGCGGCGTTTCCACAACTGTATGCCAGGAGTGCTCGTTCATATCCATGTTGACCAGAATATAACCGGGAAAAAACTTGCGCTCTGATGTCTTACGCGCACCCTTGACCATTTCAACTACCTGTTCTGTGGGAACAAGTATGTCACCAAACATTTCCTGCTGTCCGGCCTGCCGAATACGATCCTCCAACGTGGCCTTGACTTTGATTTCAAACCCTGTGTGAGTATGAACAACGTACCAGTATTTTGCCATTTTAAATGCCTATTGCAGGACCATGGAAACCAGCTTACCAAGGATAAAATCTACTGTTCCCAGATAGATGGACAAAACAACAGTAAGGAGAATGACAAACCCGGTCACCCCCATGGTTACCTTGCGGTCGGGCCAGACAATCTTTTTGAACTCGGCCACCACCTCATGATAAAATTCACGGATGGTTGCAGGGGCAAAAAGAGACTTCTTAGGCACGACTACCTCTGCCTGCCTAGACTGTCCACTTTTCTTACTGCTTTTTTTCTTTTTGTTTGCCATCGTCTCTCTAGTCAGCAGAACTGGACCATTTTTTCAGACTCCAAGTCATAACAAGCACTGAACATCGTCTGGAATTCTATGGTTCGCTGCAGACACTTCTCATTTTAAAAAAACTTTAACTGGCAGGCCAGGAGGGACTCGAACCCCCAGCCCTCGGATTTGGAGTCCGATGCTCTACCAATTAGAGCTACTGGCCTGCACGAAAACAGTTACAAGTTGAAAGATATCAAGTTATCTACTTTATAAACTTTCAACTTGATACTTTCAACTTACTTGGTTTCCTTATGCGGAGTATGTGTCTTGCAGAACGGACAAAACTTTTTCAGTTCCAGCTTGTGCGGAATAGTCCGTTTATTCTTAGTCGTTGTATAGTTGCGCTGCTTGCAGTCCTTGCAGGCAAGCGTAATGATATCTCTCATTTTGGTGATCCCAATATATGAACTACAGCCGGACATTTTGCCCGGCTGTAGTTGTGGTATTCCTATTGCTCCCGCTACTGCCGGAAACAGCTGGAAAGTTTACTCAATAATTTCGCTGATCACACCGGCTCCGACGGTACGGCCACCTTCACGGATTGCAAAACGAAGTCCTTCTTCCATGGCAATCGGGGTAATCAACTCACCAATGATATGGATGTTGTCACCAGGCATTACCATCTCTACTCCCTCTTCAAGAGTACAGACACCGGTAACATCCGTGGTACGAAAATAAAACTGAGGACGATAACCGTTAAAAAACGGGGTGTGACGTCCACCCTCTTCCTTGGTCAGGATATACGCCTCTGCCTTGAACTTCTTATGCGGAGTGATCGAACCCGGGGCGGCAAGTACCTGACCGCGCACAACCTCATCTCGCTTGGTGCCGCGCAGAAGGGCGCCGATGTTGTCACC
>JAUWLT010000114.1 GCA_030613515.1 Desulfobulbaceae bacterium
TCGATTGATAATTAGATAGGTTGTCAACTCACCTCTTACCCCATACCTCTCATTTCCAACATGCAATATCGACAACATAATCAGCCCGGGTGCGGCGGCTGCCTTCTTATTATAATGCTGATCCTGCTGGTCATCGGTGGCGGGTCGGCGGTGGGTGATTTTATTTCCCTGATCTTTTTTACCGGTATCATGGGGGCCGTGCTGCTCGGGGCGGCCTTTTTTGGTTTTTCCTGGTATGTCCGGAAACGTGTGGCTGACTATGAGGCTACCCAGAGTGAGAGTCATAATCAGTTTGTCTTTCTGCTCGTCAATATTCTGGTTCACATTGCCAAGTCCGACGGTCATTTTACCAAGACCGAGCTTGTGACCATGACCAATTTTTTCCAGTATTCCCTGAATTATAACCAGGATCAGATGTACTGGGTCAAGCAGCTGATCAAGGAGGCCAGGGACACTGAGCAGAATTTTGAGGAACTGCTCACCAATTTTCGTCATACCTTTGCCTATGAGCCGCGCCTGATTCTGCTAGAGCTGATTTATCAGATTCTTTACACTAAGGATCCGGTGCTTGATCAGAATCTGAAGCAGGCCCGAAAAATAGCAGCTTTTTTGCAGATCAATGAGTACGATCAGCGCACTATTGAAGCCAAGTTCCGGTATGGCCGGCAAGGGGGTACAGCTGGTGCCGCTATCTCCGAGGAACAGTATTACGCGGTCCTGGGGTTGAAGGCAGGTGCTGATTTTGTAGTCATCAAGAAAGCCTACCGTAAGCTCTCCATGCAGTACCATCCGGACAAGGTCGCCCATCTCGGTGACGAATTTAAAGCGGTTGCTGAAGAAAAAATGAAGGAGATTAATGCGGCTTATGACTTTTTTGAGAAGAAGTTTAATGGAAGGTAAATAAAAACAGGGAAGAGTGAACAGGAAAAAGATAAAGAGAGAAAAGGTGCAATCTTTTTATTCCCTCTTTCCTGTTTCCTTTTCCCTTTTCCTTTTTCCTAAAACGTGTGAGGAAAAAATGACAGTAGCAAAAAAAATGCAGGCATTTGCCGAAAAATCTTCCTGGATTCGTAAAATGTTTGAAGAGGGAGCCCGGATGAAGGCGGAATTCGGGGCTGAGAATGTGTTTGACTTCAGTCTGGGTAACCCGGATGTTCCACCGCCACCAAAATTTGGCGAGGTGCTTAAAGATCTGGCGGAAAATGATGCGCCGGGTGTCCATTCCTATATGCCAAACGGGGGTTATCCCTATGTTCGCGAGGCCTTGGCGACCAGGCTGTCGGAGGAACAGGGTGTGGAACTGGGTCTGGGTGATGTACTCATGACCTGCGGCGCTGCCGGTGGTTTGAATGTGATTATGAAATCCCTGCTTGATCCCGGCGATGAGGTTATTATCCTGGCGCCGTTTTTTGTCGAGTACAAGTTCTATGTGGATAACCATGGCGGTGTGACAAAGGTCGTGGCTACGGATGAAGAATTCAATATCGATCTTGCAGCCATTGAACAGGCCCTGACCGAGAAGACCAAGGTGGTGCTGATCAACAGCCCCAATAATCCCACCGGCCAGATGTATTCAAAGGAGTCGCTTGCTGCCCTGGGAAAATTGCTGGACAGTGCAGGTGAGAAGTTCTGTACCACCATTTACCTGGTTTCCGATGAACCGTATCGCAAGATCGTGTTTGATGGTGCCCGGGTGCCTTCCATCCTGACCACGACCACAAATTCCATCGTGGTCTCGTCTTACTCCAAGGATCTCTCCCTGCCCGGTGAACGGATTGGTTACATTGCCGTGCATCCGGACATGCACGAGAAGGGAGAGTTGCTCGATGCTATGACTTTAGCGAACCGGATTTTAGGCTTTGTTAATGCTCCTGCCCTGATGCAACGGGTAGTTGCTGAACTGCAGGATGTGAGCGTGGATTCCTCTGTCTACGAGCGCAGGAGGAAAGTATTTTGTGACATTCTCGATGATGCGGGCTTGGAGTATGTAAAGCCTAAGGGCGCGTTTTACCTGTTTCCGAAAGCACCCATTGATGACGTGGAGTTCTGCGCCATCCTGCAGGAAGAAAAAATTCTGGCCGTACCAGGCCGCGGTTTTGGAGCACCCGGCTACATTCGGCTGGCTTTCTGTATTGATGAAAAGGTGATTGCCGGCTCTGCCGATGCTTTTAAGCGGGCAATGGCAAAAGCCAGGGAATAGGGATTAGGGGCAAGGGATTAGCCGAAAACCGACTGCGGTGCCGTCGGTTTTTTTCTTTTCCTTATCCCTAACCCCTTGTCCCTCGCCCCTCTCCTAAATCCTATCCGCCCTTCGGATGATATCGCATAATTCCAGGGCGATTGTTGAAATTTCCTTTTTATCTTCGCCCTCGGCCATGACCCGGATGACGGGCTCGGTTCCCGAGGGACGGACCAGGATACGGCCCCGTTTTCCTAATTGCTTTTCCGCCTCCTGCAGAGCCTTTTGAAAACCCTGGATGTCTTCAGGGGCGATCTTGGAAGACATGCGGACGTTTTCCAGTACCTGGGGATAGGAGGTCATGATATCGGATAGTTCCGATAACGGCTTTCTCTTTTTTATCATGATGGAGAGCAGTTGCAGACCGGCCAGGATGCCGTCGCCGGTGGTGTTATGATCCAGAAATATAAGATGGCCTGACTGTTCGCCACCGAAGTTGTAGCTCTTGGCCCGCATAGTCTCCACCACGTAGCGGTCCCCCACCTGGGTACGCACCAGTTTGCCGCCCATCTTTGTCATGGCCTTTTCCAGCCCTATATTGCTCATAACCGTAGTAACCAGGGTCTTCTTTTTCAGTTTTCTGCGGCTCAACAGGTCGGCTGCACAAATAGCCATGATATGGTCACCGTCAACGATTTCTCCGTTTTCATCACAGACAATGAGCCGGTCGCCATCCCCATCCAGGGCAAGACCGATATCCGCCCCTAACTGTTTTACCTTTTCCGCCATCACCTCGGGATGCAGAGCCCCGCAATCTCGGTTAATATTTTTACCGTCCGGATTGACCCCGATACGGGTTACCCTGGCACCTAACTCGGAAAAAACAAAAGGCGCGACTTTATAGGTGGCTCCATGGGCACAGTCAAGGACGATATGGAAATCATCCAGGGTGTATTTGGCAGGAAAGGTGTTTTTTAGAAACACGATGTAACGTCCCTTGGCGTCATCAATACGGGTGGCCTTGCCAACCTCGTCCGCCACCGGTCGGAGTGCGGCCATTTTTTGGGAAAAAATAAGATCTTCGATATTCAGTTCCACCTCGTCGGGCAACTTGAACCCATCCTTTGAAAAGATTTTTATGCCATTATCCTGGAAAGGATTATGGGAGGCGGAGATTACCACGCCTGCGTCGGCACGCATGGAGGTGGTTATAAAGGCAATACCGGGTGTGGGCAGGGGCCCTAGCAGTTGTACATCGACGCCCATGGAGCATACTCCTGCAGCCAGAGCATTTTCGATCATGTAACCGGACAACCTGGTGTCTTTACCTATCACGATGTGGTGGCCCTTGGCCTTAGTCTTGACGATAAAGGCGATAGCCCTGCCGATCTGCATGGCTATTTCCGTGGTCATGGGGTAGATGTTTGCAACCCCGCGTACGCCGTCTGTTCCAAAGAGCTGTCGCATTGTTTTTTCCTGTTGCTGTTTCTATTTCTATAGGCCCTGAGCTGACGCCGCCGGTACAGGATCTTTGACTGGAGAAATGTGGACCATGGCAGGGCTGTATGATTTAATGGTGATCGGCTCATGACCGGGTACGGTAAGACCGTTTACAATTACCGGTACGTCACGCGGCTGTTGTACATCCTTGGCATTGACATAGGCCCTGAAGAGCATGGATGGTACCGGTGTGTCCCGGACCAGATTTTCCGGGATCTCCGCCACTACAGTGATGGAATCAGGCTCTACTATTACGGACCGGCTTGCGTCCTTGACATTAATTGGGATTTTGTCGACTGTTTTTTTGATGAATTTTTCCTGCACCTCAATCTTGGCAACAACGACGGTTTCGCCGATCAGGTTGACAAAATCGGCTGAGAGATTGAGGTGGACAGGAAGGGTGATTGAATGGTTGAGACCATCGAGGTTAATAACATAGGTCTGAAGGGCCAGTGCTGATTCAAGCACGGTTTTGGGTCCCGACACAATGATTTTGTCCGGATCCATGGTGATCTGACGCAACTTGTATCCTGCTGAGACCTCTCCTTCAGTCACGGCATTAATGGGGATTGTTTTGCGGATAAGCTGCTCGATAGAAAGAGTGATGTTGGCAGGTTGCAGACGCAGGACACTGATCCCACGGGGCAGCGGAATGGAGTCATTTTCATTTTTAATGACTATGCTTCCCGGCCCTGCCTTGGACAGGTCGACAGGTCGGGATATATTCCGGTTACGCAGCTCTTGCATGATACTGCGTGGCCCTCGGACTGTCACGTCAAGTTCTTTTTTGAACTGGTTGGAGATAACAAGGTTTTCCGGCAGATTGAGCACCTCTATGGGAACCTGGATGTTTATGTCCACCTGGTCCTCGCCAACAACAAGATACCAGAGCAATGCGCCCAGGCAGAGCGATACGACCTTGAGCAGCATGTCCTTGCGGTTTGTTATGCCGGCCAGCTTCTGCTTCAGTGATTGTTTTTTCTGTTGAGCCAGTTTTTCCATAAAGGACTGGTGTTCTCCTGGGCGGGAAAAATTTTTTTCAGTTCGTGGGTTAATTTTTCTTCATCATTTAAGGGGGTTATTTTACCTCCCTGAACGATAGATATTTCCTGAGTTTCTTCTGAAACCACAATGATCACCGCGTCGGTTTCTTCAGATAATCCCAACGCTGCACGGTGTCTGGTACCATAGCGTTTGTCGATTTTGGGATTCCTTGATAGAGGAAGCAGGCAGCCGGCCGAGTGAATCCGACCGTTTTGAATGATGACTCCGCCATCGTGCATGGGTGACATTGGAAAAAAGATGGAAACCAGTAATTCATGCAGAAGCTTGGCATCAATCAAAAAACCGGAATCAATATAGTCGCGAAGTCCGTTTTCGCGCTCAATAATGATCAGAGCCCCGATACGCCGCCGGGCCATGTATACTGCAGCCGAGATGATTTCGCCCAGGTCATGTGCAGCCATGTCCTGATTTTTCAGGAACGGGGTTTTGCCCATCTGGGTCAGGGCACGGCGTATATCCCGCTGAAAGACAATGATGATAATGAGCAGAATGGAACTTAAGAAAGTGCGCAGTAACCAGTGCAAGGCCAGCAGGTCCAACTGGCTGGAAATAAAGTAGATAGTGGTGATGACAATGATACCGGCCAGCATCTGTACAGCCCGGGTGCCGCGGATCAGGAGAATGATCCGGTAAATAATATAGGAGACAATCAGGATATCAACGATATCCTGCCACCTGAGAGAGCTGAGAATGTCAGGCATGAAGGATTGTTTGGTGGTGAAGTTGACCTGTTACTTTAAGAGAATCTATTACTCTTTAAATTTAGCATGTTATCCTGTAGTTGAACAGAGATAATTAAGAAACACTGTGATTTTTTATTCCGGTGTAGTATTCAGGGTCGGAGTGTCGGCAGCAACCATAGAGGAAATGAAAAGGAAAATCCGGGTGGGGTTCGTGCGTTTCGAGGTCACATACTCAAGATCCATGTTGCAGTTTGGTGGTGGGCCGTGCAGGGAGCCTGGCATTTGATATCTTCCATCAGTACTGTCCAACTGCTGGAGCTGTTAGGGATTTTGTCAATCGTGACATTTATCGGCAGCCTGCTGATTATTCCCTGGTTGATTCTCCGTTTGTCGCCGGAATATTTTATCAGGCACCGGCTTGATGTGATTGAGCGTCACCGGCGGCACCCGGTGCTGGCGATCTTCCTGTTTGTTCTGCGTAATACAGTCGGGCTTGGCCTGTTGGCCGCAGGAACGGCCATGCTGCTCATACCCGGACAGGGGATCCTGACCATGTTGATCGGTCTCTCTTTTATGGATTTCCCGGGAAAACATCACCTGCTTGAGAAGGCGGTACAGAGCAGGAGTGTTCGACGATCCCTGAACTGGATACGAAGAAAAGGAGGCAAGGAGGATCTGGTTTTTACAGTTGAACAGGCAGAAGACTGAAAGACATTAACACACCTTTCGCCTTCCACCTGTTAATCTTCCATCTTCCCTCAACTCAACATACTGCCGGTGGATTTTTCTGCCTTTGTCTTCAACCCGGCCGCAATAAGCGCGTCGCTGAGTTCCATGAAGTCACTGGTGTTGGGATGTCCTTTGGCTGCAGGCGCATCAGCCAGCCAGGGAGGTTGCGGGTCCTTGTTAGCCGCAGTTTCCATCATCTTTTCCGACACCTCACCCTGGCAGCTGAAGCTGCCGATAACTGTTGCTTTTGCGGCCAGTTCTCCTGCCTTGTTCAACGCCATTTTTGCAAGATTGGAGCCTGGTGCAGCGCCATGGGTGGCAAACAGGAAGATCTTACCTGTGCAGTTTTTTAAGTACTCCTGGGCCGCTGGATCAGGCTGGCCACCCTTAAGCCAGAACCCTACGCATACCACATCATAATTGTCTGGGGCTGGTGCTTTGGAAACCGGTGCAATATCCTTGTCCTCCGGCAGTTGTTTGAACATCTCCTCGGCCAGTTTTTTCGTATTACCCCCCTTGGACGAATACACGATCAGGTTTTTCATTCACGTTCTCCTTGTAAGAAAAGATTAACTGCATTTCGGCAAAATCGGATTTTTTACTTTTGTGCATTTGTGCATTTGTGCACTTTAAGGCTTGTTTCTTTTTTTTCAAGTAATTTTTCTGTTTTGTTATCAGGGGCAAAGGGTAAGTAAATCAGGTCGCCATCAATCGCTGCCTGATCGTCCTTTCCTTCAGATGTTTCAACCTGTTGCCGGTGAATTCGTAACGGCAAGCTATGCATGGTGACCAGGCAACGAATTTTTTTTCGGTCCGTAAACCTGTTGATCTGTCGTAAGACCGGCTTGCGGATAGCCTGATTAAAATGTTTCCTTGAGCAGGATGGTCGATATGAACATGAAAAACGAGGGACAAAAGTGATCTTGTTGATTAAGGATAGGAGATTATACACAGGCCCTTAAAACAGGGACAGTCTGCCCACTGCTGCATAAGCAGAGCAAGGCTATACCTGTTTCTCATCAATATCATATCAGCGACATCAGATAAAATTAACCAGTTGCCGGTTTTTATGCACCCGATCACCGCAATCCCGGAATTTCAGCAGCAACTTCTTTGCTGGTTTGCCACCCATCAGCGTGCTCTGCCCTGGCGAGTCCATTACAAGCCTTACCATGTCTGGATTTCGGAAGTCATGGGCCAGCAGACCCAGATGGACAGGGTTGTCGGTTATTTCAACCATTGGCATGAGCAGTTTCCTGATATCCCCTCTGTGGCAAACGCACCGGAACAACAGATTTTAAAGGCATGGGAGGGGCTTGGTTATTACAGTCGGGCTCGGAATATTCAAAAGACAGCTAAGGTCCTGGTGCAGGAGTATGGTGGCGAACTTCCTGCTGATTACAATGCCTTGCTGAGTTTGCCCGGAATCGGCCCTTATACCGCCTCCGCCATTATGTCCATCGCCTTTAATGGACCGTATCCGGTTCTTGATGCCAATGTGGAGCGGATCCTTTGCAGGATAGCGGATCTGGATAAACCGGCAAAGCATAAAGTCACCCGGCTCCAGTTGCAGCAGCTGACAGGTGAGTTGTTGCCCGACGGCGATGCCCGCAATTTTAACCAGGCCTTGATGGAGTTAGGAGCCCTGGTCTGTAAGCCGAAGAACCCGTATTGTGACGCCTGCCCGGTGCGGAATCATTGTTGTGCACTTGCAACAGATAGTATTGACCTGCGTCCGGTTCCCGGTAGAAAAGAGCAAAAAATCGGCATCACCATGTCCTGCGCTCTTATTTTTCATGCTGATCGCCTGTTTATCCAGCAGCGATTACCAGATGATGTATGGGGTGGACTCTGGGAATTTCCCGGTGGCAGGTTGAAAGAGGGTGAGACTCCGGAACAGGCGGCAAGACGGGAGGTCTTTGAGGAGACGGAATTTTCGGTTATTGACCTGCAACCCTTTGCCACGGTTGTTCATCATTACACTAAATACCGGGTCACACTGCATTCCTTTTGGTGCA
>JAUWLT010000281.1 GCA_030613515.1 Desulfobulbaceae bacterium
ATTGAGGTATCAAGGGGAGATACTGAACTGCTGCGTGACCAGGTAACAGGCGTTATTGCCATTGCCACTGATCGAAACATTTCAGGAAATTTTATTTTCCGGCTGGATGAGAGCAGTGAGATTGCCGATTTCATAGAAAAACGACTCCTCAGCAAAAACGGACAAAAGAAGGATCAGACTGTCCTGCTGGTTAACGGTAAAAAGGTGGTCATGAAAGATTTTGTTCAGAAAGCCCTGGCCGAAACTGTGAAAGGTTTTGTCAAAACCCTGAGAGTCAATGGGAGTGATATCCAGGAAATAGAATTGCGCATCCGCAAAAAAAAGGAGTAAGGTTAACTTTTTATCTTTTCTGCTCATCAAATGTTGGGGAAAGCCGAAATGTTTGACAGCCTGCCAGTTTTTCTATTTCCTTTTCCGTTGTCTCTGTCCTCATGCCGATCTTTCGGGCAGGGTTGCCGGCCCATATCTCGTAGGGTCCGGGATTTTTTGTCAGCACTGATCCTGCACCAATCACCACTCCGTCCGGGATATGAGTTACCTGGTACAAAACAATTGTCCCGTCATGAATCCAGACATCAGCCCCGATTTTTTTATCCTGCCAGATAACTCCGTGCTCTTCTTCAACAGCCAGAAGTGGTCTGCGGCCCAAGTGAATATGGTCGTGGGTGTAGATCCGGCAGCGTGCCGAAATATTGCACCAGGGACCGAGTTCAATGGAACCGGTGCAGTCCAGCAGGGCAAAACGGCTAACCAGGATATTGGTTTCCCGATCCGGGTCGGCAAACACTCCCGAATGCAAGATCAGTTTTCCTTTATGCACATGTCCGTGCGGATGCCGAACTGCCTGGTCAAGGGCAAAATCGAGCTGGGCTTTTGTGAGGGTGGTTGGGGGCAAGGTATAAGGTATAAAGTTTTAGGTTGAAGGTAGAAGGTAGGTCGGGTACAACCTGCCCTGCTATAAACTCTTTTCTACAATTTCGCATACATCTCCGGACAAACCCGGAAGGGCAGCGATTCGTTCCAGTTCAGTTTTCATCAACTGCTGCCGGTTGGCGTCATACCGTTTCCACATGGTGAGCGGGGTCAGCATTCGTGCGGCGATCTGCGGATTCATGGGGTCAAGCTCCATGATTCGGTTGGCAAGGAATCTATAGCCGCTGCCGTCTTCCATATGGAACTGCTGTTGATTGCCGCAAAAAGATCCGATCAACGACCGGACCTTATTGGGATTTTTCATACTGAAAGCCGGGTGTTTCATCAACTCCTTTACCCGCTCAAGGGTTCCGGGCAGAATGCAGGTCGCCTGCACCATGAGCCATTTATCTACCACCAGGGGATCATCCTGCCATTTATTATAGAAATCAGCCAGCAGTTCATCGCCGGCAGCCCGGTCTGCATTGACCACCCCTGCAAGCGCTGCTGACACATCGGTCATGTTATCCGCCTGCCGGTATTGCTCTATACCGAGTTCCAGCACATCCGGGTCTACCCTTTCTCCCGGCTCTGCAGTCAGCAGGTAGGCAAGACAACAGTTTCGTAACCCCCTGCGTCCAGCCTCCTCTGCCGAATATTGATACGGTCCATCGGTTCCTAGACTGTAATAGTTTTCATAAAAAATATCCCGGTGCTCCAAACTGAGTTGGTAACGAAAATACTGACGCACCAGGAACACTGCATCAGGATCTATCACCTCCAGCTGCTGACCGATCCAGGTCTCAGTGGGCAAAACCAGGGTTAATGCCAGGAAAGCAGAATCTGTCAGCTCATCGATCAAGAGCTGACCAAAGGCCTGATAAAACAGCTCGGGCACCCTCACCTGCTCACCCCGCCGGTACGCAGATATCTGAGCCACCAAGTACTGCAGACCAAGCTGCTGTCCAGCATCCCAGCGATTAAAAGGATCCGTATCATAGGCCATGAGAAAGGCCAGCTGGTCCTCGTCAAGATCCGATTTCACCATCACTGGTGCAGAAAAATCTCTCAGCAGGGACAACACCGGTTTTTCATGCACGCCACTGAAACAGAACTTTTGTTTTTGTTTCTCAAGAATCAGAACAGAATCCGTCAGTTGACCGCCGCTCTTGAGTTGCAGCTCAATATCCCTGCCCTTTGTGTCCAGCAAGCCGACTGCAAGCGGCATGTAAAATGGCTTTTTTTCAGCCTGTCCAGGCGTTGCCGGGCAAAATTGACTAATCGTTACCGTAAATTCCCGGGCATCCTCAACATAGGTCTGCGTAACAGTAAGCTCCGGAGTTCCTGCCTGGCTGTACCAGAGCTTGAATTGTGACAGGTCAAAATCATTACCATCTTCCATAGCCCGCACAAAATCATCACAGGTCACGGCCTGACCGTCATGACGCTTGAAGTAGCAATCCATGCCCCAGCGAAAGCCTTCAACGCCAAGCAGGGTATGAATCATGCGAATCACCTCTGCGCCCTTGTTATACACTGTCAAAGTATAAAAATTGTTGATCTCGACAAAGGATTCCGGCCGCACCGGGTGGGCCATGGGACCGCTGTCTTCCCGAAACTGGAAGCTGCGCATCACATTGACCTCCCGAATACGTTTGACAGGCCGAGAGCTCATGTCCGCAGAAAACTCCTGGTCGCGAAAAACCGTCAATCCTTCTTTCAAGCTGAGTTGAAACCAGTCACGGCAGGTTATCCTGTTGCCGGTCCAGTTGTGAAAATACTCGTGGCCGATAACCCCTTCAATCCCCTCGTAATCAGTATCAGTTGCCGTCTCGGGCTGGGCAAGTACATACTTTGAGTTAAAGATATTAAGGCCCTTGTTTTCCATGGCCCCCATATTGAAGTCATCAACCGCCACAATCATGTATGT
>JAUWLT010000062.1 GCA_030613515.1 Desulfobulbaceae bacterium
GCGCGAAGGGTATTCAGATGACCCTCGTGATCTGGGCGTGGCCGTTGCCGTATTGACAGCAGAGGAGACGGCACCGCCTATGAGGAAACAGGATGATGACCGAAACTAACTGGTAACACTACATTCTGTAGGATTTGCACATGGAAAAAAACGACAGCTTATTTATTTACCCCGGCTCAACCATTTACGTTGCCGGACATACCGGCATGGTTGGGTCCGCCATTTCTCGTCGGTTGAGGCAGGGGGGCAACAACAATCTATTGCTGCGTTCTCATGCCGAGCTTGATCTCTTGGACCAGGGAGCGGTTCAGCATTTTTTTCAGCAGCAACAGGTTGATTGTGTTGTGCTTGCAGCGGCAATGGTCGGCGGAATTCTGGCAAACAGTTCCTATCCTGCTGATTTTATCTACCAGAACCTTATGATACAGAATAATGTGATCCATGGTGCCTGGCAATCAGGGGTAAAGAATCTGGTTTTCCTGGGAAGTTCCTGTATCTACCCAAGACTTGCTCCTCAGCCTATGAAAGAAGAGTATCTGCTCTCCGGTCCTCTGGAACCTACTAACGAACCATATGCTGTTGCTAAAATTGCCGGCATTAAGATGTGCGAAGCGTATAACAGACAGTACGGAACAAAATATCTTGCTGTAATGCCGACAAATTTGTATGGTCCAGGTGATCATTACGACCTTCATGACTCTCATGTTCTGCCGGCCTTGATCCGAAAAATGACTGAAGCCAAAGAGCGAGGTGAAGACAATGTGGTTGTCTGGGGCACAGGTACTCCGCGCAGGGAATTTCTCCACTGCGATGATTTGGCCGATGCGGTTGTCTTTCTGTTGTCAAGTGAAACTGGAAGGGTATTTTCAACATTTGAGCACAACGGCGTTCCTCTTATAAATATAGGTTGCGGCAAGGATATCAGTATTCGAGAACTGGCTGAACTTGTTAAAAATATTGTCGGTTTTTCCGGCACCATTGAATGGGATCAGAACAAACCGGACGGTACACCGAGAAAACTGCTTGATATCTCCCGGCTGGAGAAATTGGGATGGAAGCCGAAGGTTTCTCTGCAGCAGGGCGTTCAGGCTACCTGTGCGCTCTACAAATCTGATCAGCGGTTATAACTTGACCGGATAAGAATGCTGTGGAAATAAAGACATCTGTTCCACCTGATCGTCCTCATCTCCCGCTTGACATTGCGATCCGAGATTGACGTACCCTGTTGAATTTTTTATGTTCAGCAATATTGCGAAAATTTTAAAAATATTCATTTTTGATAAAATGTGTTGTCTTTACGAGGGGAATTGTATGACAAAAAAAGCTTTAATTACCGGTGTGACCGGGCAGGATGGTGCCTATCTTTCCGATTTCCTGCTGAATAAAGGATACGAAGTCCACGGGATCAAACGGAGAAGTTCACTGTTTAATACCGACCGCATCGACCATCTCTACCAGGATCCCCATGAAGAGCATTTGCGTTTTATTCTCCATCATGGAGATATGACAGATTCTTCAAGTCTTATTCATGTTATTGAGAAGGTCAAGCCGGACGAGATTTATAACCTGGCCGCCCAGTCCCATGTCCAGGTGTCGTTTGAAGAGCCGGAATATACAGCAAATTCAGATGCCCTTGGTACCCTGCGGATTCTTGAGGCAATCAGGACCATCGGTCTGGCCCGGAAGACCCGCTTTTATCAGGCATCCACCTCCGAGCTCTTCGGCAAGGTTCAAGAGGTTCCACAGACCGAGAAAACACCGTTTTATCCCCGCTCTCCCTATGCAGTGGCAAAATTATATGCGTACTGGATTACGGTGAATTACCGCGAAGCGTACGGCATGTATGCCTGTAACGGTATTCTTTTTAACCACGAGTCGCCGGTACGGGGTGAGACCTTTGTCACCCGCAAGATCACCCGGGCCCTGGCTAGGATTGTTCTTGGTGTCAAGGAATGCACATATCTGGGTAATTTAAATGCCAAACGTGACTGGGGCCATGCCCGTGATTATGTTGAGATGCAGTGGTTGATGCTGCAACAGGATAAGCCGGAAGATTTTGTTATAGCCTCAGGCGAGCAGCATTCGGTACGTGATTTTGTCAATGCCGCTGCTGAAGAGTTGCAGATAGGGATTGACTGGCAGGGTGAAGGGCTTGAAGAAACAGGAATAGTTGCCTCTGCAGAACAGCCTGAACTTGTAGGTAAAACTATTGTCCGGGTTGATCCACGTTATTTCAGGCCAACAGAGGTCGAGTCTCTGCTCGGTGTTCCTGTCCGTGCCAAAGAAAAACTGGGCTGGGTGCCAAAGACGAGTTTTAAAGAGCTGGTTGCAGAAATGGTTCGTTACGACATGGTGGAGGCCCAACGAGATCAGCTGTGCAAGAGGGAAGGCTTTTTCGTTAAGGATCATTTTGAATAACAGAAGACTTCCAAATTTTCCGGAGAGTTTTTTTGAAGAATAAAACCGCGCTTATTTTCGGCATATCCGGTCAGGATGGAGCCTACCTCGCTCGATTGCTCCTGGAGAAAGGGTATAAGGTGGTAGGGACTTCCCGCGATGCCCAGATGTCTTCTTTTGCCAATCTGCGACAACTCGGCATTCGTGATCAGGTCGAAGTCGGCTCCGCCTCATTGGGTGATTTTCGCAGTGTACTGCAGGTTCTTAAGGATGCAAAACCAAATGAGATTTACAATCTTGCCGGTCAGAGCTCGGTTGGTCTTTCTTTTGATCAGCCTGTGGAGACCTTTGAGTCCATTGGTATCGGTACCCTCAATCTTTTGGAATCGGTTCGTTTCATGGACAATGGTCCCCGGTTATATAATGCCTCTTCAAGTGAATGTTTTGGTAATACGGATGGAGTACCGGCCACCGAAGACACACCGTTTCGCCCCCGCAGTCCCTATGCTGTGGCCAAGGCGGCCGCATTCTGGGAGGTGGCAAATTATCGGGAGGCCTATGGTCTTTTTGCCTGTTCCGGTATCCTGTTCAATCATGAGTCTCCCCTGCGACCGGAGCGTTTTGTGACCCAGAAAATAGTCCGTACAGCCTGCCGCATTGCCGACGGCAGCCGGGAAAAGTTACGTCTGGGTAACACTTCTGTTTGTCGGGACTGGGGATGGGCACCGGAATATGTAGAGGCCATGTGGTTGATGTTGCAGCAGGAGCAGGCAGAGGACTTTATCGTTGCCACTGGACAGACATATGCCCTCCAGGACCTGGTACAGGAGGTGTTTGCCTGTCTTGATTTGGACTGGCAGGAACATGTTGAGCTTAATCCGGCTCTGTTGCGCCCAACTGATATAATGCAGTCAGTTGCCAATCCCGCCAAGGTCGAGCGGCTGCTGGGTTGGAAAGCACATTCAGCCATGCCGGATGTGGTTGCAATGATGGTGGCGGAGAACAAAAAACATTGTCAGGCCGGATAACAGGTAAAAGGCCATATTGTGGAAAGGTTACGGGCACTCTGGCAGTATCGGGGGTTTGTTGTTTCAATGGTGGCGCGCGAGTTCCGCAGCCGTTATCTTGGATCGTTACTGGGCAGTATCTGGTCGGTGCTCAATCCCCTGGCCATGATTTTTATTTACACTGTTATTTTTTCCCGTATCATGCGGGCCAAGCTGCCGGGTATTGATGATTCCATGGCCTACGGTATGTACATCTGTGCCGGACTGCTACCATGGACGTACTATATTGAACTGTTAAGCCGTTTTCCCAACATCTTTCTTGATCAGGCCTCCCTGATCAAAAAGGTAAATTTTCCCCGTATCACCCTGCCGGTCATTGCTCTGTTGTCAAGCACCATTAATTTTGTGATTATTTTTTTTGTGTTTATGGCGTTTTTGGCCCTGACCGGCCGGTTCCCGGGCTGGGTCGTTTTGGCATTTATTCCTCTGCTCATTATTCAGCAGCTTTTTGTCATTGGCCTGGGAATTCTTCTGGGCTCGGTGAATGTCTTTTTTCGCGATGTGGGGCAGTTCCTTGGTGTGCTGCTGCAATTCTGGTTCTGGTTTACGCCTATTGTCTATCCCATAACCATTCTGCCCGAAAAGGCCAGGATTATTATCAATATCAATCCGTTGACCCCTCTTGTCCAAGCCTATCAGAACATTATCATCTATCACCAATGGCCACTCTGGTCCCATTTCATTCCCCATCTTTTGGGGGCACTGCTGGCACTTGGCGTAGGTTTCATGGTTTTTTCCCGGCTGTCTGGAGAAATGGTGGATGAGCTATGAGTGGTGAAATTATTGTTACCGGGCTGGGAAAAAAATATAAGCGCTATT
Source organism: Desulfobulbaceae bacterium (assembly GCA_030613515.1). Classification (GTDB taxonomy): domain Bacteria; phylum Desulfobacterota; class Desulfobulbia; order Desulfobulbales; family Desulfobulbaceae; genus Desulfobulbus_C. Next base: position 4,284 of record JAUWLT010000062.1, read on the forward strand.
CCAGCCGCTGGGCTCGGCTGGTGGAGTGGCTCAGCAGTGGTCGGAAAATTTGCCATAAGGAACACTGGGTTTTGCGGGACATTACATTTCAGGTGCAATCCGGCGAGGCAGTGGGTATTATCGGCCGCAATGGTGCCGGCAAGTCTACGTTGTTGAAACTGTTGACCAGAACCACGATGCCCAATACGGGTACCGTCAAGACCAATGGCAGCCTTTCCGCCTTGCTGGAGCTTGGTATGGGAGCGCATATGGATTTCTCCGGCCGGGTGAATGCCAAGATGACCTGCCAGATGATGGGGTTGCGAACTGAAGAAACTCACGCATTGCTGCCGAAAATAGCCGAATTTTCCGAGCTAGGTGATTATTTTGATCAGCCCATGCGGGTCTACTCCACAGGGATGCAGGTTCGCCTTGCCTTTTCCGCCGCTACAGCCGTTCGCCCGGAGATTTTGATTGTCGATGAGGCACTTTCGGTGGGAGATGCCTATTTTCAGCATAAATGTATTGAACGGATCAGGTCTTTTCGGGAGCAGGGAACAACACTTCTTTTTGTTTCCCATGATCCGGGTGCTGTCAAGGCTCTCTGTGAGCGCGCGCTCTTAATTGATGACGGCGTAGTGCTCCGGGACGGTGCGGCAGAATCAGTACTGGACTATTATAACGCCCGGATCGCCCAGAGGTCCACTGACGAGGAGATCCGCCAGGTTGAAGGCGAAGACGGCACCTCAACCCGCTCCGGGACCGGGCAGGTCCGGATTGAATCCGTGGAGATGTTCGACAGCAACAAACAGGCTGTTCGGGCCTTCAGTGTGGGAGATGAAACCTGCATTCGGTGCAGGATCAGGCTGTATCATCCCATGGAAAATCCAACCATCGGGATTCTGATCCGTGACCGGATGGGCAATGATGTTTTTGGCAGTAACTCCTATCATCTGGGTGGCGCCGGACTGTCCTGTGCAGAGGGCGATGTTCTGGAAGCCGTTTTTTCGCTGTCGCTGAACCTGGGGCAGGGAAATTATTCGCTCAGCGTTGCCGTACATCCCGGAGATTCCCATTTGATTGAGAATTGTGACTGGTGGGACCGCTGTCTTGTTTTTCAGATTATCCCCGGGACCGGGGCCTCATTTGTTGGTGTGGCCTCTCTACCCGCTGCAGTTGAGGTGAAAAAGATACACGACCATGATTGAAACCAAAAATCCGCGTATTGATGTGGCCCAACTCCTGGCCCTGGTGCAGACGGAGATTGACCGGCAGCGTTCGGGTCAGCCTCAGACCGATTCGGCCACAGATGGTTGTCAGCCTGCCGGTGAAAATAATAACCCCTATGAATGGACACAGTTGGCGTCAACCCTTGATATTGCCCAGCAGAATGCTGATGCAGGGTCACGGATCTCCACCTATCTCAATTACCGAAAATCCATCCGCTGGCTGGTTCGCGGAGTCGGAAAATTAATCCTTTATTTCGGCCGCGTGATTACCGTTCCCCAGAGGGATTTTAATAATGCCAGTCTCCATGCCCTGCGTATTACCTTAAACGGTATTCGGGACATGAATAGATTTGTTGACCAGACAGTACATCGTATGGACACCAGAGTGGAGCAGCTTGATCAGAGGATGAACAGTCGGTTGGCAGAACTTGAACGGCGGGACCAGGAAAAAGATCATCTTATCGGGTATCTCAAGTCAACCCTGACGATGCAGGAGCGTCGCGTAGCCCTGTTCCTTGATGAGGCACGCCGTTGCCTGCCTGAGACCTTTACCCATGAGCAGTTGCAGAGTTTTGTGACCGAAAAAGGCCATCTGCTGGACTCGCTCTATGTAACCTTTGAAGATAAGTTTCGCGGAACCCGGGAAGAGATTAGAGAACGCCTTTCCGTCTATCTGCCGCTGCTGGATGAGGCTGGCGCAGGCACCGCCGGGCGACCTGTTCTGGACATTGGTTCCGGCCGCGGCGAGTGGCTGGAACTGCTCCATGAGAACAATCTCACCGCTCGCGGGGTTGACATTAACGAAACTCTGGCAAGCCAGTGTCGGCAGCGGGGCCTTGAGGTTGAAATCCAGGACGCCTTTGAGTATCTCCGATCTCTGCCTGATGGATGCCTTGGTGCTGTCACCGGTTTTCATATCATTGAGCATCTGCCCATGGAGACTCAGCTTGAGTTGTATGCCGAGAGCAACCGGGTGCTTGTCACCGGCGGCCTGGCCATATTTGAAACCCCGAATCCACAGAATCTGCTGGTGGGGGCCTGTAATTTCTATGCAGATCCGACCCATAAGCGACCGCTCTATCCGGAAACCCAGCAGTTTTTTCTCGAGTACCGAGGATTTTCTCGGGTCGAATTAAAATATCTCCATCCCCATGAGGCAGGCGCCAGGCTGCCGGAAAACGAAGCGCCCGAGCTTGCCTCCCGTCTCAATGATCTGCTTTCCTGTGCCCGTGATTATGCTGTAATTGGCTATAAACCATGAGCCGGCCCATTGCTATTGTCACATCCTGGTTTGGCCGGGATCTTAAGGGGGGAGCCGAACAGCTTGCCTGGCAGGTGGCGACCCGGCTGGCAGCACGCGGTCATCAGGTTGAGGTGTTGACTACCTGTTGCCGCTCTTTTCTTGAAGACTGGAGCCATAATCATCTGGCTCCGGGAGAGGAGATGGAAGATGGTGTGCTTATCCGGCGTTTTCCCGTGGATCAAAGGCAGAGTGAAGAGTTTGTTGCCGCCAATAATTTTGTCCTCTCCTTTCCGGTACAGAACCTGCTGCCCGGAGTCAGTCCCTTTACCTGCGGCACGGCGGATACCTTTATCTATGAAAATATCAAATCAAACAAGCTGCTGCGGTTTCTAAAAAAAAATAAAGACGCCTTCCACGCCTTTATTTTTCTCCCCTATCTCTACGGCCCCATTCTAAATGGTCTGCCGTTGGTTGCAGACAAGGCCTGGCTGCAGCCCTGTCTCCATGACGAGGCCTATGCCTATCTGCCAAGGGTGGAAGAATTGTTCCGCATGGCCCGGGGAATTCTGTACAATTCAGCCGGTGAGGCACGTCTGGCCAGAAAACTGTACGGCCCCGGTATTCAGGATAAGGAGATTGTGGTCGGTGTGGGCGTTGAGACCGCCTGTGGTCTGCAGAGTGATATGCAAGAGGTCGGGCCGCTGCATATTGGGAAAGACCGTTTTATTCTCTGCCTGGGACGCAGGGATGTGCATAAGAACACCCTGTTTCTGGCAGAGATTTTTGCCGGATTTAAAAATCAGTTTCCTGATTCTGTCTTGAAACTTGCCCTGGCCGGTCCGGGTGACACTTCTTTTTCTGATGTCCACCCCGATGTTATTGACCTTGGTCTGGTTTCAGAAGAGGAAAAGGAGGCGCTGCTCGCGCACTGTAGGGCTTTGTTTCATCCCAGTGAAAATGAGAGCTACTCCCGGGTGATTATGGAGGCCTGGTTCCATGAGCGTCCTGTTGCCGCCCATCGCAATTGTCCGGCAACCGCCATGGCCGTACAGACGGCAGGAGGTGGCTGGCTGGCAGGAGATGTGAGCGAATGGGCGGAGCTGTTTGCCGAAGTCGACGGAGTTGCAGAAGGGGAGTTGCACGCCCTTGGTCTGAAAGGAAAATCATATGCCCGGCAGTATGCGGTATGGGACACCGTTATTGATCGCTATGAACAGGTTCTCGGATTAACCGGCCAGGCCGATATTCCTGTCGTGGTTAACAAAACAAACCTGCAGGCTGTGCATCAGCTGTTGCCGGGTTTTGCCTTTGGCGACGCCATTTCCAATCAGGCCATGCTGATCAGGGATTTTCTGCGGGACCAGGGATATGAGTCGGTTATCTATACCGAGGCCATTGATCCTTCCATGACCCATGAGGCCCAGCTGTTTGCAGACGGTAAGTTGTCATCTGATGATGCTGTCATATACCATCATTCAATCGGTTCGGGGCTGATGCCCTTTCTCAATTCCCTGCGTGGACCGCGCTGCCTGATTTATCATAATATTACTCCTCCTGCCTTTGTTGCAGATCATGATCCCGGACTGGCAGACCAACTCCAGCAGGGGCTGGAGATGTTACCCCGACTTGCCGAGCTCTTTCCGGTCAGTGCAGGGGTCTCGAGATTTAATGCTGGAGAGTTACAACAGCATGGCTTTGCAAGCCCTGAAGTCATGCCCATTTGCGTAGATCCAGCCAAGTGGAACATTCCAATCCCGGTCCATTTGATGTACGAGCTCCAGGATGGACGGACCAATATTCTGTTTGTCGGCCGCATTGTTTCCAATAAATGCCAGCATGACCTGATTGAGGCATTTTCGTTGTACCGCCGTTTCGACCCTGGTGCCCGGTTACTGCTGGTTGGCGGTCATGACGAGAAAGATCCGTATTTTAAGCAGCTCCTTGAACTCATCAACAGCCGTGGCTTGAGTGGTGATGTTTTTTTTCCCGGCAAGGTCGATGATGCCCACCTGCATGCTTACTTTCGCACAGCCCACCTCTACTGGTCCATGAGTGAACATGAGGGGTTTGGGGTACCGTTTGTTGAGGCCATGTGGTTTGATATACCGGTGCTTGCCTTTAAGAGTTCCGCTGTTCCCGAAACCCTTGGTCGGGGCGGTATTCTGTTTGACAGTAAAGATAATCCGGAAGAACCGGCTGCCCTTGCCCATCTGCTGGTCCACAATAAAACCTTGCGTGGAGATGTCCTTGCTGCCCAGGCAGAACGGCGACAGGATTTTCTTCCCGCCCATGTGCTTCCCGCTCTTGACTCTCTGCTTCTCCGAATGGCACAGTTGTCTGATATTTCAGTCTAATTTCATGAAGAAACCCTTTGCTGAAATCAGTGCTGTTTCCCTCCTTATGCTGGTGGTTGCTCTTGTTGCAACCTGGCCGCTTGCCGACCATTTTTTTTCGGCCATACCATGCAAGAGCACAGCTGGTCGGTTGTACCTGAACCAACCGGGCGATCAGCTGCAGTTGATGTACTGGTTCTGGTTGTTTCGCGATAACCTCTTTGGCGGTAACGGACTCAGTTTCATGCAAAATCCTTATGAGTTCAATATGGCGGCAGCCCATCCGCCGGACGGACTCAATATGTACCCGCTCTATTTTCTGCATATGCTGTTTTCGCCCCTCGGGGATATTGCCGCGTATAATGTGCTGATCCTGCTTTCCTATGTACTGACCGGCCTGTTTACCTATCTGCTTGTTAAGCAGTATACCGGGAGCAGGGCAGGGGCCTTGCTCGGTGCTTTGATTTATACCCTGGTGCCCATCCGGATTATCAACATGATGGGCGGGCATCTCAACGGCTTTATCTATTATCTGCTGCCTGCCACTCTCTATTTTCTTGATCGAGCAGTGATTAAAAAGAGTGTGGTGTCGGCAATTTTCTGCGGCCTGGCCATTTTCTGGCTCAGTCTACTTGAAGTACATCTTATTTATTATCTCTGTGTATTTCTTGGCTGCTATATTCCATTTCGTCTCTTGTTTTCCCCGGAAACCGGGCTGGAGGAGAGTCCGGAATGGCTACCCACCTTTCATGAAGATGGCCCGGAGGGGAAATGGTGGCCGGTGCTGGTCCTCGTTATCACTGCAATCAGCCTGACAATATTTTATCAGGGCATGTCTTCTTTGATGTATCACCATGGACTCCTGACGACTGATTTTTGGATTATCTTGTGTTTTTATCCGTTTCTTCTCCTCTCCTTTGCCTTGCTCATATCCCTGCTCCTGGCTAATGGTTTTAATCTCTCCCTGCAGAGTAGTGTCCGTGTTGTTGCTCTGATTGCCCTTCCTTTCAATCTACTTCCATTCTATGTCCTGAATTTTTCTCTGAAGAGTGGTGTGCTGAATGTGATACTTTCAGGTCTACTTCTGTTCCTGGTTCCGTTCGCGAGTTGGCAGGCCTGGAAACGATACGGCAGCAGTGGGGACATGCAGTTTCACCTTGTGAAAAGGTGGTTTTCCCTGCAATCTTTACTTCGAATTTCACCGATATTCGTTGGCTTGCTTTTTTCGGTGGGCTGGGTCTTAATGGTAAAAAAGCTTTTTTTTGCCGGTTCGGTTGCCCATGGCGGTCGGACTATTCAGGATGTCAAGCTGTTCAGCCCGCGGTTGCATGATCTGTACATGCAGGGGTCAGACGTCTATCTCGGCCTTGTTCCATTGTTGTTGATTTTATATTGCCTTGTATTGCTTGTCCGTCAAACGGTTTATCGGGAAAGGCAGTGGACCGGCCGGCAACTTGTCGTTGTAAGTTTTTATCTTTTTATCTTTTTTCTTGCCTATCTCCTTGGTGCCGGGCTGTCTTTTGGTTCTTCCTCGCTCTATATTTTGTTTTTTGATTATTTCCCATTTTTTAACTATCCCCGCGTCCCTGACCGTATTATGACCATTGCCTTCCTGGCCGGGGCAATCCTTTCCGGTTATGCCATACGGGATTTGCAGCAACTTCAGGCTGAGAGAGGCGGTAAATGGATAGGCTTGGTCTTTTTCCCCCTCTTAGTCGCTCTGCTCTGGTACGATTTTGGTGCCGGTAAACCGATCGGATTGACAAATCTGGATCGCGGCCAGACAATTTACAGTTATATCAAGAAAAACATTGATGATGAATTGTTGCTTGAGATTCCACTTTGGCCTGGGGACTCCCATCAATCTTCTCTCTATGAATACTATATAACCCTGGATAAAATTCGTCGTGTCAACGGATATACTCCCATCGTTACCCAGGAATATATCAATACCGTCTATAAACCGCTTGCTACTCTGAATATGGGCCTTTTGGACAGGCAGCAGTTTGGACAGTTAAAAAAGATGGGTGTACGTTTTATTACGGTGCACGACAATCCTGATGTTTTTCCTAGAAAAGTCAGTCCGTTCCCCCCGCATATCACCGTACGTCGGCTGATGAATTCTCCTTTTTTGAAGTATGTGCCGATCGAAAACAAAATGCGTCTGTCGGGACTGGAACGTGAGAATAGAAAGCTATACCTGTTCAGATTGGTTGATCATGTGCCTGATATCACCGGCGGGACGCAGAAGGAAACCTGTAGGTTTTTTATTCCCAACGTCTACCCTGCCTCAGCTCTGCCTCATATAACCGGGCAACTAGTGCAGGATTCGACCATCGGGAAGCAGGTGTTAACAGCGATTGCCGGGCAGGACAAATCCCACTACCTCAGTTACGGCCCCTACGAAGAGCTGCCTGCCGGTCATTACCAGGCGTATTTTCGTCTTCGAACAGATAAACCCGGCAGTAATCGTACAATTGCCCGGGTGGATATCTCGACCTATGTCAACCATGAAGAGCAGGTAATCTTGAATCAAAAGGAAATCACAGGTCAAGACTTCCAGGGGACGGAATACCATGATTTCACTTTGGATTTTTCCGTGCCCGAATTCCGGAAAGTGGAATTCAGAACCTGGTTCCATGGAAATGCTGATCTTCGGCTGGCGAAAATCGTGTTGACCTGTGCTGATCGGGAAGCATTTGATTCGTTATATGAAGCTGAAAGCCTGCTTGGGGATACCGGATTTCTAGTGCACGACAAGGATGCTTCCTCTGGTAAAGCCGTCATGGCTAAAGTTGTCAGTGACTCGGCCGGACGTATGATCTATGGCCCTTACCGAAGGTACCCTGCAGGCAAATACCGGGTCACCTATTTTTTCAAATCCGGTTCAGCTGAGCGTCTTGATCCGATAAAGAAAACAGTTGCCCGACTCAGTATTACAACTGATGAAAATAAAACCATTCTTGCCTCGCGCAAAGTAGGCTTTCAAGAAGTTTCCGGAGGACAGTATAAGGCCATATCCGTTGATATGACATTGAACCGCAACAATGAAGTTAGTTTTAACGTGTTTTTCAACCGGCAGGTAAATATACTGGTTGACCGAATTGAAATTGAGTATTTAGGAAAAGGGGACGGACAGGCCCTGCCTTTTTTGATACTTCTGCGAGGTAAACATGCGGCGCAATCTACAGCAACTGACAAGTGAGCGTTATGATGTGCTGGTGATCGGTGGAGGCATCACCGGTGCGTGCATTGCCCATGATGCAGCCTTGCGCGGATTATCTGTTGCCCTGATCGAAAAGAATGATTTCGGCGGGTACACCTCTTCGGCATCATCCA
>JAUWLT010000200.1 GCA_030613515.1 Desulfobulbaceae bacterium
TGCATAACGAGCAGTGGATGCGGAAACTCTTGAGGAAGTGCTGATAATGATGCATGGGCATCTGGGGTGCCTGTGACGACTTACATGTCAGCGGCGCAGGTAAAATCCCAGTGCTTTTTCGAGGAGGTTCTGGTCAACAACCCGACAGCCGATGTAGTTGTTGTTAACTGTTTGAATCGTTGCCCGCTTTGTCAGCTTGATCAGGTTTTTATCATTCAGGCGGAATTCCAGCTGCACGGTCTGTTTTTTTTGCATTTTATGCAGGCCGGAAACGGTAAAGCCGATGCCACTCCGGGAAATATTTCGAATGTGGATAACCCCACCCTCTCCTTTTGGAGGGTCAACCACGCGATAGGTCCCGGGCAGACTGATCTGTTTTCGGTAATGACATCTGAAGTCAAGGTGGACCGTGAATACGGTATTACATTTACAACGGATTTTAAGGGAGTGTTTTTTTTTACGATATGGTGCTACCAAGACTTGCTTTGCCGTTTTGCAGGCAGGGCATATTATGGTTACAGTGTTGTCGGGGCGGACAAAAGCCTTGGTCATTGCCATGAGATTTAATCGTAAATAATACAGGTGTAACGGGCAAGCAATTCTTCGGTTTCCGGGTCCAGGTCAGCGGCCACTTCGTGTATCTGGTACTCATGGTTGCAGCCGATACACTTGAGATGAACCTGCCGACATCGCCTGACAATTTCCAGTTTATGACCACATCTGTTACATTTCACAGGATTAGCCGATCAGCTGTTCTCTGGTAAAAATAGATTTCAGCGGATAGCCGGCTGCAGCTAAGGTATCCGCACCTCCTTCCTGACGGTCGATCACCGTGACGACCAGACCGACCTTGAATCCTTCGTTTTCAACCCGCTCTATAACCTGGATCAGGGTACCGCCGGTGGTGACCACATCTTCCACCAGGGCGACTCGGCAACCCGGAGACAGGTTGTTTTTTCCCTCCATGAAGTTACCGGTGCCATGGCCCTTGGCCTCTTTACGAATAATAAAGGCGGGTATGGGATTGTTGTCCAGGTAGCTGATAATGGAAACCGCTGTAACAAGGGGGTCGGCACCAAGGGTCATGCCGCCGACGCTGTCTATCGGTTCCGGAGCCTGTTTGATCAATTCAAAGAGAAGGCGACCGCACAGGTAGCCTCCCTCGGCATCAAGGGTGGTCTGTTTTCCGTCTATATAAAAATCCGACGTCTTGCCCGAGGTGAGAGTGAATGTACCCTCCCGATATGATTTTTCAAGGAGTAGTTTCTTGAGGCGTTGTCGTTCATCCATAGTATATGTCCTTTGTTTACATCTTCTTTTTAAAATACATTTTTTTGAGGCTTTGTGTAAAGTCATTTATTTAAGGTCTGCATTTGACCTGTTTTTTCAGTATCCTTTGTAACAGGTATGTGGTAGTATTTATTATGTTTGTTCCGGAAGATGTCAGACTGTTCATGCTCCCGGGCTGCCAGCCGGGTCGGGTCGGAAGTATGAATAATACCGTCGGGTCAGAACATTTTTCTTATCTAACCCAAAAATATTTTAAAAATAATACCTCTACAGGGAGTTATCATGTGCGGAATCGTTGGTTATACTGGTAACAGAAGAGTAGTACCTGTTCTGCTTGAGGGATTACGCCGGTTGGAGTATCGAGGTTATGATTCGGCCGGCCTTGTGTATCAGTATCAGGATGAACTGGTCAAGTTTCGGGCTGCAGGCAAGCTTGTTCACCTGGAGAAGGCGGTTGATGACTACATCGGGGTGGACAGTCATACCGGTCTTGGCCATACCCGCTGGGCCACCCACGGGGCTCCGACCCATGATAATGCTCATCCCCACTCCGACTGCAGCGGCGAGTTGGTGGTGGTTCATAACGGGATTATCGAAAATTACAGTAGCCTGAAGCAAGAACTCCTGGCCGAAGGGCATACCTTTTCCTCGGAAACAGACACCGAGGTGCTGGCCCACCTTATTGAAAAGTACCTGGAGGATGACTTGGTTGCTGCGGTCCGTAAGGCCCTGGCCCGTGTTGAAGGGTCCTATGCCCTGGGGGTATTGTGGGTGAAGGAGCCGCATATATTGGTGGCTGCCCGTAACCAGAGCCCACTGGTCATGGGTGTTGATGACGATGCCTGCTATGTTGCCTCCGATATTCCGGCCCTGCTGCCCTATACACGACAGGTCATTTTTTTAGATGATCTTGAACTGGTTGTACTTGAAAAGGGGTCGTACACCATCATGTCCATTGAGGATGGCACGGAGCTTGAGAAGGAAATCCGTACCATTGACTGGAATGCCTCCATGGCGGAAAAGGCCGGATACAAGCATTTCATGCTCAAAGAAATCTATGAGCAGCCCCAGGCGATCCTTAACACTGTGAGCGGCAGGATAATCCCGGACACCGGCAAGGTTGATCTGCCCGAGATCGGTTTGAGCATTGAAGAGATACAAAATATTGAGCGGATAGCGCTTGTGGCCTGTGGAACCTCTTGGCATGCGGCCCTGGTGGCCAAGTATTGGATTGAGAAATGGGTGGGTATCCCGGTGGATGTGGATATTGCCTCCGAGTTTCGTTACCGCAGGCTGCTGGTCAATGACCGGGTGCTGACAATATCCATTTCTCAGTCCGGAGAGACTGCCGACACTCTGGCCGGAATCCGGCTGGCTGCTTCACTTGGTTCTAAAGTTGTTACTATCTGCAACGTGGTAGGCTCTACCATGACCCGGGAAGCGGACGGGGTCATCTATACCCATGCCGGTCCTGAAATCGGCGTTGCCTCCACAAAGGCCTTTACCAGCCAGTTATCCGCCCTGTTCCTGCTCACCCTTTATCTTGGCCAGGTACGGCAGACCATTGACCAGGAGAAACTTAAGGAGTTGGGCACTGCCCTTATTGATATTGCATCGGTTATCGATACAATCCTGCCGATCATGCAGGAGCAGATCCGGGAATTGATAGAGTACTATTACGATTCCAGTGATTTTCTCTTTGTCGGACGCGGCCTGAACTTCCCCATTGCCCTGGAAGGAGCGCTGAAATTAAAAGAAATTTCCTATATCCATGCCGAAGGGTATGCCGCCGGTGAGTTGAAACACGGTCCCATTGCCTTAATTGATAAGGATATGCCGGTGATGGCCCTGGTACCCAACGATTCTGTTTATCAGAAAACAGTTTCCAACGTGGAGGAAATCAAGGCTCGGCAGGGACGGCTGCTGTTGATCGGCACGGCTGGAGACCGCCATCTTGCTACTTTGACTGATCATGTACTCTATCTTCCACAAGTACATGAAGAACTCAATCCACTGCTCTACACCATCCCGGCCCAGCTTCTCGCCTACGAGATCGCCAACCGTCGCGGCTGCGATGTAGATCAGCCTCGAAATTTGGCTAAAAGTGTGACAGTGGAGTAGGAGAACAGATTGCAATGCAAGGTGTTGTGTGATCACGATAGGAATTGAACAGCTGGTTTCCTCGAAGCCCTCGTTTCTTGCGGGCAAACGGCTTGGTTTGCTCTGTAACCAGGCATCCACGGACCGCCATTTTACCCATAGTCGTGATCTGATTCTCCAGACCTTTCCAGGTCAGTTGACCTGTCTGTTTTCGCCCCAGCATGGATTTTTCAGCGAAAAGCAGGATAACATGATTGAGTCCGGCCATATGACCGATTCCAGCAGCGGCCTGTTGGTTTTTTCTCTCTACGGAGAGACAAGAAAACCGTTGCCTGCCATGTTTGAGAATCTTGACATCCTGCTCGTTGACCTGCAGGATGTGGGTACCCGGGTCTATACCTTTATCTGGACCGTGGTCTATTGTCTGCAGACAGCGGCTGAGACAGGAAAAAAGGTTGTAATTCTGGATCGGCCCAACCCGGTAGGCGGCCACATTATTGAAGGCAATCTGCTCAAAAGTTCGTGCCGTTCCTTTGTGGGATTGTATGAAATTCCCATGCGTCACGGCCTGACCATGGGTGAGCTGGCACAGCTCTGTAACCTGGAAATGAAGATTGGTGCAGAGCTTGAGGTGGTGAAAATGGAGGGCTGGCAACGGCAGATGTTTTTTTCAGATACCGGCTTTCCCTGGGTTTTTCCATCCCCCAATATGCCCACACCCCTTACGGCCCTGGTCTACCCCGGCCAGGTTATCTGGGAGGGAACGAATATTTCCGAGGGGCGCGGGACAACTCTTCCCTTTGAACTGGTAGGCGCTCCCTTTATCGACCATCAGCAGGTGTTGGAAAAATTATCAACAATGAGACTTCCGGGTTGCGTGTTGCGCCCCATTGTTTTTGAACCTACCTCCGGAAAGTGGGTAGGTAAGCGTTGTTCGGGATTTCATGTCCACGTAACGGAGACGGACGGTTTCCTCTCCTACCGGCTTAGCCTGGCCCTGCTGCAGGCCTTGCTCAGCCTGTATCCGGACGAATTCTCCTACAAGGAACCTCCCTATGAATACGAATTTGAACAGTTGCCCATGGATATGATTCTGGGAGACGTAGAGCTGCGAACTGCTCTGGAAGATGGGGCGGATATTCTGGAGCTGGAACAGTCATGGCAACAGGAGCTGGCAGTCTTTGATGAGTTGCGCAGATCTGTTTTTCTTTACCATGGTTGACAAATAGGCTATGTTCCTCGTTTTTAAATCGGCCATCCCCAATACAGGGAACAATAAATGAAAGTAGCAACCCTTCGGGAACTGGCAGCCCTTGTGGGTGGTACCGTTTCCGGTGATGACCGGCTCACGGTTACAGCCTTCAACAGTTTAGAGTTGGCTGTTGCAGGCGAGTTGAGTTTTATCAATACAATAAAGCTGGCCGGAAAGTTAGCTGAAACCAGTGCCTCTGCCTGCATAGTACCG
>JAUWLT010000185.1 GCA_030613515.1 Desulfobulbaceae bacterium
GAAAGCGGTACCATGTTCGGGCCGGAAGGTTCCGGCTTCCAGCGTATCAATATTGCCTGTCCAAGATCAATCCTTGAGCAGGGGCTCAAGAGGATCTCTGCTGCCTTACGTTGAGGGCTGATTACGAAAAAAACCCGGTTCCTGCGTCAGCAAGAACCGGGTCAGAAGAACAGCTGATGAAGTAGCTGATTAGAAAGCGACCGTCAACGAAACCCAAATTTTTTCAGTGTCTGTGTTGAGCTCGTCGGCATTATAGTTACCATATGCCGCCATCAGCGTGTAGTGATCATAAAACTTTTTGCTCACCATGGCGTCAAACTCTGTTCCGTAGTCTGCACTGCCCTCATCGGCCTGGAAATCGTGGTAGATCAGCTTAACATTGACTCCGCTGATTGCAGTTGATAACAGACCATACACGTCTTGCAGCCCGTCCGGAGGCGTAGTCAGAAATTTATCCGTCCAGCCGCCAAACGCATGGTTGGTGCCCAGGGGGGTTTTAAAAGACACCCCGTCATCGGAGCTTTGCAGTTCGTATCCGATTTTTCCTGTAATATTTGTAAACAGGGATCCGCTATTTGGAACCTGCAACCCGCCGATAACGTGGTAGTAATCCGCTGAATAATCCGTCTGATTATCCCCATAATCCGACTGGGAAGCATATTCTGCAGTGTACAGAATCTTCAGGTTGTCCGCAGCCAATGTTGCTCCGTTAAAACGCAACCCATAGGTCTGGGTGGAAAAAGCGTACTCATAGGGACCGGAGTCATCAGGATCATCATAATCAAGCCAGTAGCCGTAACCGGTAAGCTTGCCGATATCCTTGAAGGTATAACTCAGATTTGCCAGCGGCGAATTCATGTTCACATCCTTACTCAGGATGGTACGTACGTTCCAGATATAGGTGAGGTTGGCATTAAAGTTGCCCAGGGAACTATTGATCAAGTTGACCGAATCAAAGGTCTGCTCCATCTGCCGCCAGCCGACGGCACCGATAAATCTCTGATTATCAAGAACTATTTTCTGGCGCCCGCCTTTAATAATCGTGTCGGGAATAGTTGAAAAAGAGAGCCAGCCCTGATTCAGTTCGCCCTCTGAAGGGTCGGCTATAACAGCATACTCGGTTTTGCCGTTTGTCTTGTTGTTAAAATCATCGCTAAAGACAGCCGTATTGCCTTCAAACTCGGCAAAGGCCTGAAAACCGGCAAATTTCGGGGTCAGATAACCGAGCCGCAAACGTATGGTGTCACCGTCTGTTGTTTTCAAGCCGTCCTGATCCACGTATTCAAAACGATAACGCAGGTTAAAGTTAATCTTCCCCCAGTCCCCCTGCAGCGTATCTGCAATCTGCTGATTGATCCCTGTTTCTTCTGTAGCAGCCCGGGCAGAAACCGGCAGGGTAGCCCCCAGAACCAGCGAACCGGCCAGGGCCAGTGAAGCAACATACCATTTACGGGAACATGTTTTCATATCTTCTCCTCCGTAGTCAATGGTTGGCACGTCCGTGCAATGGTTGGCACGTCCGTGCACAGGTGGAACCTAAACTTTTGCCCGACGCAATATGAGCTTCTGCAAGTTACCTCGCATCAATTTCTGTAGTACGGCCTCGCTCTTTACCGCCTGCTTTTTTTCTTCTGCAGGCGCCGTGAGTCTATCTTACATTTTCTCTTTTCCTCTATTCTATTTTACAAGATTGCCTTGCTCAAAAGCAAACCATTTATCTACGAGGTCAGGGGAACGTCAAAATATCAGCTAAATTATTCCAAACCACGAAGTTCATGAAGAAGCAACCCGTTGAAAATAAAAACAAATCTTTTGTTAAATCTTTTCTTCATGCTCTCTGTGTTCTTCGTGGTGATTAATAACGAAAATTCAATCAAATATGGTTAAATTTGACGAGGTCCTGTCTACGAGGGAGAGAACTGCAGCAGGAAGCTCCTTTTAAGGGTTGTATCATCGTAATTCGGTGAGAGTTGGGTAAGATTTGCTCCCAGGTAATCCTGAAGAAAAAGCGTTGTATTAAACCATTCACCCTGCACATATTTTTCACCGTATTTTTTTCTCATATACTCAAGATCAACACCCAGACTGCGCTGAATATGATACCGGCATCGGGCCGAAACAATAACGGCCTCTGCAGCATATCGGCGACAGATATCAAGTACAGGCTGTATACCCTTAACCAATGACTTCTTGCCGATGAAGTTGATCAGCAGTACCACGTCAAAGGGTCTGTCACTGGTAAAGGTGCAAAAGTCAATACAGCTGAAATAGATATCATCCATCCCGTAAAGCTCACTCAACAGACTGCAACCGTAAATAGCCCGCGAGTCGATATCCAGACCGGCAACGGTTCCTCCACCCAGCCGTTTGGCCAGAAAGGAGTAAAAACCAAGATTACACCCCATATCCAGCACGCTCTTGGACTGGAAATCAAACCCGGCAAGATCCTCAGGTGCACCATCACGCATATCCTCGTGCCCGTCGGCCAGCAGTTGGCCGCGTTCGTCAAACACTGGCCGCCAGATGTTTTCCGGACCGATATGCTGAAGAAGCCGGATAAGTTTCTGCCTGCAATCCATTTATTGCTCTCAAAAAAATAGCCTGTGGCGTTGTTAGAAACAACACCGCAGGCCGTATTGCCGGAATCGGGGAAAACCGAAAAAAATTGCTTAGTTTGACGCCCGCTCTCTGGCAAGTTCTTCCGGATCCATGGTCCAGAAAGGTTTACCGTTTTTTGTCAGACGGACCTTAAGTTCGAAAAAATCACCCTTCTTGATTTTGGAGGCCATAAAGACGTCCTTGCCGTCAATTTCGGCCCAGGACCCTTTGACCTTAATTTTCTGCCCGCGCTTGACCCCGATGGCATCACCCAGAAACCACTTGGGCCCGATGTGGACCACAACCTTGTCCCCGTCGCCGTCTTTCATAATCAGGCCGACACCCGGTGACATCCCCTTTATGGGCACAACCTCAATTATTTTCTGGACATGCCCCTTCAATTTATCCAGCTCAGCGGCCTGGTACAATTTATTATAGGCGCCGTCCTCTTCCCAACCGCCCATATCTTTGGGAGCGGCATAAGCCGTCACGCCGGCAAGTAGGAAAAAACAGCAGGAGACAGCAAAAAAGATACGATTTGTAAACATGGTAGCTCCTCACAGTTTGCGTTTATCGATTACCCGTTGGGACTTTCCTTGCGCGCGCTCAAGAGTTTTTTCTTCCACCAGCTTGACATTGACACCAATGCCTAATTCGGAAGACAGCCTGGCCTTAATGTGATCCACCATCTTCCGCTGCTTCTTCATCTGGTGAAAGAACATAGATTCGTTCACCTCCACCAGCACAGTCACCTGGTCGTTATGGTTCTCGCGCTCAATAACAATCTGGTAATGGGGTTCCGTACCCTCGATCTCAAAAAGCACCTTTTCGATCTGGATAGGAAAAACATTGACGCCCTTGATGATCAACATATCATCTGTGCGGCCGATGATTCGCTGCATGCGGGTAAAGGTACGCCCGCAGGGACAGGATTCCGGAATAAGACGCGTGAGATCACGGGTTCGGTAGCGGATCATGGGAAAGGCTTCCTTGGTAAGCGTAGTTATCACCAGCTCACCCACTTCACCCGGTGCAACAGGTTCCAGGGTCTCCTGATCAAGAACCTCCAGCAGAAAATGGTCTTCGTTTATATGCAGACCGTTACACTCCTCACATTCACCGGCAACACCCGGTCCCATGACCTCGGAAAGACCATAGTTATCCGTTGCCCGGATACCGAGTTTCTCGTTAATCTCATGGCGCATGGCCTCGGACCAGGGTTCGGCGCCGAACAGCCCTACCCGCAGAGATAAGCCGTTGGGATTTACGCCCATCTCCATCATGGTATCGGCAATGATCAGGGCATAAGAAGGCGTGCAGACCAGGGCGGTTGTCTTAAAATCCTGCATGATCTGAATCTGGCGTTTGGTATTACCCGCTGAAATAGGGATGACCGATGCTCCCAGCCGCTCCGCCCCGTAATGGAGTCCAAAACCGCCGGTGAAAAGCCCATAGCCGAAAGCGATCTGGATAACATCATCCTTGGTCACCCCTGCCCCGGTCAGAATTCGGGCCACCAGGTTGGACCAGTTTTTCAGATCGTTTTTGGTATACCCCACCACCGTGGCAAGACCGGTAGTGCCTGATGAGGAGTGCACTCGGACAACATCGCGTAGCGGTACGGCAAACAAGCCGTACGGATAGTTATCGCGCAAATCCTGCTTAACGGTAAAGGGTAGCCGACGCAGATCATCGAGAGACTTGAAGTCATCATAGTTGATTTTCAGCTCTTCAAATTTTTTGCGGTAAAACGGCACATGGGTACCCACCCGGTACAGGGTGGACTGCAGCCGTTCCAGCTGTAACTGTTCCAGGTCTTCCCTGGCCATACATTCTCTTTCTGGTTCCCAGTACATAAAGACGGTTTCCGGTTTCCGGTTTACGGTTTACGGTTCGGAATTTCGGCAACAGTCCTACTCAAACCGTCCACCCCGAACGTGTAAGAGTTCAGCAGTGCCTTAGATGTACACAATCAGAATGGGCGGCTATAGTTTTCTCCTATGCCGCACGTTCTGAGCGTGTGCAGGTAAGCGAGCCTGCGAGACTCCGGATGAGGTGCTGCTGGACTCTCTCCACTATTCAATTTTTTCTCGTCCCAAATAGGCTCGCTGTACGTCGCGGTTGGCAAGCAGATCATCTGCCGGGCCCTGGAGTATGACTTTGCCGGTTTCCAGTACGTAGCCGCGGTCGGCAATGGATAATGCCGCCTTGGCGTTCTGTTCGACAAGCAGGACGGTGTTGCCCTCTTCGCGCAGCTGGACAATGACCTGGAAGATATCACGAACAATCAATGGTGCAAGACCGTTGGAGGGTTCATCCATCATCACCAGGCGGGGGCGGGACATCAATCCACGTCCCATGGCCAGCATCTGCTGTTCTCCGCCGGACAGAGTTCCGGCGAGCTGCGCTTTCCGCTCCCGCAGCACGGGAAAGAGATCATACTGGTGCTCAAGCTCTGTCAGCACTGCCGCCCTGCCCTCTTTTTTCTGCAGCACATAGCCGCCCAGGATCAGGTTTTCCTCCACCGACATGGTGGCAAAGACCTGCCTGCCTTCGGGTACCAGCACACAGCCGGAACCAAC
>JAUWLT010000149.1 GCA_030613515.1 Desulfobulbaceae bacterium
GTGATCTGCAGGAACTTGTAAAGCTGTATGATTACATAAATATCAAGCTTGATAAAACCGGTGGCCTGACCGAGGCCCTCCGGTTGCAGCAACAGGCACGCAGGCTTAACCTTGGTGTCATGGTCGGCTGCATGGTTTCCACGTCACTTGGTATTGCACCAGCCCTGCTCCTGGCACAGGATGCTGATTTCATTGACCTTGACGGTCATCTTCTTCTTGACCAAGACCGGGAACACGGGCTTGAATGTAAAGATCATTTCCTCCTGCCCCCGCAGCCCGAACTCTGGGGATAGGATAGATTGTTGAGAATGGAAAATGTTGGGCTGAAGTGGCTGTCTGAGTCTGGATTCACCACAACCGGTATGTCCGCAAGCAGGGCTTTATCTCCTTAAGCCCTGAAACCTTTTTTACTCCTCACCAGTGTCTATTTTCAGGATCTTGTCTCCCGGCTGCAGGCTCTGGCCGACCTTGGCAGCAATAGCGGAAACGGTCCCAGCCACTTCACAGGCCACCGGGGTCTGCATCTTCATGGCTTCAAGAACGACCACCTGATCTCCTTCAGCGACCTCCTGGCCAACCTTCACATTAATAGCGCTGACATTACCGGCAAACGGTGCCCGGATGTCTCCGGCCCTGGCCAGGTCGGCAATTTCTTCTTTGGATAAGGTGACTGCAGCCTGGGAGCCTGCTACCTGCTCGGGTGCAAAGACAAAGACCCGTTGATGATGGTCAACGTTAAGGTATACATTGGTCTCGCCCTCCTCTGTCTTCTGGGCCGGACCAATTTCCAGCATGTGTTCCTTGCCGAGATGATCTCTGAAGATCAGGGTTTCACCAAGAGCGAATCCTCCCTGACGCAGGAAGATGGATGGCGGCAGAACATAGGATTGACCGAATTTCTCTTCAAATTTGAAGAACTCCACTGCATCATTGGGATGCTGCAGAAAGGTGACAAGCTGCTGTTCAGTCGGCTCACCACCCAGTCGTTCGGCAAGAGTTTTACGCTCCTGCTCAATATCCATGTCTTCGATCTCTTCAACCCCGCCTTCTTGCTCAATGATTGTTTTCCAATCCGGGCCGAATACTTTTTCAAAGATCCAGTCTGCCGGCTTATAAAATGGAAAAGGGCCGTATTTGCCAAGCAGCAGGTTTTTCAAGTCCCCTGAGGGATTCCCGTAACGATCATCGTCAAGCACGTTGGCAACCGCTGTTGTCCAGAGAATCTGTGAACCCGGGGTTACGCTCCAGTAGTTGCCAAGATCTTTTTGTACTTCAGGCAGCTCTTTGTGCAGAATATCGGGCATCTTGTCTAAAAAACCACCTTTTGATGCCTGTTCCAGGCTGGATCCCATGGCACCACCAGGCAGTTTGTGAATCTGGACCGTGGGCTGAAACCCTTTGATCTGAGATTCAAACTGAGCGTAATCAGGTCGCTGGTCGCGAATAACATCCGAGGTTTCAATAACCGCTTCTTCGTCAATGGAGACCGCAGTCCTGCCCAGGTCTTTCAGGGTCTGAATAACCGTCAGGATGGGTGGCGGACCATAAAATCCGGTAAAGGCATGGTCGGATGCATCTACAATGGCAGCCCCGTTCAGGACTGCTTCGGCGATGCGGCCGATATCGTTACCATCGGTGTTATGACCATGGTAGTGGATGATAATCTCCGGGTAAGCCTGTTTGACGGCATCCACCAGCTCGCCGATCCGACGCGGTGTGCCAAGGCCGCCATGGTTTTTAATGCACAGGATGATGTCATCGCCGGTAATGTCCAGGATCTCTTGTACCTTGCCTACATAATAGTCATTGGTGTGTTCAGGTCCGGTGGAAAAACAGATGCATGGTTCGTTGAGCTTACCGGCCTTGGCTACCTCTTCAAAAACAGCCAGCATGTTGGGAATATAATTCATGAAGTCAAACGTTCGCCAGACATCCACGTATTTGGCAAATTCACGGACCGTTAACCGGATGACATTTTGGGGATAGGGACGGTAGCCAAACAGATTTACACCACGGCACAGGGTCTGGAACATGGTGTCGGGCATTGCCTGGCGCAGCAGTTCCAGCTTGAGAAAGGGGTCAACCTGCTTGCGCAGGATATCCACATGAACCGAGGCACCGCCGGTGATCTCAAGGGAAAAGTATCCGGCTGCCTCACGGGCCTTGGCTGCCAGCAGATCAGTGTGCAGCAATATGCGGTTTTTATAATCAGACTGGGACATGTCCCGGGCCGTATTGGTAATATAATAACCATCAGCCTCGCGCAGTGTCGCAAGCACCGTGGCTGTATCCATGTCCTGGGTGATTCGTGTCATATCTGTATCCGTTGGATCGTGTTTTTCGTGTTTTGTGTGTAGTGTGTAATCAGATGATTCCTGCAGGCTTAGGCCGCATAGGTGTTCTCACCTTTATGATGAATTTCGGCAATAAGGCGGGCAAGTTTGTTGACCTCACTTGAATCCTCTTCGTAATCAAGCAGATGCTCGTGGGTCTCAAGAAAAGAGGTGTCAAAATCACCTGCCTGGAAGTCCGGATCACTAAGCAGGTTCAGGTAAAAGGGTATCGTTGTTTTGGGGCCGGTGATAACATAGTTGGTCAGGCACCGTTTGAGCCGGTCCACGGTTTCGTTCCAGGACCAGCCAAAAACAGTCAACTTGACAAGCAGGGAATCATACACCTGGGGGATGGTAAAACCCTGGTAGCAGAAACCATCAAGGCGCACACCATAGCCGCCGGGTGAGCGATAGACGGTAACGGTCTTGCCGCCTTCAGGCATGAAATTATTTTTCGGATCCTCTGCATTAATTCGCAGTTCAATGGCATGGCCGCGCAGTTGTATATCCTCCTGGGTAAAGAGCAGTTCCTTGCCCATTGCCAGTTTGATCTGGGTGCGGACAATATCAATACCGGATATCATCTCGGTGACCGTATGCTCTACCTGAAGCCGGGTGTTGATTTCCATGAAGTAATAGCTGCCGTCACTGTCCAGCAAAAATTCAACTGTTCCGGCATTAAAGTAGTTGGACGCCTTGGCCGCCCGTACCGCTGTCTCACAGATTTCGTCATTTTGTTCCGGTGTCAGGTGCGAGGCCGGTGCAATCTCGATCAGTTTCTGGTTGCGGCGCTGGATGGAACAGTCTCTGGTGCCCAGGTGTACGGTGCGTCCGTTTTTATCGGCAATAATCTGCACCTCGACATGTTTTGGCCGGACGACTACCTTTTCCAGATACACGGAGTCGTCATTAAAGGCAGCCAGAGCCTCGGACCTGGCAATGGGGTACTCCTCTGCAAGGTCTTCTTCCTGCTCGATACGTCGGATTCCGCGCCCTCCACCACCGGATGTGGCCTTGAGCATAATCGGATAGCCGTATGTTTTGCCGAATTCGATCGCCTCGTTAAGGCCCTCATCCCCCTGTTTAAGGTTCTGGGTACCGGGAACCATGGGAATGCCGGCCTCAGCCATGATCTTCCTGGCCATAACTTTATTGCCGAGCTTGTCAACAACATCTGAGGACGGACCGATGAAGATAATACCAGCGTCCTCACAGGCCCTGGCAAAGTCAGCATTCTCGGCCAGAAAACCGTAACCTGGATGAATGGCCACAGCACCGCATTTGAAGGCGGCATCGATAACTTTGTCGATATTGAGGTAATCACTGCGGGGTCCGTCACCGATCCAGATGGCCTCGTTGGCAATTCGAATATGCCTGGAATCCTTGTCCGGTGTTTCATAGAGGGCTACGGCATCGTAGTCCAGTTCCTGGATAGACCTGATGATTCGAATGGCAATTTCACCACGGTTGGCGACTAATATTTTTGTTTTCAATGGTACAGTCTTCCCGTTGTTATGTTGTTTATGAGATTAGCCCGGCAGTGTAAAAAATCCCTTCCAGGCAAGGTTGTCAGGGGTAAGAAGCGAGAAAATACGCTGTTAATCAACAGAGAATTAATAACAGAAATGTGAGCTTTAGGCAAGCAAAAGCTGGAAGCAGAGAAGAGAGGATAAAAAATAATCTATAATAACAACACGCTGTAATTTCAGTTGCTGCCGACAGTGACCAGTGTTCTCAGATACTGCAGCCATTGTTCAAAGCCTGTTTTTTTTGGAGCGGCAATTTCCATGATTTCAAGATCAGGGTTCAATCGCAAGGCCTCGCGTCGTGCCTCGTCTACGGAAAAATCAAAATGCGGGAGCAGGTCTGTTTTGGTAATAAGAAAAAGCTGGGAGTTGTAAAAGGCGGATGGATATTTTGCCGGTTTATCAGAACCCTCCGGCACAGACACAAGGACTACCCGTTTATGTTCGCCAAGGTCAAAGGTTGCCGGACAGACCAGGTTGCCGACGTTTTCAATAAAAAGGATATCGAAATTTTCAGCCCCGCTTTCCTCGACCAGCCGGTGAAAGCCCTTGTGAACCAGTCGGGCATCCAGGTGGCAGGCACCGCCGGTGGTTAACTGGACAACCGGAATGCCTTTGGACCTGATCCGGTCTGCATCACGTTCGGTTTCAATATCGCCTTCAATCACCCCGATACGGAATTCACCAGCCAGCTGATCTATGGTGTGTTCAAGCAGGGTCGTTTTGCCTGAACCGGGACTGGATATCAGGTTGATGGCAACTGCCCCGAACTGCTCAAAGTGGTGCCTGTTTTTTTTTGCCTGTTCATTGTTGGCTGCAAGTAAGCTGGTATGAATATCCACCAGCTTTTTCTCTGCCGGGCTCTGGTGATGATGCTCTTGGTGGGGCAGGTTACAACCGCATGATTCGCACATAATTTTAGGTAAAAAGTAAGAGGTTAAAGGTAGAAGGGATGAGGTGGAGGCAACAGGTTAAGGTATTGGTTGCTTTTCCTCCTACCTTCTACCTCTTACCTTCTATCTAATTATTATTCCATTTCAACCTGAGTCAAAATCAGGTCAATTCCATCAGCTTCATTGATTTCAAGGACTGCTTCCCTGGTCAGTGTATTTTCTTTGGCCATCACTTCAAAGCCAAAGGAAAAAGAGTCCGCCACGATACCGGAGCGGGTGCCGATATCCACCCTGACCGTGCATATTTTTTGTACATTATATTGTTTGGCCAAGTCCTTCAGCTGTTGCATCAGGCCTTGGGCAAGGGAAAATTCATGCATTGGCAGTTACTATCGCAGTGATCGGGAAGGTGTCAAGTGCATTTAATAGTTGCAGCAATTCATTTACCTGTGTGCCACGCTAAATGGCAGCAAGAAAGATTGAACTCTTTGTAACTTCGCTATTTTGAATGAAAATGAAAGCAGCCCCTTACCGAGTATCATTGCACAATATGAACAAATATTCCTGGTCCACACCACCATGACGATTGAAAAACGCCCAAAAAGCAAAAATCCTCTCGTTTTTTTGCATGTCATGCTATTGTAACCTAACAAGAAAAAAAAGTAAGCACTTTTTGCACAACGAGACTATCTATGTGTTCAATCGTAATCTTTGGATGTGGTAACCTTATCATGGGTGATGATGGTTTTGGTCCGACGGTTATTGAAAAATTAACCACCAGCTATACCTTACCGGAGTCGGCTGTTGCCATCGACGCGATGACCGGCATCAGGGAATATCTTTTTGATTACCTGTTAAGTGAAGATGGTCGGCCAGAGCATATTATTATACTTGATGCCGTGGATTTTGCCGATCGCGAACCGGGCGATGTGTTCCTGATAGACTCCTCATCAATTCCCTGCAGAAAGACACATGATTTTTCCCTTCACCAATTCCCCACGGTTAATCTGTTGCATGAACTGGAAGAACATACAGGAATCAACGTGACCATAATTGCAGCCCAGGCCGAGTATATACCCACTGAAATCGAGATGGGACTGTCGGTCCCAATGACTACTGCCGTTTCAAAAGCATGTGAGATAATCATGCATATGCTCTTTGAAACAGTACAACGAGGTGCCTCTGGATGATGTACGAATTTAAAGTCAGCGAGATGGCGGAGGAGTTCGGTGTTCATCGAAACACTATAAGAAACTGGATTAACGCCGGTACCCTTCCCGCAAAGAAAGGGCCGGGAAGAAAGTATCTTATGACGTTTGAGGACTATCAAGCCCTTTGTGAGAAATTCGGCCGCGAACCGCACATCAGACCAACCAGCAATGTCGACCTGGAAAGGGTAGAGGAGTACGAACAGTCTAAAAAACAACCGAAGCCGTTGGACATCGGATACAGGGAAAAAACCATTTATTCCGACGCGCAGTGGGCAGATGCATGTCTGACCTGCGGAACCTGTGCCAGTGGTTGCCCGATAGCCGGCGTGGACGGACTTGATCCCCGAAAAATCGTAAGAATGGCTGTTCTCGGCTTGGAGGAGGAACTCAAAGACAGCGACTGGCCCTGGAAATGTACCATGTGTGGCATGTGTGAAAATGTCTGCCCGGCAGGTGTTGAGATCCTGGCTTTGATCAGAAGGCTGCGAGGTCTGCGCCATCGTGACCTGGTGCCCGGCTCGATCCAGGAAGGAGTGACAACCTGTCTTGAACGCGGCAACAATCTGGGAATTCCCAAAGATGATTTTGTATTGCTCTGTGAGGAACTCGGCAGTGAACTTGCTGAAGAAGGATTGACAGGATTTCAAACTCCCATCGATGTTGTCGGTTCACGGGTTCTGGTAACTGTTAATTCCAAGGAGCCTTTTGCCGAACCGGACGACATGAAATT
>JAUWLT010000187.1 GCA_030613515.1 Desulfobulbaceae bacterium
GAGGAATTCCGGAATTCCGGGGACAGCATACTTAACTTCGATGTTGCTATTGCCACACCGAAGATCTGAGAATTCTGTCAACCCTTCAGGTTGGCCTTACTACTTTTCATCCAAAGCAGAGGCTAAAGTCAAGATATCTCCTATGGATTTTGACTCAATCTGACATGTCAAGTAAAAGTGGACACTTTTATTAAGCGAATTTTCCAAAAACAACGTCCTCTCACTGAGTTGAGTTCAATCAGTGGAAGAACGGGAAAACTACTATCGGCGGGAGTTCCCACGTGAACCTGAAGCCTTTTGCTGCCGCTTCCACTGCCAGGGCGAAACAGGGTCTTTTGCTCTCCATAGCCCCTGCCGTCGATTTTTTGCCTTGTTCTCAAGCTTTTTCAACTCCGAGCACAACGGCTGTTCTTTGCAGTACTTAGGATACATCCAGGCGAGCCCATCACGGACCAGCTCTCTGTTGACCAACCGCCCGGAACTGCTCACCAGGGCAACGGTTCGTCCATAGCGATCAACATCTCTTGGTTCAACGGTTACTGTCCTTCGGTAGGTTTTCGCCTTGGTATAGCGCTTGGCCCTGTTTCCGTAATCCTGCCCCCATTCCGGACAGTCAATGCCATAAAGACGAATCTCGATTATCTTTCTTCCCCTCTTCACCCGGAGGCTGTCGCCATCAAGCACTTTAACCACATAACCATGCCAACTATATGCGGTTGAAAGAGGAAGAAAACAGAACAGAACTGTTGCAGCAAGAACTTTTTTCATCAGTTGCAATCCACACTCAATGACTGGCTGCAGCTGGTCAAATCTATAAGAAAATCTGACATTTCTGCCTCCTCCCTGTTTATACCCATCCATAGTCAATAAAATGACACCTGACGGGAAAGCTGCTTGTTATTCTAGCTAAGAGTATGCTATTCTTTTCTTTAACTATAGGAAAGGAAAAACAAACACAGATAACTCGTACACTGCCGGCCAGACATGTCCCGGCAGACACTATGGCAGCAGATATATTCCAGGGCATCATTGGAAACTGTCCGCAGATGAGACAGCTTTTCTACCTCGTCACAAAACTTGCCGATGACGACCTGAGCACGGCCCTTATCCTGGGAGAGTCAGGTACCGGAAAAGAACTGGTTGCAAAGGCCATTCATGCCCACGGCCCCCGGGCTGAAAACAATTTTGTGCCGGTCAACTGTGCTGCAATACCCGATGAACTCCTTGAAAGCGAGCTGTTCGGCCATACCAAGGGAGCATTTACAGGGGCTGCAACCGCCAAAATCGGACGCATTGAATATGCCGATGGCGGCTCCCTCTTTCTTGATGAAATAGGTGATATGAAACCTGTCCTGCAGGCAAAACTGCTGCGAATCCTACAGGAAAGAGAGTTTGAGCCGGTTGGCGGCCTGAAACCCATCCCGGTTGATATCAGAGTAATTGCGGCAACTCACTGCAACCTGGAACAGATGGTTGAAGATGGCTTATTCCGGGAAGACCTGTATTACCGCCTCAGCGTTATTCCCGTCACCATTCCCCCGCTTCGTAATCGCAAAGAAGACCTTCCCCTGCTGATAGACCACTTTATTAAAAACATCGGGAAAAAACGAAAAAAACCCATACAGGGCTTTGACAAACAGGCAATGCAGGCCCTCTCTGCCTGTAGCTGGCAAGGCAACGTGCGCGAACTGGAAAACCTGGTCTTGCACATGACGGTCCTGTATGCAGGGTCTACAGTTAAGCTGGCTGATCTGCCTGAAAAATACCAGTCCGGCTCCGAGGATCAAAACGGTACTCAGATCCCTGCTCCTGAACAGTTATCACTTTTTTCAGATAATACACCTGCAGACGACGAGGTATGGTCGGATGATGGGGTTGACTTCAAGGCCCTGGTCAATGATTTTGAAACCCAGCTCATTCTTCAGGCACTGAAAGTGACCAAGGGCAACAAAAAAGAAGCTGCCAGGATTTTGAATCTTAAGCGCACCACCCTGCTTGAAAAAATAAAGAAAAAAAACCTGCAGTAGCAGGAAAAATAAATAGAATACGACAGGCAGAGGACATGAAACCGCTGTTAAGCAAAGAAGAGATTGCCGACCTGCTGGCCCCGCTTGAGCCTGAACCAGAGACAAAAACAAGAGCCACAGATGAGGCCCGACAGTCAGAAAACAATGTAGCCAAAAGTTTGCCCAACCAACCCCTGCAGATCAGGGTTGAAGTCACTCGTACCCGGGTATTGCTCGAAGAGCTCCTGCAAATACGAAAGGGATCGACAGTACGACTTGATGCGTTTACAGGTGAACCGCTGGACCTGTATATAGATAACCATCTCATTGCCAGGTGCGAGTTAGTGCAGGTCGACGGCACATTCAGTATCAAGGTGACTGAAGTCACCTTCCCAACAGAACTACTCAATCAACAGGAAAAGAAAAGCACATCCTGTTAACCTTATCCGGCCCTCAGCCACAGGTTCAAACGTCTGCAGCCCCCCTGAGATCCGCACTCCATTATGACCTCCTTTCTTGATCCACTTTACCTGTCATAGCGCCATAATATTGACACGACGTTCCCGACACCAGCAGGCGTGTTTGCCTGTCCCCTAGTATTTGAAGCCTGACAAACAAACCAGCGACTACACTCCCGCAATATGACTATTCCTCTTTAACAGCTACAAGAACAGGGCATGAAGCGGGTTGTCGACCTGTGAAGGTCTACCACTGTCACCCTTATACAGTGCCGGTAAACCTGAGACAAATGCACGCATGGCAAGGTTGTTGCATCACTGATAAAAATGGACCATATGGCTCAAAACAGTATTGTTGCTGTTAACACCCCTAAAAACAATACTTGTAACAGTTCACCGGGGGCAACCAATTTGGTTAATCCACTGACTTGTAAAAGTTTACCAATAATTTTCAGAAAGCCTCATGCCAATCCAAGACTCTAATCAGGGAAAAGAAAATACCGCCCCAAAATCTACCACTCGTGTCCTCGCCATCACCAGTGGTAAGGGAGGTGTCGGCAAAACGGCAGTAGTAGCTAATACAGCAGTTCTCCTTGCCAGGATGAATAAACGGGTCCTGATTCTGGATTCGGATTTAGGGCTGGCAAATATTGACGTTGTATTCGGTTTGGCACCGGAAAAAAACCTAACCCATTTCTTTTCCGAAGAGATGGAGCTGGATTCAATTCTTGCGGACGGGCCTTCAGGCATCAAGATCCTGCCTGCCGGTTCAGGAGTGCAGCGGTTCACCCGCCTTAATTCACGGCAGAAAATGCGACTGCTGGAAGCTCTTGACTCCATGCATAATGACTTTGATATTGTCCTCATTGATACCGAGGCTGGAATCTCGGAAAATGTCACCTACTTCAATACTGCAGCCCAGGAAATCCTGGTTGTCACTACCCCGGAACCCACAGCCATCACTGATGCCTACGCCCTGATGAAGCTGCTGTCCAGCCAGTATCACGAAAAACACTTCAACCTGATCGTCAACTGTGTCCGCAGCGAAGATGAAGCGCTACAAGTCTTTCGCAAGCTGACCATGGTGGCTGACCGCTACCTGGACATCTCCATTGATTACCTAGGCAGCATCCCCACGGACCAACAGATGGTGGATGCCATCAGAAAACAACAGGTCATCGTAGATCTCTTTCCGACCTCAAAAATCAGCATGGCCTTTGACGCCCTGGCACGAACCATTGCCGACGAACCACCGCACATGGAACCAAAGGGATCAATCCAGTTTTTCTGGAAACGGCTGCTTGATCTTGGCGGGAAATAACAGGCATGGTTATGGAACTCTCCTTTCTGATTCCATTTTGTTACGTATAATCAACAAGTTTTACCACTAACTCAAAACAAGGAATGACAATGAAAAAAGTTAAATTATTATCCTTATGTTTACTCTTTCTCGTCGTATTCTGCAGCTCAAGGGCTTTTGCTATTGATCTGTATGGTTTTGGAAGTTATTGGGACCAGAACGATACCGATGGAACATGGGGCGGTGGCATTGGGCTGAGCTTGCCGCTTTTCACTGAGCACCTCAGGCTGGACGGAAGAGCCTATTTGTTTGAAGATAACAACATAGGAAATGATGGAGACCTTTCTATTACGCCATTTGATTTAGGGTTACAGGTTCACATTTTGCCGTCTGCAACAGTGGATCCATATATCCTTGGTGGTGTCTCATATATCTACGTTGATTCCGATTGGTTTGAGGTGGATTCCACTGTAAGTGGCTATGTTGGCCTCGGACTTGATGTGAACCTGGGGATTCCACTTGTTAAACTCTTTGGTGAGGCTATTTATCGAGCTGCCGAATTGGACAGAAAATTTGGAGAAGACATAGATGCCGGTGGTTTTACAGGTAATGTTGGGCTCAAACTCCATTTCTAATGCAGGGTAAACAGCAAGCATACCCGGGTGGAAGCCTCCTGTACTTTTACTCCAGAGGTGCAGGAAGGCATAACTTTCTTCAGGGTCTTTGATAAGGATAACGTTGTCGTCGTGGATAACATTCCCGCAGCCGACAGGACAGTCACGTTTGAGGTTGAAAATGTTTGCAACGGTTGGCATTTTGCTGCAGTCTTGGTTTACGGTGACAGGGAAATATTAACCAACAGAATCAGCTCTGATGTGTGGTGCCCAAAAGATCCGGTTGTACCTGCCGCCTGCACGTTTAGTATTACCGGGACTATGGTAATCAAGTCAGTTTCTGAGTGATATAAACAGGCACGAAACTGTAAAAAAAACGTAAAGGCAGATGCAAGTGAGGTGGTTGGTCGATGGTGGACTGGTCAACCCCGTTCCAGTATCCGTATGTCGTGCTCTGGATGCTGATATTGTTATTGCAGTGAAGGGTGCCTTGAATAATTAGATTTTTCGTTCGAGGTTAAGGAACAGGAAAATTAAAAAGCGTAGCATATTAGTCATATGTGAGTATTTTTCATTTTTCTGTGACGCAGAGATCGGGCGAAAAAGCAATTATTCAAGGTAGCCTGAATTTAAACGGGGATATTGTCGGCAAACACTTCATTACAAAGAATCAAACTAAAGAAGACAAAGGTGATAACGTCTTTTCAACCTTAAAAAAGAGTGTGAGAAGTTACTCTGATTCATTTTTTAAT
>JAUWLT010000194.1 GCA_030613515.1 Desulfobulbaceae bacterium
CATCGAGGTGAAAGAAAACTACAGCCCCTCCCATGAGCTCAAGGCAATTACAGTCATGTACAAGGTAAAAGACTACAACCCCAAGGACGGCGACTGGTTTTGGGCCAAATACAGCCCCACCGGTGAAACTCTGAAGGCCGGTAAGCCCGCGGGATGCATAGGATGCCACGCTACACGGGTTGCCAATGATTTTGTTCTGGTACATGAGTTTAAGTAATTAGACTACCTTGAATAATTAGATTTATCACCGGGAGAATATTGCTGATCATGCTGATTATCCATCCCGTTATCCAGCTGGCCGCAACCCTGCTGGCCCTGTATGTGCTGTTGCTTGGAGTCGGTCGATTTCGACGGCTCCATATATGCGACAGAAAACTCTTTTTCAGTGGCAGCGCCATGTGCGCTTAGGGACTATTGCGCTGCTGCTCTGGTTAGTCGGCATGTCTCTTGGGTTGGTCATGGTGAAGGTGTACTGGCACGGCCTTCTTATTACAGGAAGCCATGGAAACAGATTTTTTGTAATCTTGCCGCTGATCCTGTTTGGCCTTATTTCCGGCTGGTATATGCATAAACGAAAAAAACAGCGTGTCCTTCTCCCGCTCATTCATGGCAGCGCCAATCTACTGCTTATCATTCTGGCACTCCTGCAGGCGTTAAGCGGCTGGAAGGTGTATGACGCCTTTGTACTTGGTAATTGAGATGGCTGGATTTTGTTTTAGGAGATTTCTTTTATGACAACCTATCGCTGCCCAGTGTGCGGGTATCTGCATGTGGGAAATATTGATTTTCATTTTTGCCCAACCTGTAACACGCCTGCCAATGTCTTTTTCCACGATTCCGGAGCGGATAATTTCGGCAACTGGGATGTGAACACCAGGCGTATGATCAGGTCCATGGCGGAAACAGGCTCCTATTACCTTGAGGGTAAGGGAACGGCAAGGTCGTTTCTTAATATGGATGATCTGATCTTTCTTCCCGGCCAAATATACAAGTTGCCTCTGGCTGATGAGGTAGGCGTGAGGTCAAAAGTTGTGCTTGGTAAAACAGCCGGGCAGCCTCTCCTGCTCCAGACCCCGATCCTGAATGCAGCCATGTCCTATGGAGCACTGAGCAAAGAGGCAAAGATGGCCCTTGCCCTTGCTTCATCGCTGGCCGGTACAATTGCCAATACCGGCGAGGGTGGGATGCTGGATGAGGAGAGAGAGCTTGCCGAGCGTATCACCCTGCAGTATTCCACCGGCCGCTTCGGTATCAGCAAAGAGCGGTTGCAGCAAGCGGATATGATCGAGATCAAAATCTCTCAGGGAGCTAAGCCCGGCATGGGTGGCAAGCTGCCCGGAGCAAAGGTAACGGCGGAAATTGCAGCTGTTCGCCAGATCCCGCAAGGAAAGATGGCCCGGTCTCCGGCAGTGCACGATGATATTAAAAATGCAACAGATCTTTCTGCAAAAATCCTGGAATTACGTGAACTGACAGGAGGAAAACCCGTGTCCTTGAAATTTGTCGGCGGGCATCTTGACAAAGATCTGACTGCTGTTTTCAAGCAGAAAAATATTCCGGATGTACTGGTCATCGATGGCGGCGAGGGAGGGACCGGAGCTGCTCCGGTCACGGTAAAAGATCATGTCGGCCTGCCGCTTATTTACTCCCTGCCCCGCATAGCTGATTTTCTGGACCGGCATGCTCTGCGGGATCGGGTTACCCTGATTGCAGCCGGAGGCATTCGGCACCCGGCAGACATTGCTAAGGCCATTGCCCTTGGTGCCGATGGCGTGTACATGGCCGGAGCACTGAAAATAGCGCTTGGCTGTACCTATCTGCGCCAGTGTCACCTCGGCAGCTGTCCATACGGTATTGCCACCCAGGACAAAAAACTGCGAAAACGACTTGATGTTGAACAGGGGGCCGCTCGGGTGGCAAATTTTATTGCTGCAGCAACAGAGGAAGTGAAATCTATGGCCCGCATCTGCGGCAAATCATCAATCCACGACCTTGACAGAGATGACCTTGTCTCACTTGACCCTGAGCTGTCGAGAATAACCAGTATCTCTTTAGCCTGAGGAAGATCATATGAGTCCTCTTATCATATCCGTGCTGGCAACACTGTTTATCATCCTCGGTGGAGTGACCGTCTTCATCATGTTGGAAATGACCGGCAGGACACGAGACCATACCGGAAAAACCGGTCGGAGTCTCGCTGGCTCACTTACCTGGATTCGCGTTCACAAAATTCTCGGCTATCTGTTTCTTTCTCTCTTTACCCTGATGCTGGTATTCATGATCCGCAAGGTAGCCGGTTTTCAGGAAGAATTGACAGCCCGAGCCGTATTCCACATTGTCCTGGCCTTAATCCTGATTCCCCTGGTTGTAATCAAAGTGCTGGTGGTGCGGCGACATCCTCAACTCAGTACAAAGCTGCCCATGTTAGGCATTGCTATCTTCACGCTTTCTTTTGGGCTGACCGGAATTACAGCCGGGTACTATGTCCTGCATCGTTCAAATCTTACCTATACTACTCTTTCGGCCCTGGATAATGATGTGCTGGACCTGGAACTCGGCAAGGCGATTATGAACAGGAAATGCAGTAAATGCCACAGTCTTGAGCGGGTGTATCGGGCCTATAAAAGTGAGGCAGGTTGGGCCGGGACCATCAACAAGATGGCACTGCTGGACTCACCAAATATCACCACCTTTGACGTGAAGCAGGTGCTCAACTACCTGATCGAGCAACAAAAAAAGAGACAGAAAAAAAGTGGTGTCAGCCTGGAGAAAGAGATTGGAAAAACTCTTGTCTCCCGTAAATGCAGTGTCTGTCATGATCTGGACAGAGTTTTCGGGGCCGGAAAAAACAGGCAGGAATGGACTGCCACTGTCAGCCGAATGGCAGATACCATGGGTGACCCCGGCTTCCTCTCTGATCAGGAAAAATCAGATATCATCACCTTTTTAAGCGGGAGAGAAACAGAACAGTAAAAAAGCCGGGTTGATGATCTGTTTTCATGATATGTTTACAATACCATATCATGAAAACAGGAAAAACTATGCCGGCAGTGAGAAAACAAGGAAATGATCCCGTAACCTGGTTGAATCAGTATGGTGACGCACTGTATCGGTATGCCCGTGCCCGGGTTCAAGATTCCTTTACCGCGGAAGATCTGGTCCAGGACACCTTACTCGCTGCCTATCGTTCCCGGAAAACATTTTCCGGGCAGTCTACTGTAAGAACTTGGCTGACAGGTATATTGAAACATAAAGTGATGGATTATTACAGGAAATTGAATCCTGAGCAGGGTGATGAGAATCTTGATATTTTTGCCTGTAGCCTGGACAACCTGTTTGACAAAAAAGAAAAATGGAAAATTAAACCGGGTGACTGGGGCGGAGATCCCAAAAATGTATATGAGCGTAAAGAACTTATGGGTGTGATCCATGCCTGCCTGGCGGACATGCCAGAAAAACTGTCACTGGCCTATACCCTGCGAGAGATGGAAGGTGCGACAACCGGTGAAATATGCGAGTTGTTTCAAACAGGAAAAAATAACTGTTGGGTCCTGCTGTACAGGGCACGAATGCTGCTCAGGCGTTGTCTTGAAGTAAACTGGTTTGGCAACGGGAAATAGGGGGGGGCTCCATGCGTCACTGGATATTCAGCTGCAAAAAAATAACCCGCATGATCTCAGAGTCCATGGACCGGAAACTGCCATTATACAAACGCATGGGCATCCGGTTTCACCTGATGATGTGTGCTCTGTGCAGGCGCTACCAACAACAACTGCTTTTCATTCGATCAGTACTCCGCCGCAACGGTGGAACTGATGAAACATCTGATCAATCTCTTCCTGCCGATGCCCGCGAACGTATAGAAAAAAAACTCACTGACGAAATAAAGCGGGAATCCTAATAAACACCAATGAGATAGATTTGTCCCTCCATCTCCCAAGCCTTTTTCCTGCGGTTTCACAAAACTGATGCCAACCGAATAGCGGCAACAGTCTTTGCTACATCATGAACACGCAAAATATCTGCCTCCTGTTTAGCGCAGAGGGCGGATACGATGGCTGACGGACAATCCCGTTTTTCCACCGGAATCCGTAGCAGTTTATCAAAAAAAGATTTGCGGGAATGGCCGATCAGGACAGGATGTCCGAGTTTCTTAAACTCTTGAATGTTTCTTAATAGAGTCAGGTTATGGTCAAGGGTCTTGCCAAAGCCAATACCGGGGTCGATAATAATCCGGCCCGGATCAATACCCTGTTTTTCCATCCAGGTTATACGGTCGGTAAAGAATGTACATATCTCTGCAACCACATCCTCATAATGCGGCTTCACCTGCATATCGCCGGGCGTTCCCTGCATGTGCATGATAATCACTGGTCCGTCATACCCTTTGACTATCTCAACCATTTCCGTGTCAGAACGCAGGGCAGAGATATCGTTGACCATGGTGGCACCGGCAGCAAGTGCTGTCCCGGCAACGGACGCCTTGGTGGTATCAATGGAAACCGGGATGGTGGAAGAAATTTGGCGGATGGCTTTGATTGCAGGAATAACGCGGTTTAATTCCTCCTGTTCCGGAACAGGCTCTGCAAAGGGCCGGGTTGACTCGCCGCCCACGTCGATGATGTCGACACCATCTGCAATCATCTGCTGAACCAGGCGGATGATTGCCTCCTCAGTAGTAAAACTGCCGCCATCGGAGAAAGAATCCGGGGTTACATTGAGTATGCCCATGACCTGTGGTTTTTTCATCTTCAACACCTCACAAAAAACTGATTACCGCTCAAGACCACCTGATACTGTCATTTTGTGTAGAAGCCCAGTCCCCTGGGCGAAAATGCAGGTGGATACAATTCCATCTCCCCTCTATCGCCCAGGGGACTGGGCTCCTACAACATTCCAATGGTTGCCGGACTCCGGCAGAAGTCGGATGGTGATCAAATAAAAAAGGCACAGGAAAATCCTGTGCCTTTCAAAATTGTGGGTAGTGCCCACGTTTGCGTTACCCCTCAGCAGTTTCAGTCTCCTGAGACCCTTTCGCAGGCTTTTCCTGTTCAGGTT
>JAUWLT010000216.1 GCA_030613515.1 Desulfobulbaceae bacterium
GGCAAGGCAGCACGCCCATATGCTCGAAAATTTCCCCGTAACAGATGCCCTCAGTGGGAGGTTGTCTTGAGGTAGAAGAACTATTTGTGATGGCCAACGCTGAAACTTGACCTGCTAACCCCGTTCACCTGATGATGGTGGAGTTTTTTTGTAGTGCGGATCTGGACCATGTTATTTAACAACTGTAGCGTCCTGACATGTTACCACCGGCCAAGAATTGACCCACCCAGCGGTGAGGAACTGACCCACCTGACCGGTGCACGTAATTCAATCGCACCGATTTAGAGACCCACCCCCCCCTTTTCTTTTTCTTCTGCCGTTGTTTTCCTGAGTCATCCAGGAGGACACCATGGCAAGCAACAGTTACATCAAGAAGCGTCCCTGCCGAATATGCAGAAAATGGTTTGCGCCAAATCCACGTGTTGGAGATCGTCAAAAAACTTGTGGAACCAAGGAATGCAAAGATAAATGGCATGCCAAAAAATGTTCGCAATGGAATCGACAAAACCGTGCGTATTTTCAGGCCATCCACTTGAGCAAGAAACTTCAGGCCAGCCAAAACCAGAAAGCATCTCCCGAGAACCCACCCCCTCAAATGCCGAAATCCGGAAAA
Source organism: Desulfobulbaceae bacterium (assembly GCA_030613515.1). GTDB lineage: Bacteria > Desulfobacterota > Desulfobulbia > Desulfobulbales > Desulfobulbaceae > Desulfobulbus_C. The sequence goes on from JAUWLT010000216.1 coordinate 614, forward strand.
TCGTCCAAACTGCCCCAAGAAGTGATTCAAGAGGTGATCGGCAAGCAACAGTTTGTAATTACAGAATATATGGCACGAGTACTCTTAAGAGCCGTTCAAGGGGCGATACGAGTGCAACATTCTGATATTTCATGAGAATCTGAACGACTACCCCCGAGAAGCCGTTCAAGAGGTGATAGCCAAATGAGGTCGCCCTGAGTTATCTTTGTTCATCTTTAAAGGAGAGCAAAGATGGCAGAGACAGCACAGGAAAAAATAGATATTTCCATTGATCAATTTGGGGAACGCTATGCCGGGCTGCGGATCATCAATCCTAAGGCGGATAAGGCCATGATCCGCTCTCTGGAAAAGTATGGGCAGTTGACCCCGGTGGTGGTTACCCGAAGCGGTGCAAATGAATATGAACTTCTTGATGGTTTTAAGCGGCTTCGGGGAGGTCTTGCGCTGTCCTTTCCCCATCTCCGTTCCCGTGTCCTGGAGTTGAATGATCGTGGTAGCAAGGCGGTTATTATGCAGTTGAACTGGGTCGGTAAATCCATCAGCAGCATGGAAGAGGCGTTGGTGGTGCATTCTCTTTGTCATGAAGACAAATTAACTCAGGTGGAGATCGCTACTCTGCTCGGTCGCCACAAGAGCTGGGTCTGCCGGCGGATAGCTCTCATAGAGCGATTATGCGATGAAGCGCAAAGCAGCATTAAGCTGGGGTTGATACCCGTCAGCATGGGGCGGGATCTGGCCCGGTTGCCACGTGGCAACCAGGAGTCTCTTTTGGAGGTGATAAATAAACACCAACTGAACTGCCGTGAAACCAGAAAGATCACGGCGGCTTTACTGACGAGGCCTAAGCATGAGCATGCCTCCATCCTTTCGAGTCCCTGGGAACTCCTTCGTCCCGAAGACCAAGTGAACATCGTCCAGGATAAGAATCTCAATCCCCTTGTAAATGAGCTGCAACGTAAACTGCTGATCATGGAACGTCATTGTCTTGGTGTGGCGTGTGCCATCAGCTCCACGGAACTGGGCCAGTTTACGGAAAAGGAAGAACTACTGCTCATCAATTGCTGCAAACAGGCCATGATCAGCTTGGAGCAGGTACGCAGTGATCTACAACACAGCATCGATCCTGGAGAAAAACCATGATTCCCTTTATCAGAAATCGGGCAGAATTGGAACATCACCTGGTCGCCATGCATGGCGAGGGCTGGAGTATCCGGGCGCTCGCCAGGAATTTTTCCATCAGCCGTAATACAGTACGTCGCATTTTACGTAAGTATGACGACCAGCGGGACCATGGCCATGAGATTGTCCGGAAAAAACAGAAAAAAATCATTATCCGGGCCAGCCAACTGGATCCTTTTGAAGATCAGATCAAGGCAATTCTCAAGGAGTTTCCCAATATCACCGGTCAACGGGTTTTCGAAAAATTGAAAGACAGCGGTTATCTCGGCGGTATCAGTATCCTTCGGGAGCGGTTGCGCATCCTTCGTCCTTTACCCAAGAAGACCCCGGTGGTTCGCTTTGAGACGGAACCCGGCCTTCAGGGACAGATGGACTGGAGTCCCTACACCATTAATTTTACCCGTACCGGCAAAGCCTTGGTCAACTGTTTTTCGTATATCCTGGGTTTTTCAAGGCGGCAGTATATTGATTTTACACCCCGTCGGGATTTTTATACCCTGATCCGACGCCATCAGGATACATTCAACCACTTTGGTGGTGTGCCGCACCAATGCCTGTATGACAGTGAAAAGACCGTTGTTCTGCGCTGGGAAGCAGGGCAGCCGGTGTTCAACCCTGCGTATTCCGCCTTTATCACCCATTACCACTGTCGGCCTATAGCCTGTCAACGAGGACGACCAAAAACCAAGGGCAAGGTTGAGAGGCCCTTCCAGTATGTTGAAAACAACCTGCTGGGTGGACGCAAATTCCGGGATCTTGATGATCTGAAGGCCTGCGCCGTATGGTGGTTGCGGAACACGTCAGATCCCCACATCCACAATACCACTGGTCGTCCGCCCCTGGAGTTGTTCCTGGAACAGGAACTGGATGCACTGCGCCCCTTGCCGCGTCACCCGTATGACAGTGCCGAGGTGTTTCTACGAGTCTGCAATATTGATGGCTATATCGAGTTTGAGACCAACCGTTATCCTGTCCCGTACGAATATGTGGCCGACATTCTGACCTTGAAGGCGACCGAACATGAGATCATGATCTACTCGGCAGATCTTAGTTTGCTGGTTCATCACCAACGGCTGCCGGCAGGATCTGTGACCAAGATCAGCGGCGCCGCTATTCATGGATCTCGCAAAGTACGGTATGGTCTGGAACCGGTACGGGATCAGTTTATCGCCATCGGCGAACATAGTCGTTGTTTTCTGGATGGACTTAAAGAAAAACATTCAAGGAATTGCGGCTTTCACGCTCGGTATATTTTACGACAGAAAGAAAAATATTTCTGTGAAGATATCGATAAAGCCATGGGACATGCCTGCCGTTACCATGCCTATGACTGTAAGGCCGTTGAGAGGATTCTCAGAGCAAAATCAAGACCCCGTACTCTGGAAGCTGTCAGAAATGAAAAAGCGGCAGCTGAGTTACGCAATGCTTTGCCGGAAATTCAGCAACGATCATTAGAGGAATATGATTCCCTGATGGGAGGAACGAAAAAAGATGACAACCGACAAGCTGAACAGGATCAGGGAAAGTCTGAACATCCTGAAACTTAAAACAATAGCCGGAGTCCTTGATGACGAACTCGCCCGGGCCGCGCAAGAGGAAACACCGACCACGGAACTTCTGGAACGGTTGTTTACCCTGGAAGCCGACGGCCTGATCCAGCGCAGGATCGAACGGCGTATCAAACAGTCAAAGATGCCGGAAAGAAAACTGCTCTCCGACTTTGACTTCTCGTTCCAGAAGGGACTGGACAAAGCCAGGATCATGGAACTTGCCAATCTCGACTTCGTCCAACGCAAACAAGGACTTATTCTTGCCGGTAACTCAGGAACCGGCAAGAGCCATATTGCAAAATCTCTTTTACTCATTGGTTGCAGGAAAACATACAGCTGCCGTTATACTACGGCAGCGGACATGCTCGCTGAACTCCTTTCCAGTCTGGCCGATGACACGATGGACAAAAAGCTCAAACAGTATCTTTCCCCTGATATCCTGTTGATTGATGAGGTGGGCTTTGACCGGCTCGAACAGCAGAATGCATATAATGCCAATCTGTTCCACAAGGTAATTGACGGTCGGTATTGTAAAAAATCGACTATGATTACAACAAATATCGATTTTAAGGAACTTGGAGATTATCTCGGAGATCCGGTCATCACCACCGCCATTGTCGACCGTATGGTGCATCACTCCATTATTATCAATATCCAGGGGCCATCCTGGCGCCTGCATGAATCACAACAGCTCAATGCTGAGTCCTCTTGATTTTCACTACGCTGTAAGCTGATTCAAAACAAATACGCCTGAGGTCTAAATCAGGACCTTCATGCTGCCCTGGTTCCTCCCTGCAACTCCAGTCGCCCTACGGGCTCCCTCCGTTGCAGGGAGGAACCAGGGCATATCCACCATACATACGGGTCACTAAACCGGTGCTCAGTACCACAGATATCCCAAAACAAGCAATTTCTCAGTGGGTCAGTTTAACCCTGAAAAATGGGTCAGTTTTTTACCGGTGGTAACAGTCATGATTAATTTCTACGAGTTCCTGGGTTGCAACTGTCAAGGGGTACATGTTGTACGGAATGAGCTCAAAGGTGCATTTGTCGAACATGTCATAGTGCTGGGCGCACTGTGCGCCTATGCAGGGCTTGTCCAGCAACGCACAATATTTTGGCTCTTTTGATTTAGTTTTTCTGGTGTTACTTCTTGAAATTTTACGCATGGTTATTCTCCTCTTTT
>JAUWLT010000287.1 GCA_030613515.1 Desulfobulbaceae bacterium
CTCTTCTACTGTCCGTCAACCTGAACAGCAGATAACAGGAACAGCCTACACGGCTATCCGGAACAATTAATTTCAACCAGGGAGACACACAATGAAAATCAGAAAACAGCTCGCGTCCATCATCCTCATCCTTACTTTTACTGGATGCTCCGGATCCCGGGAATCACCTGAACTGAAAGAGGAGATCAGCAAATCCCCATCGCTTGCTGCACAATCAGTCAGTTCTGCTGTGCCCATACAAGAAGACGAAAAGGGCTACACACTCTTTCTGCAAGATATGGAGACAAACCGCAGTGCAGGTAAAAAGGTGAAAGCAGTCAGGGCTATGGGTGTTTCCCTGCCCACATCACCCGGAGTTGATGCTGTTGCCATGTCCACTCCTACCTGGAATACAGAGTCTTATAATGGGGTTACCGAAAACGGCTTCATCAATGTCGGCAACGATCCGTTGTCCACTTTTTCTATTGATGTAGACACGGCATCGTATAGCAATATCCGGCGCTTTATCAATCAGGGGATCATGCCGCCGACCGGGGCTGTCCGGATTGAGGAGATGATTAACTATTTTTCCTACTCTTATCCGCAACCATCAAGTAAACATCCCTTTTCTGTGACGACCGAACTTGGTCCCTGTCCCTGGAATGATAGTCATCAGTTGGTCAGGATAGGCCTGAAAGCAAAAAATATTGATACGAAAGAGTTGCCACCGTCAAATCTGGTGTTCCTTATTGATGTTTCAGGTTCCATGTCTGCCCATAACAAACTGCCGCTGTTAAAGCAATCAATGAAGATGCTGGTCAAACAGCTGGGCAAAGATGACCGGGTGTCCATGGTTGTGTATGCCGGTAATGACCGTATTGCCCTGCAACCAACAGCGGGCTCGGAACAACAGAAAATCTTTACAGCCATTGATACACTGGGAGCAGGAGGATCAACCAATGCATCCAGCGGCATTGTTACGGCGTACAGACTGGCGGAGCAGGTGTTCATGCCAAGGGGCAATAATCGAATCATCCTGGCCTCGGATGGAGACTTCAATGTCGGAACCACAAGCCGTGGAGAACTGCAGAAACTTATTGAAGAAAAAAGAGAATCAGGAATTTACCTGACTGTGCTGGGCTTTGGCATGGGAAATTACCATGACGACACCATGGAAATTCTGGCTGACAAGGGCAACGGCAATTACGGATACATCGACAACCTGCTGGAAGCCAAAAAAGTCTTGGTCAAAGAGATGAGCGGCACCCTGTTTGCCCTGGCCCGCGATGTAAAAATTCAGGTTGAATTTAATCCGGAAAAGGTCGGGGCCTACCGGCTCATCGGATATGAAAATCGAACACTGGCTGACGAAGATTTTAATGATGATAAGAAAGACGCGGGTGAGATCGGGGTCGGCCATACCGTCACCGCCCTGTATGAGCTGGTGCCGGCAGGTAGCGATGACATGCCTTCCGTGGATGCGCTCAAGTACCAGCAGGTGAAGTCTGGAACCAATGCGAAAATTTCCGGCGAACTGATGACCATCAAGCTGCGCTACAAACCCTTGCAGACAACCCGGTCCTCCTTGCTCACCAGCGTTGTCCAGGAAGCTGCTATCAATCTGAACAACACCAGCAATGACTTCCGCTTTGCTGCTTCTGTTGCCGCCTACGGCATGTTGCTCACTGAATCGGAGTTGAGTGGAAAAATCGATTACGAAACAGTACTTGGCCTTGCGCGAGGAGCAAAGGGTGCTGACGTTGAAGGATATCGAGCTGAATTTATTCGCCTTGTTGAAATGACCCAACTGCTGCCCCATTGAGGCAACAGCCAGCCCCCGGAAAAAATATCCGGGGGCACTGTTCAGTCGGCTTGTAACTATGTTTTATTTCTGCTAATAATATAGAAGCTGTAATCAATATTTGTGAACTCACTATTCTCTAACCCGTTTAACTTTCAATGGATCAGGAACAACGACAACAGTGCCAGCAGACAGCTGACAGGATGACTGTTTTTTGTTTTATATCTTTTACCATTGGGGCATATATAATCTGGGTGAATCTTGATCAGGACGCATCTGAGGTCCCTTCTACTGTCTTTCCAATGACGGTTGTCGGAATTGTTCACCTGTTAGGCGGTAGCATTGCAATCTTCAACGCTAAAAAAACAAGAAATTTCATAAGAAATATTCCAGTGTACGGATATTTTCTTTTAATTCTTGCACTGGTGATCTGGGTGATCAGCAATGGAGGCAAACCTTTCTGATGGACTCTACTGTCAAAGGCCCTGCCGTCGGCCGCTGGATTCCTTCTCTCCCTGATTATTGTGAGAATTACGTTGTTCCCACAATCGCAGTACGAACCGTGCTCCTCTGACCACCCGGTTTCTTCTTTGGCGGTAGATCTTCATCTGCAATACGCAGGTTCTGGTTGCGGGTGGTGTGCACTATGAATTGGTTGCGAATGATCCTTCGGTAAATCCAGGCTCCCGGCCCACAACCAGACCGGCAGTTGCTCCTGGTCAGGCATATGACCAAAATATCTTGACGCGGCACTGACAAATTTAAACTGCTCCCGGGACAAGTGTGCGACCGGAGTTGCCCCGTCCAGAAAGAACTGGACCGTATCGTTCTCAGTCACCAACAGCAGGTCATTTTGCTGTTTCATG
>JAUWLT010000102.1 GCA_030613515.1 Desulfobulbaceae bacterium
GAGCGGCAGCAGAATTGCCTGGCTGGCCATTATCGGTTTCATCTCCGTCTTCTTCACCTATTTCGGCGTAAACTTCCTGCTTTCCGGCCTGCATAGTTACGGTTCCAGCTGATACAGTGCCCGTTTACAGCATTTTTAAAAAAAGCCTTGGCTGAACGATTTCAGCCAAGGCTTTTTTTAAAGGAATCACGCGCCCGTCAACGCATGGTTTTGCATCATTTACTATAAAAAAATAATGATGGACATGCCTATGCTGCCGGAAATCGTAGAGGAAAACCACCCGCCAATAGTTGCTTGCTTGACAAGATATGATCTACGCGTTATATATCACCATAATGAATGTCGATTCATAAAAAAGTTCATTAATTTCAAGAAGGAGGAGTTCCAAAATGAAAAAGGCATTAATTTGTGGCGTAGCGCTTGCTTTTCTGTGTTCACTGGGTTTTGCCGGCATAAGTCTGGCTGATAAAGTTGACAAGGGCAAGGCAGACATTACCATGAAAGGCGATGCGAAAAAGCCGAAGCCGGCTCAGTTCCCCCATGCCAAGCATCAGGAAACGCTGAAATGTGGCGACTGTCATCATGGTATGGCTGATGATGGTAAACAAATTCCTTATGCAGAGGGCCAGAAGACCGAAGGATGTGCCACCTGCCACAATGCTGAAAAACTCGCCGGTAAAACCATCGATATTGGCGGCAAAAAACCCCTGAAACTTGACACCATGAAGGGTGCCGGTCATGGTAACTGCAAGAAATGCCATACGGCAGAAGCCAAAAAGGATGAAGCTAAAAAAGACCTGAAAAAATGTACTACCTGCCATCCCAAGAAGAAAAAATAACGGCAGTCTCTCTACATAATGACATAAAAAAGGCTGTCCCCAGGGGACAGCCTTTTTTGTTTCATTCTTTCAAACAACTGAGGAGGTGATAGCCATGAAAAAATCTCTCTCTATCCTGAGCGTACTGCTGTTCAGCCTGGCACTACTTGTCGGTATCAGCCAGGCAGCAGACAAGGGGCCGACGGAAATGATCCTGAAGGCCACGATTGATCCGGCAAAAAAGACGAAACTCGCTTTCTTTCCCCATGCTCAACACCAGGAAGCATTTGACTGCGAAACCTGTCACCATACAAAGGACGCTGACGGCAAACCGGTCCCCTACAAGGACGACCAGAAGAAAGAAAAATGCGAGGCCTGCCACAACACCAAGGCAGGAATAGATAAAAAACTCGATACCTTCAAAAAAGCAGCCCATGCCCGTTGCAAAGTCTGCCACTTAGATCTAAAAAAAGCAGGCAAGGACGCAGGGCCGACCAAATGCAAAGGATGCCATAAAAAAGACTTGAGGGTGCCTTGAAATAAAACTGCAGGGACTAGGGATTAGGGGCGATTGCTAATTGCTCTTCTGCTTCCGGCGACCCTTTCCTCATAACTGTCGAATCACTATTCTTAACATCCGGTTGGTCTACATCATCAATAAACTGCAAACGCCCTCTTTTACTAACCCAGATACCCTTGTGGGGCTTATCCTCCCAGTATTCGACAAAAGTGACCAGCCGGTCCTGGTGGGACTTGCGGCCTTCCCTTAATGTCCTGAAGGTCGGCATCTCCAACTTAGTTGACGAGGCTACACGTAGGTTCACTTTCGTTACGGCCTGCATCTTTTGCCCATAGAAAACTTACAACCCCTGGTTACCCAGACGCTGCTACCCGGTGCTAAGGAGGCGTACGGACAACTCCCCCTGCAGGACTTTAACCTGCGAGAATAACAACCGATTACGGCATACGGACACAATACTATTTAAGGGTACCTTGAATAATTAGATTTTTCGTTCAAGGTCAGGTAAGCGCAGACTCCGAGGAACAGGAAAATTAAAAAACGCAGCATATTAGTCATATGTGAGCATTTTTCATTTTACTGTGACACAGAGATTGGGCGAAAAAGCAATTATTCAAGGTGGCCTTAAGTAGTTGTCCATGACAATAAACAGTACTATGTCCCCAGAATACCACATCAGGATAAGGGGGAATGGAAGGAATAGTGGACAGACCAGAATCTTCCAATTCTTCCCTATTCAGAACTTTCTTTTACAAAGGCATTAATTTTAGAAAACTTGTCTTGCCCGCCTTTGATCCCTGGCATTTTTGTCCCTGGAAAAGAAAAGGGTTCAAGCATCTGCTGTAACAGACACCTGAACCCTTTCACAAACAACCGCCAAAGGCGGTATTCTTTAAAACTTCTACCTAATACCTTACACCTTATACCTGTCCTTCCTAAAACGGCCTCATCGTCCAGATACCACAGGGACAGGTATCAGCGCAGAAACCACAGGCAATGCACTTGGAGTCATCAGAAACATACTCATAGTTTACCTTGCTGGTATCATCGGCCACCAGTTCACGCCTTGAAATGGCGTGGGTGGGACAGATGGTTTCGCAGAGATGGCAGTCACGGCAGGATCCACAGCTCAGGCATCGGGCGGCCTGATGATTTTCCGTGTCGCCCTTCTCTTCAGCCGGATCGTAATGAGCAATGGTCAGGGACTCATACTGGATCAGCTTCTTGTTGAAAGGCAGCCACTTAGTGTTGTTGAAAGTGGCAATGAGGTATTCCGCAGTACGCTTGGCTGCACCCAGAGCATTGGTGGCAAGGCCGGGTCGTTCCACATCGCCAATGGCCAGGATCTTGTCATCACTGGTACGACCGGCATCATCGGTCTTGATCCAGGATCCACCGGCAACCTTGACCAGTTCAACACTCTCGGGCAGAAACGGCAGACTAGGCACATCACCGATGGATATAATCACGGTCTGGGCCGGGATCAGCTCGTCCTTGTCCGTGACCAATCCCTTCTCAGTCACCTCTTTGGTCATGACCGGCCACTTGAAGGTAGCGCCAAGGGCCTCGGCCGCATCACGCTCCACGCCAAAGGCCAGCGGCTTCTGGATATCCACCATGGTAACCTCTTCGGCACCCAGGCGATAACATTCAGCAGCAACGTCACAGCCCACATTACCGGCACCGATAATAACCACCTGCTTGCCGGTTTTCATGGGGTTATTGCTCTTGGCTGCCTTCAGGTAATCCAGGGCCGGAATAACGCGATCATGGCCCGGGAATGGAATAATTTTTGGCTGGTGGGTACCAACGGCAATGATCACATAATCAAACTCTTTTTTCAGCTGCTCAATCTTTTCCCGGGTCATGGTTACGCCCAGGTTGACAACGATATTGTCTTCTTTCAGAAACCGTTCAACCTCCATGTCCCAGACCGCTTTGGACAAACGCTCCCAGGGAATGGTCAGGGCAAGCTTACCACCCAGCTGGTCGGCTTTTTCAAAAATATGAGCCTCAATACCGGCCAGGGCCAGATGCCAGGCCGCACCCATACCGGCAGGACCACCTCCGATAATAGCCACCTTGTGACCTGTGGACGGTTTGGCCTTAGGCGGCTCAACAGTACGAACCGCATTGCCGAGTACGGAAACGTCAATGGAATAATCCACCTTTTTCCGGGAACAGTTCTGAATACAGAGGTTGGGACAGATAGTACCGCAAACAGAGGCCGGAAACGGCGTGTAGCGCAGCAGCATCTCATAGGCCTCGTCGGTCTTGCCATCCCGGATCAGACGCAGCCGATCAATGGTTGGGATATGCATGGGGCAGTAATAGGTACAGGGCGCTGCAGAATCACGGTTTGCCCAGAAGGGCTTGCGCCGCCGCATTTCCCCTGATTCGACAACACCAATCAGTGTGCGCTCCAGTCCGGGAGCAAGGTCTCGCAAAGGATCACCACCACCAAACCCCTGACTCCAGATCCGCTTGGCAAACTCGGCCATGGGCATGGGGCCGGAAAACATCAGCGCCCGTTCCTGGGGTGTGATGGCGGTAAGCAGATTCCACTCATCACGTTTGCTTAGCGTATCAAACAGTTCCGTCCGTCCAATGGCCTCAAGATAGCCGGGCAGCCCATCAATAAGCCACTGCCACTCTTCGTCCGTGGGTTTGGTCAGCTTGGCATTGGTACGGGAATAACTGTCATCGGTCTTACCGCGATAATAGACCTGACCACCGACCATGCCGACACAGGGACGATAGCCCAGCACGTTGTCTGCATTTTTTGACTCATGACCACAGATGATGCCGATACCACCGCAGTTGAACTCGGCAAAAGTATCACCCACTGAGCCCAATACCCACATCTCGGGTTTTGCATACTCGGGATTCCACTTGGTCATAGTCAAACCACGGGCACCAATGGAACCGCCGATCATCACCCGGCCGCCGGCCATGGCATTACAGACACCGTTGGTGGCATCTCCCTTGACAATGATATCAGCCCCGATATTGAGATAACCAACATCATCCGAGGCCGAGTCTTCACTGATTATGGTAGCGCCGGGATGCCCCATGCAACCGAGCCGCTGACCGGCGGGACCGGTTATATGAAGGGTCAGGGGATGATCTTCAGTTCCTAAGCGCAACCCGATATTATGCTGGCCAAACGACTCCAGGATCAATTCATCAGCAGCTGCGGCGGCTCCGCGTACCTCTTCCTCAAATATCTTCGAGGTTAAGCGCAGGCCGTTTGCATCCTTGCCGCTTACCGTTACAATTTTTTTATCACTCATTTTATAGGTATCAGGTATCAGGTATCAGGTGTCAGGGAGTGAGTAACCGCCCTGTGCAACCACCAAAGTGATCTGTTTTCCGTTCTCTGTCTTCTGTCCCCTGATATCAGCAGGTATACTTGATCTTCAATCGCTCTGCGGCGTCGGCATCGTCAATACCCAAGGCATCAGACATGCCGATGGGCAGGCTCTGCGATCTGCCGAGTGGGGCCATGATCTTTTTCATTTCAGTCCTGATTGACATGAAGGTGTCAGCCACCCGCTGGGCAACATCGTCCGGATCAAGCCTGCGGAACAGTTTTTCATTCTGGCTGGTAATACCCTTAGGGCAGATGCCAACGTTACAGACATTGCAACGTCCCATCTCATTGCCAAGACAACCGGCACTGGACTGCATGATGTACTTGCCGATGTGGACGCCCGAGGCACCAAGCATGATCAGAGCCATGCCGTTCTGGGTAACATTGCCGTTCTTGCCCACTCCACCGGCTGCAAAGAGCGGAATCTCATTTTGACGGCCCTGGGCAACCAGTTCCAGGTAACACTCACGCAGGTTGGAGGCAATGGGATGGCCGGTTGCATCCAGGGATACGTTATAGGCCGCACCGGTACCGCCGTCGATTCCATCGATCAGCATACCGCCTGCATACGGATTACGCACCAGGTTGTTGAGTACGGACTTAGCTGAAGTGGAACCGGAGATCTTGGGATACACCGGCACCCGAAACCCAAAGGCCATGGACATGGTCTGGATCATCTTCATGACACTCTCCTCAATGGAGTAGAGTGTCTGATGGACCGGCGGTGAAGGCAGGTCAACACCTTCCGGTACACCGCGCAAACGGGCGATCAGCTTGGAGACCTTGAACCACATCAGCAGACCACCGTCACCGGGCTTGGCACCCTGGCCGTACTTGATCTCAATGGCTGCCGGGTCGCACTGCATCTCAGGAATAGCACGGATAATCTCATCCCAGCCAAAATAACCGGAGGCGATCTGCAGAATAATGTACTTGAGAAACGGGCTCTTGAGCACCCAGGGAGGACAACCGCCCTCACCGGTGGCCATAACCACGGGAATTCCCAGCACCTCGTTACAGTAGGCCACGCCTTGAAGGAGACCAAGCCACATGTTGGGCGACAGGGCACCAAAGGACATCGAGCCGATCACAAAGGGGAAGATTTCGCGGGTGGGCGGGATCCACTCACCAGCGGCCCTACGGCGAAGATATTCTTCAGGCGGCAGTATACGCCCCAGGATCGTATTGGTACTGAATTCATGCCGCCCGGCATCCAGGGCCGGATCGGTAAGCATGGAGATCCGGCCAAATGAGATACGGTCAAGGATGGTCCTGCCCGGTGCATTACGGCGGCCGCCACGTTTCCAGGCTTCACCCTTCTGGTTCATGTGGAACTGGGATCGGTGCTCGTTGGGATTAGGCACAGGACCGATTGCCTCGTTGGGACAAACGGACGAGCACATGCCGCAACCGATGCACATCTTGTCAATAGAGGTATGCTGGCGAATGCCGACAAAATGGCGATACTCGTTACCGCGCTTCTTCCTGAGAATGTCCAGCTTAGGCATCCTCTGCCTGCGGTAGGTAAGGTAAATCGCCTGCTTGGGGCAGACGGCCGTACATTGGCCGCACAGGGTACAACGATCCTCGCGGTGCTGTATGATCCAGGGCAGGTCGCTGTAGGTTAAGCTGCTTGGCTGAGTGTAAACGGATCGAACTGAGACCATATCAGGAGTTCCTTTCTCTCTGGTGGGATAATTACTGTGTGTTCGCGCATGGGCTGGAAGTCAAGGGACGGATCACGATCCGGTATCAGGGCTTCGACTCCGCACATTTCCGAGGCAATAGCCCAGGCTCCGGGCCGGCCGCCAACGGTTGCCGGCCTTAATTTTTTCTGGTCCATGACCAGCATACAGCTTTCATCGGGCAGGGTAGCTATCACCGCATTGGGACCATCAATAATCAGGCGGCGGCAGGCAGTGCGCAATCCTTTGAGGAAATCGCCCTGGGGATGCTTGTTAAGCTCTTCGGTTTTGAGCGGTGTAATAATGTGCTTATACGTTTCTAGGGGCAGGCCGAGTTTTTTTGTCACGTAATGCAGGATATGGGTAAAGACCTCGGAGTCGGACTGGTAGCCGGTATAACCGGGAATATTCTTGCCGATCAACCATTCCTTAATGGGTACAAAAGCGGTGTTCTCACCATTGGTCATGGTGGAGATGCCCTGGATAAAGAAGGGATGGCAGGCATAGAGGTTAATGCCGTAGTTGGTATTCTGTCGTCCCTGGGCCATGACTACCCGGGCCTTGATCCGGTCATCATTTAGGCCGAGGGCATCACCAACGTCAAGCGGCCAGCCCACTTCCTTAATCATCACCACATCTGACCAGAAGGAGAACACGGTAAGATCGCCGCCATGCTCCTCACCGTCCCTGCGCAGGAAAAGGCGGGTTTTCATCAGCTTGTCTTCAAGTTCCGCCTCGGTCAGTCCGGCCGGTTTTCTATACACCCTGACAACATATTGAAAACGGTCGTCAGCTTCTACAAGATCGGGACTCACGTTAAAGGCGTGATCATACCTCTCCTTAAAACCGCGTTTTTCCATAATTGTATGAAGGCGTTCAAGAGCGTCTTCAGTATGGCATATACCGGAAAGAATGACATGTATGTCCTTCTGGTACTTAAAATCCTCAAAACTGACACCGCGCAGCAGCAGTCCGAGACCACTGCCGTCATACCCCTCCTGCATGGCCTCCATGGCCGTCAGGACCTCATACGGAGAAAAGGGCGTATCTGCGGTTTTCAGGGCTAAACGACACATAGGTAACTCCCGGAAATTCGATACAATGTTTTTTTGATAGAGTGAAAGCAGACCGTGTTGATAGATGCATTGTAGCGCCTGTGCACAGGCGAAAACGAATACAGGGAAAACGACGTTCTGTCAAGTACAAAGCATGTGCGCGCACCAATTTTAGCCGTTGCCGGACAGAGAACAGAATGAAAAAAATGACGCTGTTCCTGAAGGGACAACGTCACGAAATTTTCAAAGAATAACCGGCTGTGGATACGCTGCTCGGAAGAGGCAGCACGGGAATCAAGTAGAAGAAAAATCCTATTTGGTTAAGACCTTACCGATATCGCGGGCCTTATCGATCTTTTCCTGGACAGCAGTTACCTCACGTACACCGGGGATGGACTTTGTAATATCCAGACCGGCTTCTTCCACGTCATCAAGACCGCGTTTAAAAGATCCGATGGCCTTACCGAGACCTGAACCGATCTCAGGTAGTTTTTTACCCCCAAAGATAAGAAAGGCAATACCCAGAATAACAACGAGTTCAGGTGTTCCAAGTCCAAACATAACTCACCAAGTTATAAAGTTAAAAGTTATCAAGCGAAAAGATGGGGAAAGTTATAACCGTTCAACTCTCTTTACTTTTGTCTTCTTCCAAGGGCTTGGGCTCATCTTCCTTCTTGGTGGCATCCTTGAAGTTTCTGATCCCTTTACCGATGCCGGAGCCGATCTCTGGCAGTTTGCCGGCGCCGAAAATGATTACAATAATAACCAGAATTATCACCAACTCAGGCATTCCAAGTCCGAACATATCGTCACCTCTCTCGTAGGTTACAGTGGCCGGTACAAGACACGACAACGTCGAGCACCAAACCTTCCCGCACCTAATTGTACTTATTCAGATTAATCTATACGTTACTCTACAGCAAACGTTATATTTACAACAAGCTACCATAGCACCGTGATCTATTCCCTGTCAATAGCCTTCAACAGGGACAGAAAATACAAAAAACCATCAACGCATATGTGTGATTTGAGTGTCAGAGTACCAAGAGAAAGTCAACAAAAATAATTAGCTCCTTTTCAGACCAAACTTCCCCGTTACGGCGCAGGCCGTTTTTTAAAATATATTTGACCGAGCTACACATTCACATTTTTTGATCTTCAAGGTTCAGGGTAGCCGGTGGCGAACCCTGTCCATTGTGCCCGACTTTGGCAGCCTGGTATGACAAG
>JAUWLT010000084.1 GCA_030613515.1 Desulfobulbaceae bacterium
CCAGCTGTGGCTCCGATACCGGACCTGAAATAGCCATGAAAGTCGACAGCCGGTGCCGGTGATGCACCGGCAAAAGTGATGAGGGCCAGAGTTACAATTGTTTTCTTCATACAGCTGTCTCCTCACTCTTGTAATGAGTAGCGATTTTCAGGACAGTAGACCGGGAGGGTGACAGGAGTACCATTCTGAGATTTATCCTGTATAAATGACCGCAGTTTATTATCATAATAATAGCATGAAATTCATAAGAAGAGCAAGGCAAAATCAAGAGGTTATGACTGTTTCCAGGGGAAGAGTTGCAAGCATGCAGCAGCAGATTACTTGCGAGAAATGAGGGCTAAAGCTGTTGTCGTCCACACTATCTGGTCCTGTGATTTTTGGTTTGAGTGTCAGCCCGGGTGGTACAGAAGCTGTTTCTATTTGAAAAGTTCACATATAAAGCCCGCCCGTATTCTCTAACTGAAGTTTCCCGTTTTTCTTCTGCAAGTGAGAGTGCGTGTCATTCAGTCCGCGCTTTCATACCCGGCTGCTTTGAGCAGATGGGTGTTTATTCCCTATGGGGCTGTTACGAAATAAGTGTTACGTTTAGGCGCTCTGATTTGGGTTAGATTTGGACGAGCCGATTGAACAAAACCGCAGGCGTAGCAGAGCTACGTCGAGGATTTTGCGATTGAGAATCGTTCAAATATGACCCGAAGCAGAGATGCATAAATGTAATGGTTATTTTGTAACAGCCCCTAAGCATGATCAAATATATAGCCCAAAGAACGTCGGCTTTTGAAATAGTTCGGATTCTTGGCATCCTCCTCAAAATAACGTCGGAAGCGAACAATGTAGTTATCCACGGTGCGGGTCGATGTTCCCTTGCTATAGCCCCAACCAATCTCCAACAACTTGCTCCGTGACAGAGGTTTTCCTTTGTTAACGATAAAGAGTTTGAGCAGTTTGATCTCTTGCTCGGTGAGTTGAATGGTACCATTCCGGCATTTGGCCATACCGGTAGAAAAATCAATCTCATTTGCTCCAAAGCGGTAAGGTTTCTGGTCAGTCGAATGGCCTGCCTGCGACGCGCCCTGCTCCTGCTGCCACTGATCACGAGTCAGCAGACGTTTGATCCGCAGCAAAAATTCTTCCAGATTAAAGGGCTTGGTCATATAATCATCTACCCCATCGACAAAGCCGCCAATCTTATCGGAGGGATCCCCTTTGGCCGACAAAATCAAGATAGGAAGTCGTTCATCCTCAAGACGGATATTTTTAAGAACCTCCATGCCGTCTATGCCGGGCAGCATTAAATCGAGGACAATCAAATGGGGACACCACTGTTTCCATGCCGCAAGACCTTGAATACCATTTCCTGCAACCTTCACCTCATACTCCTCCAAGGTCAAATTCAAGGCTATCCCTTCGGCAATATGAGCATCATCTTCAATGAGTAGAATTCGTTTCCTGCTTACTGCATCCACGTGGTTCCTTTCCTTAGGGTCTGTGCAAAAATAAGTGTCACAACCTTGCTTGTCTTTTCGGAGTCTCGCAAACTCGCTTACCTGTCCATCTTCTGCGTTACGAAAACGGTTGCATAGCGGACACCGCTACGCTGTTACTATGCGCCTGTTTTCGCGCCTTGAATATGAACAAAAATCCTGCGCAGGTAAGCGAGGCACGAGACTCCGATCTTGTAACGCTTATTTCCTTACAGACCCTTACTGCAAGTAAATTGAGATGTTATGTTTTTGCGAGATTGTCATCTTTGATGGACTCGTAAAAACTCAAACTTTTCGCTATTTCGTCATTCCCGCGCAGGCGGGAATCTAGTCATTTCAACACGTTCTGGATCGAAGTCTGCGCTTATCTCCCGCCTGCGCGGGAATGACGGAGCAAAGGACTTTTTACGAGATCATCATCTTTGTCATACACAATTAAAAAAAACCGTCAGCCATCGAGATCAGGCTCTTTTCTGGGAAGCGAAACAACAAATTGCGCCCCCTTGCCCAGGCCGTCACTCCGGGCCGCGACTTTTCCCTTATGTAATCTGACCACCTGGTCAACCATATATAATCCCAGGCCGGTTCCACCGGCATGGGTAAGGCCCTCCCGCTCAATCTGGAAAAACTTCTTAAAGAGCTTCCTGGCCTGTGACTTTTCAAAACCAACCCCGTTATCAGCAATACAGAGTTGCACAGTCTTTTCCGTCTGACTGAAACGTATACTGATTTGCGGACGATCGTTTTCATTATATCTGACTGCATTGGACAACAAGTTCATCAACATCATCTGAAAGAGTGAATGATTGATTAAACAATAATAGCACTGATCCCGGGATTCGTTGACCAAGATCTCGCTGCCACGAAACAATTGCTCATTCTTCCGGTAAAAGTCCTCCACCTCTTCGACCAGATCAACAACGACAAACTCCACACCCTCCACCTTGGCCTCAAGACGGGCCAGATTGAGTATGCCGTTAATGTTATCGGTTAGCCTGGCTACATCTGTCAGCATGTAGTGCAAATACTTTAACTGTTTATCTCTTGGTAACTCATATCTGGCCAGGGTCTCCAGATAGAGCTGCAGGGAGGTCGCCGGAGTCTTCAGTTCATGGGTAAAGCTGTTGATAAACTTATGCTGTGATCGGTAGAGAGCCAGAGTCTTTCTCTGATAAACAAAAACCAGGATAATACCCAGCAGGATAATGCCGACCAGAATGGACAGAACCATGATCACCACCCAGGTCTGCCAGGCCACAAAATGCTCCGGATCCAGATTGGTCTTCTCGATCACGGCCTTCAGCCCGGTACTGACCTCCACATACCAGTAGATGTAGAGAAACAAGGAAAGCACGAGAGCAATAATAGAAAAAACAAAGATAGCAATTGGATGAAGAAACCAGAAGGGACGTCTCATTGTTTCTCGCTGTTTTGTAAAAGAATTGTCATTTGCTTTCCTTCACTATCCCTTGTCAGATTAATGCCTTACAATACCATTGTTCATTTTTCATATTCTTCCATATATAGAGGTCTACAAATGACAAACTCTCATCCGATTCATCCCCTCGGCAGCAAGGCAAAGGTTCTTTTATCCAGTGTATTTGGCCCCTATGCCCAGGACGACGAGTACGGAAGCAGCACAATCAATCCTATGGAACTATACCATAATCAAGTTACCAGGGTACAGGGAGCTTTCTCTCTGCGTATGTTTCATCGATCCTTTGGACTGCTGATGATTCAGGAAAATATTGAGGCACCCTGTACCCTTCTCGATTTCCCGGATTTAGAGTGTTTCATTAAAACCATCAGCAACAATCATTACGACATTATCGGTATCAGTTCCATCATTCCCAATGTAGGCAAGGTTAAAAAGATGTGCGAATTGATTCGAACCTATCAGCCACAGGCAACGATCGTGGTCGGCGGTCACATAAGCAACATGGATGATATCGAAGAGATACTGAACACGGATTATATCGTTCGGGGAGACGGGATCGAATGGTTCCGGCGCTATCTAAATCAGGATATGAGCAAAGCGGTCAAACATCCCGCCGTGTCTTCAGCCACCAAAACCAGAATCCTGGGTCACACCCTGTCCAGCAAACCGGGAGATACCGCTGCTATTGTTGTACCCTCAGTAGGTTGCCCAATGGGCTGTAATTTCTGTTCAACCTCAGCCCTGTTTGGCGGCAAGGGGAAATTTATAAACTTTTTTGAAAGTGGTAAAGAACTCTATAAAGTCATGGCCGGCCTTGAGGAAAAACTTACGACAACATCCTTTTTCATCTTAGATGAAAATTTTCTTCTGCACCGGGAAAGGGCTCTAAGCCTTCTTAAGCAGATGAAAAAGCATGATAAAAGCTGGGCTCTCTATGTCTTCAGCTCGGCCAGGGTTCTACGTTCTTATACAATTAAGCAACTGGTGGAGCTAGGCATATCCTGGGTCTGGATGGGGCTGGAGGGCAAACAAAGCCAATATACAAAACTTGCAGGGATTGAGACCAGAGAGCTGGTCACAGATCTTCAGGAACATGGTATTCGGGTTCTGGGCTCTTCCATCATCGGCCTGGAAGAACACACTCCGGAAAACATTGCACAAGTCATTGACTATGCCGTTTCACATTCCGTGGATTTTCACCAGTTCATGCTCTACACAGCCAATCACGGCACCCCCCTCCACGCCCAGCTCAAGAAAAAGGGGCTTATGTTGCCCCCGGAAGAGTTCAAGATCTCTGACAGCCATGGCCAGTTCCGTTTCAATCACCGCCACCCGCATATTCCGGCAGGTGATGAGGAAAAATTACTGCTCAATGCCTTTGAACGGGACTTTGAAACCAATGGCCCCAGCCTCTTTCGTCTGATTCGTACTACTCTCAAAGGCTGGCAGCGTTATCAAACATGTCCTGACAGGCGAGTGCGCAACCGCTACCAGGAAGAGGTCAAACCACTGCGTAACATGTATGCCGGTGCAGTATGGGCCATGAGAAAATGGTATCGGCAGGACAAGGGCCTTTATCGGCAACTTGATGACCTCCTCCATGATATCTACAATACCTTAGGGTTGCAGCCCCGTCTGCTGGCCCCGCTGGTCGGTCGCTATGTTTACAGAACCATGAAAAATGAGGAAAAACGAATGGCCGCCGGTTGGACACTTGAGCCGGAAACTGTCCTGGAAAAGAACCAGACCGCGCTGACAGAACCGACCAGCACGACAGCCACAAGTACTCCGCAAGTGGAGTCAATACGTATCCACGATCTGGCAGGTCTCAAGCAACCAACTACTCTCAACGGGAGACCTTAACAGAGACTGAAAAATGTAAGGCAGGCCATCAACCGCCATAATCAGCCCTGTAAAATCGTATCAGTTTCAACCAGTTGCCGGTCATGCATCCGTCCCAGCAGGACCAGGGCAGCGACAGCGCCAATCAGGGCCAGCAGCATATCAGACTGGGTGTCCCAGACATACCCCTGGGTTGCGAGAAAATCCTCCGCACCGGTTTTGGAGGCAACAGCGGCCCACCATTCAATCAGCTCGTAGAAAGCGGATAAGGCCAGGCAGAAACAGACAATAAAAAAATTTCGCCAAGCGCGACCATTGACAACCTTTTTTCGGATCAGGATCTCACGGGCAATCATGGCCGGCACAAACCCCTGTGCAAAATGTCCCAGCTTATCAAAGTTATTGCGCTGCCCTTCAATTGTATCTCGAATCCAGTCAAAGAGCGGTACTTCTGCATAGGTGTAGTGACCGCCCACTATAAGGATAATACAGTGGATCAGGATCAGTGCGTAGACCAGCGGCGTCAGGGGAAAGGAACGCCTGGTCAGCAGAAGAACAGCACCACCGACCAGGGCAGGAGCCACTTCCAGGAACCAGATCAGCTGATCTTTTGGATGAACCCCTGACCAGATCAAAACTGTCGTATATATTCCAATCCATAACCACTTCATGCTACCAACCTCCTTCACCACCCGCCGGATCGGACCCAAAAAAGCCGCTCATCGCCATTTCATCGTTGACACGACACTAGTCTCTGGCCCATACCTGTATATCCTGCCGGTACAGGGAACGTCCATGGAGTATCATGGAGTTTCCGGTAAGTAGTACAACAGTAACAAAATGATAACAATAAGACGTTTCATGGCGGCTCCATCAACCGAATATGCACTTGAAGATACTCCTTAAAGGACGATATCGCAGGACTTAAATGAAAAACAGTATTTTTTTCTTGCACTGGTCGAGCATCATGGTTATTAATAATTATTATTTTTATAAATTTACTACGGAGGATTTCAGATATGTGTATTGAAGTACGCAAAACATGCAAATGCGGTAGCAACACGGCCCAGTTTCACATGCGTGACAATGTAATGAGCCAGGAAGTTCTAACTGAACTCTACTGCCCGGACTGCTCGGCAGAAGTTGAACTGAACCCGGAGTCCATGCTGATGGATAACGGTTGGCTCATTGAATATGACATGGATCTGGCAAAATTTATGGCGGTTTCCAAGCTGATGGCGGATCCGGATTCGGTCAGGCCTGGTTTTGTCTTTGACGGCGGTTGGGCCTGCTGGCAGGAAATGTATCCCGGCGAGCAACAGGACGTGATGGATGAGCGAAAAGAAATTCTTGCCCTGCAGAAAGAGGATCCCAGCCGCTACCTGAAAGAGATTTCAGCCGGGAATATTAACCGTATAGAACGGCTCAAGGCCGAAGGGTGGCGTAAGGCTCAGGCAGCCTGATACTATTCTTCGCTGAAACCTTTTTTTCCCCTCTGCTTCTTCAGCCGGCTGCGGTGTTTTTTTGCCTGCAGCCGGCGCTTTTTTGCGCTCCGCGATGGCTTGGTCTTGCGCCTGGCCTTATCCACATGCAGCGCATCACGCAACAGGGACGCAAAACGATTTAGGACATCTTCTCTGTTGGCGCCCTGGCTGCGCCGTCGATCCGCATCAAGACGCAACACTCCCTGCTTATTGATCCGCCCGGCCAGCCGCTGCCTGATAAGCTGCTTCTGGTCCGGGGTCAAGCTCCCGGAAGCTGCGACATCAAACCAGAGCGTTACCCGGGAATTGACCTTGTTCACATGCTGGCCGCCGCTGCCACTGCTGCGGGAAAAGGTAAACGATAACTCGGAAAGCGGAATAGAGACAGAAGGGGTAATAGTACAATGCCCATGCCTATGAATATTCATGCTCTCACCCTCCATCAGTGCTTAAGTTTACAGAAAAATTCTATACCGGATTGTGCAACGACCTGTTACAATACGCATTTACCTGAAAATAGTTACTTTCTCTTAGAGACCGGCCCAGTCTATCTCCCGCAGAAAACATTTACAACCTTAACACATACCCGCCTGCCATGATTGAAGTGTACCTGACCATTGGTATCCTGACGCTGACATTTGGTCTGCTGATTTTTTCCAAGCTGCCTCCTGCTGCTATTTTTGTCGGAGCCCTGACCCTGACTATTACCTTCAAACTGGCACCACTTGTAGATTCGCTGAAGGGGTTTAATAATCCCGGTGTGCTCACCGTCGGTGCCCTGTTTATGATCGCCGCCGGCATGTACTCCACCGGGGCCATCTCCATCCTCAGCGATAAACTCATTGGCCGACCGAAATCAGTGCTCCAGGCACAGTTAAAAATTCTTCCCAATATTGCACTTGGTTCTGCATTTCTAAATAACACCCCACTGGTGGCCATGATGATCCCGGTTATTCGGGATCTCTCCCGCAGCTGCGGTCTGGATGCCAAAAAACTTTTCATCCCGCTCAGCTATGCCTCTATCCTTGGGGGAACCTGCACCCTGATCGGTACTGCCACTAACCTGGTTATCTCCGGGATGATAACAAACACTCTTGAGCATGGAGGAGATAACCTGCCGTACATGGAACCGGTCAGCCTGTTTGGCCTTTCCTGGGTTGGTGTGCCCATAACCGTTGCCGGCCTGGCCTTTATGATGCTTTTCGGTAAATGGCTGTTACCCAAAACTTTACAAAACAAAGATGCACTTGGCCGGCAGGAACGCCGTTATTATCGAGTAGAGCTGAAGGTGGACCCCGAAGGACCCCTGGTTGGTAAAACCATTGAACAGGCCGGACTGGCAAGCCCGGAGGGATTTTACATTATCTGTTTTATGCGCAGGGAAAACAAAATTGAGTGTGGCGCCGGGACAGTACTGCAGCCGAATGATTTCATAGCCTTTGCAGCCGACATTGACGGTGCAAAGAGCCTGTGGGCTACCATAGGGCTGGCGCCTATCTATTCCACAAAAACAGACAAACCACAACGCCACCGCCATCATCTGGTGGAAGTGGCGGTGTCCAACCAAAACTCCTTTCTCGGACAACGAATCGGTGACCTGTCGGAAGAGGATCGGGAGTATACTGTCTGGATCGTGGGAATGGCCCGGGATGGAGCGGCAATGGATTACCCCATGCGAGATGCGATCCTTCAGGCCAATGACGTAGCACTACTTGAGGTTGAGGATACGTTCTTCTACCGGAACCGCAATGAAATAGACTTTTCCATGACCAAAAAGTTGAGGGGTGCACGCATCCAGCGCACAGACAAGGCTGTGCTGGCCACCCTGATCACCCTGGCCATGATCACAACCGTCACCATGGGCATGCTGACCATGCTCAATGCCGCCCTGCTGGCCGCAGGCGCCATGCTGCTCACCGGCTGCATGGACCTGCCGAGTGCCGGCAAAAGTGTAGACTTTTCCACCCTGATGGTTATCGCCTCGGCCATGGGCCTTGAGGCCGCTGTAACGGCAAGCGGTCTGTCAGCCTCCATCGGGAACATGCTTGGAGCCCTGGGCGGAGATAACGTTTACCTGGCCCTGGCCGTGGTCTTTGTTGGCTGCATTCTCATGGACGCCATGGTCACCAATGTGGCCTCGGCTGTATTCATGTTCCCTATTTCCCTGACCATTGCCCAGGGGTTGGGAGTCAGTTTCATGCCCTTTGCCATCACCGTGATGGTAGGCGCCTCATGCTCTTTTATCTCACCGGTGAGCTACCAGACCAACCTGATGGTCTATGGGCCGGGTGAATACAAATTTGCTGACTTTGTGAAGATCGGTATCCCTCTGTCCGTACTGGTCGGTGTTATTACAGTATTCCTTACACCGATGTTTTTTCCATTTCACCCTTGATAGCTTCGCAGAAAGTCTGAAATTCCTTTAAATCGTCATTCCGGCAAAAGCCGGAGATAAGGAGTGTCAACCTGAGGTTAGTTTGATAACTTCAGATCTTGGATATTGCAATATGATCGTCCGCTGGATGAGCTCCGAGGATGGTTGGTTCGCGGCATGGTGTAGACATGCCGACGGTCAACCACCGCAGTCAGCTCCCTTGAGCTTGACAGGTGGACCACTTATGTTGTTTTTGCTTTTAATTCAACAAAGTAAGCCAACTTTTCTCCTGAAGGAAACTCTTTGATGCATTATCTGCTAGTTCTACAAAGCGTTCAGATGGGAGTGAAAACAGAAGAATACCAGATGTAATATACTTCCTCATAGCGGGATCCATGCTACCAACAATAGCTTTTGGTTCTTGATTTGTTGTTTCTTTGTATGGCAACGTCCACATACTCTGGCAACCTGACGCAAATGGGATAATAACATTGTTGTTTGTAGCTCTATCGTAATTTGCTAATGTAACCAGTCCTGTTAATGCCAGTGCGGTGACCCACAAGTTAACCACTTCGATGTTCCTGTTTTGTGGGATATCCTGAATTCTTGCTAAAATTAAATATTTTTCTTTAGCTTTCACAGCTTGGATTTCATTATAAAATGCCTTGCCGTATTCGGTACAATTTTTAAATTTTTCTTTTTCTGCCAAAAAACTTCCAGCCTGTTCACTTGGTGCTTTGAATCCGAGATAACATGCCGCACCACTACAGCCAGAGAGTTGTGATGAAAAGCATAACAGCTTTCCGTTTGCAATTTGTTCAATTTTCTGGAACATGCAAGTCCATTTATTTTTCTCGAACTCAAGCACATTTTCAGGCTTTTCATTACAGAAATACCAACCCATTGCAGGAATTTCAGTTGGTATAAATTGCATTAGATTTTTAAGGTTTTTCTTTACTATTCTTGAATCCACTCTTTTACCCCATTTACTCTCAATAACGTTACATTCGTTAAATTGATTTTGGTTACGAATTCAGTAGCCTTTTCTATGTCTGAAGATTCAAAGAAGATAAGCCCACCTGGTTTTGTCCACAACATTAAACGTGATAAATGATGGACGCCTTGCCAAACCAATGAGCTTGACTGCACCTCAGAGCCAGGGGTGGTGAATTTCAGCAATACCCTTGTTCGGCAACCTCCTGTCTTTCATTCGGTCATTTCGTGAGTCGAGGCTTGCGTTTCTGTGCGGCGGCCAATAAACCGAGAGCCGCCACGATCGCGAATCCTGCACCCGCAAGAAACGTGGCCGACGCCCCGAGAGCGCTCCACAAAGATCCTGCAATAACACTCGCCAGCAGTAGCGCA
>JAUWLT010000075.1 GCA_030613515.1 Desulfobulbaceae bacterium
CTTGGTCTGATGCTCACCGGTGGATTCATTGGAGGAGGCGGTCTTCTGATCAAAATGTTGCCGGTACGACAAAAGGCGTAAAAAAATTTCTGCTAATGAGTATAGATGCTTTACGAGCCTTGAGAAAAGAGGTACCGTTGATAAAAATTCGTATATCTATACGATCTACCCGTGATAACGTATGAAACCAAAGCCGAACAAAACCGTATTTGAACGATTTTTTCACTCCCAGACATCGGGCTCTGTTGTCTTGCTGCTGGCTACGATTACAGCCGTAGTCTGGGCCAACTCGCCCTGGTCAAGCCTGTACCATACCCTGAGCCATCTTGATATCGGCACCTACTTTCACGGCAAACAGTACCATCTCACCCTGGACCATTGGGTAAAAGACGGGCTGATGGCCATTTTTTTCTTTGTGGTTGGCCTGGAAATTAAACGGGAAATCCTGATCGGTGAACTCTCATCAGTAAAAAAAGCAATGCTGCCGGTTATGGCTGCCTTTGGTGGTGCCGTTATCCCGGCTCTGATCTATTTTTCCTTCAACCCAAGCGGACCGGCGGCAAGTGGCTGGGGAGTGCCCATGGCCACGGATATCGCCTTTGCCCTTGGGTTGCTTGCCCTGTTCGGCAAACGGGTGCCAATCAATCTTAAAGTATTCCTGACAGCACTTGCCATTGTTGATGATTTAATGGCCGTGTTGGTTATTGCCCTATTCTACACAGATCAGATCATTATTACCGCACTTATTGCTGCGACCTTTCTCCTCGCCCTTCTGGCCCTGATCGTCAGAAATAATATCCATCGGCCGGTCTGCACCTTTCTCCTCATTTCCGGTGTCTGGCTCTGTGTGTTTCTCTCGGGTATCCATGCAACCATTGCCGGTGTGCTCCTGGCCATGATCGTGCCGGTCAAGGCAACAATTGAGCCAAAAGAATTTTTCAACACCCTGAAACGGCACAAGGCCTGGCTGAAGGAGAGTAAGATCAGCCGGCAATCAATGGTCGCCGACAAACAGCAACGCCAGGCAATCCAAGAGATCTACCTGGCCGCCGAAAGGATGATACCGGCCGGGATCCGCCTGGAAGAGCATCTGCATCCCATCCAGGCCTTTCTCATCCTGCCGATCTTTGCACTGTTTGCAGCCGGAGTCACCGTTGACAGCAACACCCTGGCTGCCTTTCCAAGTACGGTCAGCCTGGGCATTATCGCGGGCCTGCTTATCGGCAAGCAGGTTGGAATAGTCGGTTTTAGTTTTCTGGTTATCAAGAGCGGCTTAACCGAACTGCCGGCCAGGGTAAGCTGGGGGCAGATCTGGGGTGTTTCTCTTCTCGGCGGAATCGGCTTTACCATGTCCATCTTTATCAGCGAGTTAGCCTTTACTGATGATGCCATGATTGCAGATGCTAAAATTGCCATCTTTATTGCGTCGATCCTGGCCGGAATCTGTGGCTACCTTGTTTTGCAAAGATCGCTGCCAAAAAAATAAGGCTGCTTACAAAGTATGTGAGTTTTTTATCTGAATCTAAGAAAAAGAGCTTGAACCGGGTGCCGGGAACAAAGAAAATGGGATGAAACCGGGCCGGAAAATGGCATGGATTGCCAAAGACTACCTGACGCGCTACAGGGGGGCAACCCTACCAGGTCCGGACCCGGCCGGTATCAATGTGGACAAAATTAGATTTGGCGTAATAGCCAACCCCGCCGCTCTTGAGCGCAATGGCACAATCACGGATCCGGCACGTATCGGCACCGGTGAGCCGGATATCAATGGCCTTTCCTTCCATGTGCAGGCTGCGTTTGGCCACCCTCTTATTCCTGCCGCGTAAAGCCCCGTTAGTGGCTGGTGATCGATAGCCGGAGACCACCTCATAGGTACCGTTGCAGCCAAGCTTTTGTTGAATACGCCAGAGAATATCCAGTACGCCCGGATCAATGGGGTGCACTTCCTCGGTACGGAAATCACGAAGAAAATAGTTTGCCCGTTCCAGGGCTGATGGATCATAGATACTGGAACGGGCATAGGTAATGTCGAGAGTTTTGTTGGTATGGGTGTGATAAAAGGACAGGGTACGTGTACCCCTGCCGGCCCGGGCCGGAACGGCCCGGCACAGGACAAGTCCGGCTGCAGCCTTAACTCCCAGGGCAAGGAAATGACGTCTATTCATAGTGTTGTGGTTCCGGTTCGTTTTTTCAGCTAGTTTTATGGCCGCACATCTGAAACTTTTTATGGTGGGGCTCTGCTCAGCCCCGTACAAGATCCGAAGCCGGCATTCAATGTAAAGCATAAGTCTTTTTATTAAAACGGATTTCTTCGTTTCTGTCAACCCCGGGAGAACGTCAAAACCAGGGGACGTCAAAGTATCTGCTGAATTATTGCAAACCACGAAGTTCACGAAGAACACGAAGGAACAACCCGTTGAAAATAAGATGAAATCTTTTCTTCGTGCTCTCTGTGTTCTTCGTGGTGATTAGTAACGTAACTTCACCAAAATATGGAATATCCCGAAGCCATGTATTTTTTTGACAGTATGCAAGGCTATGCCATATACTTAAGGTGAAGGAGAAGGACCAACCCACAACGTTTCAAGGAGATCCCCATGCAGAGAAATATCGCGCATCCATTTATGATTGTTGTCATCTTTGTTTTTTTCGTTCTGGCCCTGCCGGTGACCGGGCTTGCCGACAAAACTTTTGGCGGCATCACCTTTATCGGTGAGCGGGAAAACGTGTGTGTCCTTATTGAGGGTGAGTGTGTACAGGAAAGTATTTATTTTAAGCTGGATACCTGCGATAAGAATAAAAACATCAAACAGGAGTTCAGGGACAGGATCCCCTTTACCCTGCTTGTGCCGAAAGGTGTTCATAGACTGGTTATTATGAAGGAAGGCCGGAAGGTTGTCACGGAAGAGATAACCATTGTCCCTGAAGAGGTCTTGGAATTTAATCTTCCGCAATAAAGTTTTTTTTGCAAACTCCCGTTCCAGGAGGGTGAATGGCGATCATACGAAAACTTGTGCTCGATGTGCTCAAACCCCGTCAACCCAATGCCCTTGAGTTTGCCGCCACTCTGGCGGATCAGGGGACTGATTACCGGGTGCGGTTGACTGTGACCGAGATGGATGAAAAAACGGAAAGCACGATCCTGGTTATCACCGGCCGGGATATCGAATTTGAGGCAATTGAAGAGGCAATAAAACGCATGGGGGCATCGCTGCATAGTATTGATGAAGTTGAGGTATACGGAACCAGTCCTGCGTCACAGTAAGGCTATGTTGGGTAGTCTATGAACAGGGGAAACTCCCGGCATCTACTACTGCATATTTACCGTGCCCGGGGAATTGCCAGACGTTATTTTATCACCAATGGCTTTGACGGTGCACTGACAATGCTGGGACTGCTGGCTGGATTTTACACCAGCGGCACGGTGCCCCTGTCCGTAGCCATAAGCGGTTGCCTGGGGGCTGCCATTGCCCTGTTCATGAGCGGCATTTCCAGCGCCTATCTCAGTGAATCAGCAGAACGGAAAAAAGAGCTGCAGGAACTGGAGCAGGCCGTATTAAGGGATTTGCAGGACAGCGATCACGGTCAGGCCAGCCGTTATGTCCCTGTGATGGTGGCCCTTGTCAACGGGCTGTCTCCGCTGTTGCTCTCTCTGCTGATCATTTCCCCCCTGTGGTTTGCACGACAAGGCTTTCTTCCGGGCTTTTCTCCCTTTGCTGCTGCTATTATTTTAGCCCTGGCAGTCATCTTTCTGCTCGGAATTTTCCTTGGCCGGGTGAGCCGGACGTTCTGGCTCTGGTCCGGACTGCGCTCACTGGCAGTTGCCCTGGTGACGCTGATGATTATTGTATTTTTTACACCTGGCCAATAACCAGCAAGGACAGATGGTATATCAGATAGCGGCCGACATAGTGCTGGTAGCGCACCTTGCATTCGTGTTTTTTGCTGTCCTGGGGAGCCTGCTGGTGCTCTGGCGGCGATATCTGCTTTGGCTCCACCTCCCGGCCATGATCTGGGCCGCCTGGATTGAGTTCAGAGGCGGCCTGTGCCCCCTGACACCGCTGGAAAACTGGCTTCGCCGGCAGGGCGGCATGGCCGGCTACCGGGGAGGTTTTATTGAACACTATGTTGAGCCGCTGCTCTATCCACCGGGCCTGACACGAACAACCCAGCTGATACTGGGATCCGTTGTCCTGATCATCAACTGTACTCTGTACGGTTTGCTTCTCTTTCGGGTATGGCGGGCATCCCGATCCGCATAGCACAACCCGATTTTGCGAGCGTTCATTATTATGATCTTTCAGGGATAACAATCTGGAAAGAAGCTCCTGGAAAAGCATCCGATGGCGAAACACAATAAACGAGAACGGATGGCAATGAACGGTTTGGCTAACATCCTGCTGATGGCAGTACTCGGCTACGGTTTTTTCCTGGTTTTTTTGTATTTCTACCAGGACCGACTGCTGTTTCTGCCCAACCTCCCCTCTCGCGTCGTGGAGAGGTCGCCGTCTGCGGTGGGACTGGCCTATGAGCCGGTCGATCTGGTGACCAGTGACAACATCCATTTGGACGGCTGGTTTATTCCCGCACCGGAAAAACGGGGCGTCATCCTGTTCTGCCACGGCAATGCCGGCAACATATCCCACCGGTTTGATTCACTGCTGCTGTTCCACAGGCTGGGATTCAGTACCCTGATCTTTGACTACCGGGGCTACGGACGCAGCCAGGGCCGACCTTCCGAGGCGGGAACCTACCGGGATGCGGAGGCTGCCTGGCGTTATCTGACCAGCGAGCGCTCCATAGCACCGTCGCATATCATCCTGTTCGGCCGTTCGCTCGGTGCAGCCGTGGCTGCGCATCAGGCCGCCGTGCACGCCCCCGGGGCGTTGATTGTTGAATCATGCTTTACCTCGGTTCCCGACATGGCGGCGGAACTGTATCCCTTCCTGCCGGCCAGATGGTTAAGTCGTTTGAACTACAATGTTCAGCTGCAGTTGCAGAGTGTGTCGTGCCCGGTACTGGTGGTACACAGCAGGGGTGATGAAATTATCCCTTTCAGGCACGGCCGGGCACTGTACGCGGCAGCCAATGAGCCGAAGCAGTTTCTGGAACTTCATGGCGGCCATAACAATGGTTTTCTTCTGACCGGACAGGCCTATACGAAGAAGCTGGATGCATTTCTGTCAGCGTGGGTCAAGTGAGGCCGGTTTCGGCGTTTTAGGTACTGCGCTGAATACCAGTGCTGTTTATCTATAAATCAAACTCCTGCCTCAGCCTCAATTGTAATAATTTTTCTTGGTTAAAGGCCTCTTTCAACATCAGTTTCTGCAGGTCGTTTAACTGTTTCGGATCAACTCGGTTGGGATTACTCGATTCATTACAGGATAACTGCTGACGAATACGAATGCGTTGAATGAGGTCAAAGGCCTCGACCGCTGCTGCGGTCTCGGAAAAAGAACGTTTCATGGCGGCAGCAACCGAACGTAAGCGGTCGGCGGTGTTGGTTGCCCAGGACTGATACTTCAGGCTCCAGATGCGTGCGGCATCGACAACAGGACGGGAGCCGTGCACCTTGAGATCTATGGTGTGCGGGAAATCTTTACCGCCGTCATAGACGAATGTACCCATAAAACCTAAAGCCGGGGCACAGGTGAGGGCCTGCACGCTGAGGCCATAGAGAAAACGCGTATGTTGAGCAGGCTGGGGCAGCAACCAGCTGCGCAACTCGTCGACCAGTTCCTCCTGGCCGCATAAGGGACGGAAATCAAAAAAGATAGTCGAATTTAATATGGCCTCCGGGTCAGGGGTTGCCATCCAATGGCTGAATTTATCCTGCCATTCCTTGACCGATAAACATAATTCCGGGTTACTGGCCATGATGTTGCCTTTGCAGAAATCAAAGCCGCATAGATCCAGTGCTTTGTTAACAGCTAATGCAAAGGGAAGAAAGGCCTGGCGTGTAGTTTCAGCATCTTCTTCTTTGGCCGGTTGAAAGATAAGGCCATTGTCCTGGTCTGTTGAAAATGTTTGTTCCAAACGACCCTCGGAACCGAATATCATCCAGCACCAGGATACCGGAGGGAGATCAAATTTTTCGGCAATCCGTTCAATGACCCGCATGCCGATCAGGTCATTAAGTCCGGACATCCATTGGCATAAGGCCTCGACTCCCATACCGCCGGCAAAAAGCTCTGCACCCCGTTTTCTGACCTCGTTGGCAGCCGATGCGATCCCATCGATTTCCTTTTCCGTATTAATCTTGTCAGCTAATTCATCTGCCCCACCTTCGCGGTAACCGGGGATGTCCGACTGTGAGAGCAGGTTATAAAAACGTCCGTCCGCCTCGGTAAGGAGCAAATGATTGAGGCGACTGCGGGTCATCAATACTTTGGCCCGGTGTGCAGGGGCATCAACCGGAAGACTGACCGGCGCGGCAGTCATAAAAGATATGACCGGATCATCCAGGCTGCCGCCTTGTATGGTAATGGCGTCAAGCAGATTACGCAGGGTAACTATGCCCAGAGGAATATCCGTATTTTTCGCAACCAGCCCGGCATCTATTCCGGTATGGTTCAGTGCAATCAGTGTTTCTCTTATTGTACTTTCCGGATCAAATATCAGCGACTTGCGGTGACTCAAACTGCGAAGCGGTATTTCACCGATACCTAAGTCCGAATGCAACGAATGAAAATAACGGCTTAATTCAATGTCACACTTCGCTGTCCTGTCTGAATTATTATCCATAATGGTGCCGGAGTTCCTTAAATATATTTAAAGCAAGGACTTAACACGTTCAACCAGATCGTGGGTGGAAAAAGGCTTTGAAATATAGGCATCAGCACCGAGCGAAAACCCCTTGTTCATCTCTGCTTCGCTGCCTTTGGCTGTCAACATCAGAATAGGCATATCGGCAAACCGACTGTCACCACGTACTTCTTCGCAGACCTCAAAGCCGTTTTTATTAGGCATCATGACATCAAGTATCATAAGAGCCGGACTACTCTCAGCCAGGTAGTCCAGGGCCTGTTGGCCGTCATAAGCGGTAACGACCTCATAACCGGCATGCTTCATCAGATACTTAATTGAGATGACAATGTTGGGCTCGTCATCGACTATGAGAATGGTTTTTTTCATTTGTTATTTTTCCCGGATGTTAATTTAAGGAAAATAGGGGACAGACCCGAATTTTCTTTGATTACGGTTTTGCTGAATCATAAGATGATATTTAAGAAAATTGGGTCTGTCCCCTATTTTCTAGGAAGAATGTTCTGATGATGTACACGTTTCAGCAAAGGGCAGTTCAAAAATAAATTTCGCCCCGGCTTCCGGTTTGCTTTCCACCCAGATGTGTCCTCCATGATGTTTGATGATACGATGACAGATTGTGAGACCCAGCCCGCTGCCACTGGGCTTCTCATCACGCATTCCTTTAAGTTGATGAAATTTCGCAAAAATTCGTTCCTGTTCGTCATCAGGAATCCCCGGCCCATTGTCCACTACTTCTACTCGAGCCAGCCCGGGAGGTGTACTCAGCCGGATAGTTACCTGTCCTGTTCCCGGTGCACAGAATTTTACGGCGTTGGACATCAGGTTTATGGCTACCTGGATAAGGCGGTCCCGGTCCGCCATCACAAATACGGATTCGGTTGGCAGCATTTTTTCCAGGTTTATCGAATTCTCTTGAAATAACCGGCTTAAGGAACTTGAGGCCTCCTCGATCACTTCATTGAGATCCACGCATTCCCGGGTCCATTCAGCACTTCCGGATTCAATTTTAGCAAGATCCAAGACCTGGTTAATCAAACGTGTAAGTCTCTCACTTTCCTTGACAATAATATCCAGAAATTTCTGCCGTTCCTCCAAGGCCAGTGATGGATTGTCGCGAAGAATTTCTGAAAACGCACGAACAGAGGTAAGGGGCGTACGAAGTTCATGGGTTACCGTGGACACGAATTCATCCTTCAAACGGTCAAGCTCTTTCAGCCTCTTATTGGCTGCTCTCAATTCTGCTGTAGCATTCTCAAGTTCACGGGATTTGGCTTCGAGACGATGACTGTATTCAATCACCTGGGAAGTCTCATCCAGGATTTTCATAACTCCTTCGATACTTATTTCCTCCCCTTTGACCACGGAGGAAATCATAACTCGCGCCGACGCCGCTCCAATAGCTCCTGCCAGCTTCCTTTCGGCAAACCGAACAAAATTTGCATCAGCATGAGCGTTGGTTTTCACGTCGAAATTATGCTCTGCCACATATTCCGAAAAGGCCTTTTCCGCGTCGCTGACACCCACAAAACGGGCGACCAGGTCTTTGAGTTCAGCCACGGTTGTAGTACCGCTCCAAAGACGAGTGTCGGTATCTCCATGACGAAACACATCGACAAACAGGGTGGCCTGGAGTCGATCCATTGCATTCTGCCGATCAAAAAGCGACACACCCACGAGAAACCCAACGTTAGCCAGCATGCTCCAAAATACCGAATGCGTTACCGGGTCAAACATATTAAGCCCGAACAAATGATACGGTCCGAGTAATTCAATCCCGAAAGGACCAGATTCGAGGATTGATGTCGCAATCCAGCCTGATTTGACAAAAGACGGGACAAGCAGTGTGTAAGTCCACACTGCAAATCCTGCAAGAAGTCCCATAATTGCACCTCTTCGACTTGCCCCTTTCCAGTAGATTCCGATCAGAATCACAGGGGCAAACTGGGCGGCGGCGGCAAAAGAAACCAACCCCAGGGTGACCAGGGCATACGACTCACCTATCAGCCTGAAAAAGGCATAACCAAGGAACAGGATCACCAGGATACTTCCCCTGCGAATGCCCAACAAAACGCTGCTCAAGTCACTTCGCTGCAAGGACCTGAGACGCAACAGAACCGGCATAACCAAGTCATTACACACCATAGTAGACAAAGCGATGGTTGCGACTATTACCATTCCTGTGGCGGCGGACAACCCGCCCAGATAGACAAACAGGGCAACGAGCTCCTGATTTGTGTGCAGCGGCACTGCCAGTACAAAGGTATCGGGATCAACTGATCCATCCGGGAATAATAACAACCCTGCCAGTGCAATCGGCAGTACAAAAATGTTGATCGCCAGCAGGTATAAAGGGAATAGCCAGCAGGCTTTTTTTACATGTTCTTCATTGACATTCTCAACCACCAGAATATGGAATTGCCTGGGAAGAAATAAAATGGCCATCATGGAGAGAAAGGTGAGTGTAAACCAGTTTGAATACCCGCCGCTGAGGGCCTCGAGATTCATTAATTTTGACAGTTCAGGTGATTTCACCGCATCATATATCAATTCTGTCGGTCCGGAGAAAAGATAATAGCTGACAAAAACACCGGCTACCAGAAATGCCACCAGTTTCACAACTGACTCAAAAGCGATTGCTGCGACCATGCCTTCATGCCGTTCACTGGCATCTATGTGACGCGTGCCAAAAAGAATAGAGAAAACAGACATTGCAAGAGTCACGTACAAGGCGGTGTCACTCCATATGGAATCCGCTACATGCAGCATTTGTGAAGGCCCCTGAAAGGTGTGCAATACATTGAAACTCCTTGAAACCGCTTTCAATTGCAGCGAAATATAGGGAAGGATTCCCACAACTGCGATGATTGTGACAATTCCGCCAATCAGGGGATCTTTGGCATATCTTGAGGAAATGAAATCAGCAATAGAAGTAATACGATGCACCTTGGCTATGCGGATGATCTTGCGCAGGACAAACCACCACAGTGCGGCCATGAGGGTCGGGCCCAGATAAATCGGCAGAAATCCCGCACCGGTGGTAGCAGCACGGCCAACACTGCCATAGAAGGTCCATGCGGTACAGTAAACAGCAATGGAAAGCGTATATATATAAGGATTACTGATTATGGAACGGCCGGAATCGGCCCGCTTATCACCATAGTAAGCGATGGCAAAAAGAATTCCCAGATAACAAAAGGAAACGAGCAGTATGACCCATTCTTGCAGCATGTCATTCTGACTTTTCAGGTTTTGGCGAAGGAGTTACAAAAGGGGACGATGTTTTTTTTTCCAGAACAAGTGCTACGCATCCAATAAAAATGGACCAGACTGCAAAGATATAGAGATACAACACAGGAACCCCGAAGATCAGTTTGACTTTACTGAATAGAGACAAGAGGGGATAGTTCAATACAATAACACCAATAATGAGTATTCCGACCAACCTTTCATTCTGACGCTTTGCTTCAGGCATCCTGCCTCCGGTACAGCTGTTAACTGATCTGCTTACTTTTCTTCTCAACCACCCTTTCTGATGCCGCAATTACCTCGCCAAGAGTTGTAATCCCCTGAGCTTCAAGTAATTCAAGCAGCCTGAGAAAGATCTGGGCTGTGACAAAGCATTCACCCATTGTCGTATGGCTCCCCGGAACGTCCACTCCCAACCTCCGGCCAATGTTCTCCAAGGTGTGGTCCGTCCTGTCTTCCTCAACAATAGCTGACAACAGCAGTGTATCAAGAATCGGGTTTTCAAACTTGACTCCGGATTTATCTGCCATGAGTTGGAGAAAATTCATGTCAAAAGCCCCATTATGGGCGACAAGTACAGCATCACCAACAAAGGATTTAAACTGCGGCAATATCTCCTGTATAGGAGATTCCTGCCGGACCATATCTTCGGTTATGTCGAGAAAGGGAATGGAACTCTCTGGGATGGGACGCTGTGGTTTGACAAGACGTTCAAACCTTTCGCCACTGAGGATTCTTCCGTTGACGATTCGTACGGCGGCAATAGCAAGGATCTCATCGCCTTCAGAAGGCCGGAGACCCGTTGTCTCCGTATCAAAGACAACATAATTTAAAGAAGAAAGATGCCGATCCGCCATTTCCCCAAGCTCTTTCGGTCTATCTACTAAAGAAAAATCGTAGAATTCCGGTCTTTCAGGTATAGGCTCTGCAGCTACTTCCCATTGCCTGGGAGAATCCGGCACAGGTATCCGCAACAGGGAGTACCCTTCCCGGCGGTGTTTCTGACTCCACATCTCGCTATCATGCCGCTCC
>JAUWLT010000188.1 GCA_030613515.1 Desulfobulbaceae bacterium
GAGCTTTACCTGCTGGCTCACTCAGCCCTTACCCGTGGTCAAAACAGCTTTAGCCTGCACATCTTTCCCTTTCGGATGACGTCGCGTAATATGCTTAAATTCAACAGTTCTCCCTGGATCGGTTTCTGGAAAAACCTGCAGCAAGGCTATAATGCCTTTGAGATGAGTCATCAGGTACCTCTAATTACTGCCGAAAAAGGAAAATATCTGGTCAACGATCAGCTTAAACTGGCAATGATGCAGGATGGCAAAGAGCGACAAAGAGTATTCCGGTAGGAAAGTTTACATTCCCACACATTGTAGAATCGTGGTCATGCCGGACCCGAACTCACCATTAATTAACTCCCCATTAAGATTGCGCTCGCCTGGTCCGGCATAGAGTAAACACAAAACAAAAAAACCGTTGTAATTCTTAGCAGGAATAATAACGATTTTTTTGTTTAAGCAATGGTAGGAGCGGTCAGTTTATAACTGTCCTCCTGCTATCTCTCCAGCAGTTCCTCGTAGTCAAGCAACTCGATTTTTTTCCCGTGCACCCGGATCAACCCCTCCTCACTCATCCTGGCAAAAATCCTGGACAGAGTTTCAGGACTGCTACCAAGCAAACTGGCCAGCTGTCCTTTGGGAATATCGAGCACAACCCAGTCTGTTCTACCCTGCTCTTCTGCCAGGTATACAAGATAGGCAGCCAGGCGGCCGGGAACTTCTTTTAATGAAAGACTTTCCACCTGGGAGGCAAACCGCCTCAGTCTGAGCGAGAGCATGGCCAGCATGGACATGGCCAGAGACGGAGTACTGGCCACCAGGTCGACAAACTCACGGCGCGGGAAGAAGAGAAGAGTAGACTGTGCCATGGTAACGGCATTGGCAGGAAAGGGTTGGCGGTGAAAGACAGGCACCTCGCCAAAGGGTTCCCCGGGCCCGAAAATATGCAGGATCTGCTCCCTGCCGTCTGGAGACATCTTGAAAATTTTGATCTTGCCTTCAGCAACCATATAAAAGCCGGTTGCCTCATCTCCTTCAAAAAAAATCGACTCCCCCCGCTTAAAGTGTTTTTCACGTGAAATCTCTGCAACCCTCTCCAGCTGGACGTCTTGCAGGCCGTTAAAAAGAACGGAACCGGCAATTATTTCTTTTTTTTCATGCATATCGGATAAAAAAAATCTTTTTTGACATAGATCAATGGATGTGAACTACATTGTGGTTATAGTAACACCATTCTAATAAGAAAAACTGTCAAACGCACAACAAAAATCAAACAAAGGAGCTCCATTATGTATTGTAACCAGTGTGAACAGACTGCCAAAGGTATTGCCTGCACAAAAATTGGGGTTTGCGGCAAAAACGAAGAAGTTGCCGACCTCGAAGATGTACTCATTTATGCCCTGTGCGGCATGTCTCTGTTTGCCAACGAGGCGCGTCAGAAAGGGATTGTAGATGAAGCCATGGACCGCTTTACCATGGAGGCAGTCTTCTCCACCTTGACCAATGTTGATTTTGATCCGGAACGCTTTGTTCCCATGATCAACAAGACCGTTCAGCTGCGTGAAGAGCTGAAGGGAAAAGTTGCTGCCGCAGGCGGCAAGACCGATTTTGATCACCCGGCTGCTACCTTTACCCCGGCCGACACCATTACGGAACTGGCCAAGCAGGGTGCTGATCTGAAATTCATCGAGAGCTTAGATAGCGACGAGAACGTCCGCTCCCTGAAGCAGACTCTTCTCTACGCTCTGAAAGGTATTGCTGCATACGGTGATCACGCAGCCATCCTGGGTCAGTCTGACCCCGTCGTTGCAGGATTCATGTACGAGGCACTGTCTGCGATGCTGGCAGAAGGTCTCACCGTTGAGGACTGTATTCCCGTTGCCATGAAGGCCGGCGAGATTAACCTTAAGGCCATGGAACTACTGGACACTGCCAACACCGGCACCTATGGTGATCCTGTACCCACCTCTGTACCGCTGGGACACCGCAAAAATAAATGTATCCTTATCACCGGTCATGATCTGCGCGATCTCGAGCTGCTGCTCAAACAGACCGAAGGCAAGGGAATCGACGTCTACACCCACGGCGAGATGCTGCCCTGCCACGGCTATCCTGAGCTGAAAAAATACGACCATTTTTACGGCCATTTCGGCACTGCATGGCAGAACCAGCACAAAGAGTTCCCGAAATTCCCGGGACCCGTACTGTTTACCACTAACTGTATCCAGAAGCCGAAAGACGATTATAAAGACCGTATCTTTACTACCGGTCTGGTCGGCTGGCCCGGGGTTACCCACATCGAAGACAAAGATTTCAGCCAGGTTGTTGAAAAGGCCCTGGCCATGGACGGCTGGCAGGACGATGCGGACAACGGTTCCGTAATGGTCGGTTTTGCCCATAAAGCGGTTCTGGGTGTTGCCGATAAGATCATTGAGGCTGTGAAAAATAAAGACATTCGACATTTCTTCCTGGTCGGTGGTTGTGACGGTGCCAAACCCGGCCGAGATTACTTTACCAAATTTGTTGAGCAGGTTCCCTCGGACTGTGTGGTCCTGACCCTGGCCTGCGGAAAATTCCGTTTCTTTGATAAAGACCTGGGCGATATCGGCGGTATCCCGCGTCTGCTGGACGTTGGACAGTGCAATGACGCCTACTCTGCGATCCAGATTGCCGTGGCCCTGGCCAATGCATTTGAGTGTGAGGTCAATGATCTGCCGCTGTCCATGATTATCTCCTGGTACGAGCAGAAGGCAGTAGCGATCCTGCTGACCCTGCTGTTCCTCGGTATCAAAGACATCCGCCTCGGACCCTCCCTGCCGGCCTTTATCAGCCCGGCTGTGCTGCAGTTCCTGGTTGACACTTTTGATCTCAAACCGGTTGCGGAAACTCCCGAGGAGGACCTGAAGGCGATCCTGGGATAAAAAGCGGCTTCATCCCCTTTTCTCCTCCTTGAGGGGATTGTTCAAGCAAGGCCGGACCCCAGCGGTCCGGCCTTTTTTATCAATGAATCAAAAGAATGAGCAATCAACGGGCAAACAATAAAACCTGTTTTCGCATGCCGGGAATCAACGCTGGGATGCTCACCTTAAAAGACCTGGAACGGATCACCGATCTGGTTCGCAGGTATGAAGTCCCCGTAGTTAAAATAACCGGGACTCAGGGGCTCTATTTCCAGGGACTCGCACCCGAAAAACATGCGGAAATGATGCAGGAACTGGAACTTCCTGCCGGCCTGGTGCACACCCGAAACCGTGCCCGTTCCGTGCAGGCCTGTCCCGGCAAGAACTGGTGTAAATACGGCACCAGAGAAACGGAACATATGGCCAGGGCAATTGCAGAGATGGAACTGGATGGTCCCCTGCCCTGCAAGGTTAAAGTCGGAATTTCCGGCTGTCGAATGTGCTGCTGCGAGTCCTGGATGCGTGACGTGGGGTTGGCCGCTGAAAAAAACGGCTGGCGTTTCTCGTTTGGCGGTAATGCAGCCGGTCGGCCCCGCATTGGAGATCTGGTTGCAGACGGGTTAGATGATGAAGAAGCACTTAAACTGGTGAAAAAGACCCTCAATTACTATCTGAAAACGGCCAAATTCAAGATCAGGAGTGCCCGTTTCATGGAGCGAATCGGAATTGAGGAGTTGAAAAAGGCGGTTTTAGGATAATTATTAGATTCTCCAACCAATTCAAGTTATACATACTAAAAAAGATCTATAATCCGGAAGAGGAATCACATGCAATGCCCTGGACAAGACAGCCGTTACTGGAGCGGTGAGGATGTATTTGAGGATAAGTGCCCGAATTGTGGCAACATCATAGAATTTTTCAAGGATGACAGTCAGCATAAATGCCGCAATTGCGGTCACCAAATGCTCAATCCGAAAATGGATTTTGGCTGTGCCTCCTACTGTCCCCATGCAGAACAGTGTTTGGGTGCCATGCCGCCTGAACTGGTTGCTAAACAGGGTGATCTGTTCAAGGACCGGATTGCCATTGCTATGCGCAGGTATTTCGGTATGGATGCACGCAGAATCCAACACGCACTTGATGTAGCCGAACACGCCGAAACCATTGGTAAAGGACTGGAAGGAAGCGATATGATGGTGATCAAGGCCTCTGCCCTTCTCCACGATATCGGCATTAAAAATGCGGAACTAAAATACGACTCTTCATCGGCTAAATATCAGCAAATTGAAGGCCCACCTGTAGCAGAAGAAATCCTCAGCGCGCTTAAAGCTCCGCAGGAGTTAATTGAGGAAGTCTGTGATATTATCGGGCATCACCACACACCACGTGATGAAGAAACCACAAATTTCAAAGTCCTGTATGATGCCGACCTTATCGTGAACATGACTGAACGGTACAAGGAAAAACCGCATACCCGGGATCAACTTGAAAAGATCCTGACCTCTTCGTTCATGACCGAGGCAGGTGCCCGAGAAGGAAAAAGAACTCTGGAAAAGTATGTTCAATAACGGCAACGTGTACGGCCGGCACCGCCTGCCCTACTCCAAAAAAATTCAGTGATAGTATCCCTTGAAGGGACAACATTACATACATCAAAACAGATAAAGGATACTCCCATGATAAAAATGAGAAAGATTATAGAAATCGATGAAGAACTCTGTACCGGCTGTGGTGATTGTGTGCCCGACTGTGCCGAAGGCAGCCTGCAGATCATTGACGGCAAGGCCAAGCTGGTCGCAGACAAACTCTGTGACGGCCTTGGTGCCTGTCTCGGTTCCTGTCCCACCGGTGCCTTGAAGATTATCGAGCGTGAATGCGAGGAATTCGACGAAGAAGCTGTGGAAGTGTTTTTGGCCGAGCTGAAGAAAAAAGAATCCGCACTTGCAGGTGGTGGCTGTCCTTCTGCCCAGATCAAGACCATGCAGCCCATTACTTCCTGCGAAGCTGCCAATGTACCGGCTTCACAGGAAGGTTGTGCGCTTAGTCACTGGCCGGTCCAGATCCGCTTGATTCCACCTGCGGCCCCGTTTCTGGAAAACTGCGACCTGTTGATTGCAGCCGACTGCTGCGCTGTCTCTTACGGCGGCCTGCAAAAAGATTTCATCCAGGGTCGGGTGGTCATGATGGGCTGCCCGAAATTTGATGACCAGCAGATGTATGTTGATCGCTTCACTGAACTGTTCA
>JAUWLT010000238.1 GCA_030613515.1 Desulfobulbaceae bacterium
GGCCGCAGCCAGTCTGCCTTTTCCGAAGGAGGTCTTCTCATCGGGGCCGGACTTGAGGATCTGGGCAAAGGGCTGCGTTCCGTTACCGGCACCATGTACGGTACCAAGCTGAAAGGACCC
Organism: Desulfobulbaceae bacterium; assembly: GCA_030613515.1. Lineage (GTDB taxonomy): Bacteria > Desulfobacterota > Desulfobulbia > Desulfobulbales > Desulfobulbaceae > Desulfobulbus_C. The sequence continues at coordinate 121 of JAUWLT010000238.1, forward strand.
CGTTACCTGGAAATAGCAGAAGGGTATGTCATGGAAGTGGGGCTGGACGAAGATGATGAGATTATCGGCTACAAGTTTGTCTCCATGGGCAAGATGATGGATGCTCTCAAGAGCGGTGTTGACCCGGCCACGGCCCTGGAACAGGCCACCGGCACATATGGGCGGTTTGCAGACGCCGTTAAAACAATCGACCCCCGGCAGGAGTAGAGACCATGGCACTTTTTGAAGGATATGAACGAAGAATCGATAAGGTGGGCAAGGTCTTGAACGAGTATGGAATCAAAGATCTTGATGAGGCTAAGCAGATCTGCACCGATGGTGGTGTGGATGTTTATGCGATTGTAAAAGAAGTCCAGCCCATCTGTTTTGAAAACGCCTGCTGGGCCTATATTGCAGGAGCTGCAATTGCCCTGAAAAAGGGACAGACTGAGGCGGTTGAAATAGCCTCAACGCTTGGAATCGGCCTGCAGTCTTTTTGTATACCCGGCTCTGTTGCTGAAGACCGCAAGGTTGGTATCGGCCATGGCAACCTGGCAGCCATGCTGCTCACCGAAGAGACCCGCTGTTTTGCTTTTCTGGCAGGACATGAGTCTTTTGCTGCGGCTGAAGGGGCCATCGGCATTGCCAACTCGGCCAACCGGGTTCGTACTGAACCGTTACGGGTAATCCTTAACGGGCTGGGTAAGGATGCCGCGTATATCATTTCGCGAATCAATGGTTTTACCTATGTAAAAACTCAGTTTAATTACGCAGATGGAACACTTGCAGTTGTGGAAGAAAAATCATTTTCCACAGGCGAGCGGCTAAAGGTGCGCTGCTATGGTGCCGATGACGTACGGGAAGGGGTGGCCATCAACCACTTGGAAGGAGTGGATGTTTCCATAACCGGCAACTCCACCAATCCCACCCGGTTCCAGCATCCGGTGGCAGGGACCTATAAAAAGGAATGCAATGAACAGGGTAAAAAATATTTTTCCGTGGCCTCGGGCGGCGGCACGGGACGTACCCTGCACCCGGATAACATGGGCGCAGGCCCGGCCTCATACGGCATGACGGACACCATGGGCCGCATGCACTGCGATGCCCAGTTTGCCGGTTCTTCATCGGTTCCCGCTCACGTGGAGATGATGGGTTTTATCGGCATGGGCAACAACCCGATGGTCGGCGCTTCCGTCGCTGTAGCCGTTGCCCTGCAGCAGGCAGCTTAGTGTTGTCGCGTCACGGGTGAACTGACGCATTGAATGTTATAGGGTAGGAGCCGCGCCTCGCGGCGAATTTGCTGCTTGCGGGTGCTCTCTCTGCCAATAATCGCGGCGAGGGCGCCGCTCCTACACCAACCATGCGCTATTCAGCAAAAGATTAGAGAGATCTCCGCTCAGCAGCCTGCAATAGATCAGCGTGACCTGCTGAAGATATATTTTGCCAGGGCCCGCAAAGGTTCTGCCCGGTTATCAAAAGATTCAATGGAGGCAAGAGCGCGATCCACGGCGTCCTTAGCCAAGCTGCGGGTTTTGTCTACCCCGAACAGGGCCGGATAGGTGGCCTTGCCGTGCTCTGCATCACTGCCCGCAGTTTTGCCTAACTGCTCGGTGGAAGCGGTAACGTCCAGCAGGTCATCAACAATCTGAAAGGCCAGTCCAACCGCATTGCCGTACCCGGTCAGGGCCCGCAACTGCTTCTGCTCAGCACCGCCGCCGATAGCCCCCATGCTTACTGCGGCGGTGATCAATGCACCGGTCTTGGACCTGTGGATCGTCTTGAGTAATTCAAAGGGTACCTCCTTTTCTTCACTGTCAATATCCAGGTACTGTCCACCCACCATACCCAGTGATCCGGCGGCCCTGGCCAGGGTGGCAATGAGCAGCAGGCGCGTTTCTGCTGCCGGGCCGGGCAGCTCCGGGTTGCTGAGTAAATCAAACCCATAGGTGAGCAGACCGTCACCGGCCAGGATGGCCTCGGCCTCGCCGAATCGTGTATGACAAGTGGCCTGCCCCCGGCGTAGCTCATCGTTATCCATTGCCGGCAAATCATCATGGATAAGCGAATAGGTGTGGATGCATTCCAGGGCACAGGCAGCCGGCAGCAACAAGGCGTCAATGCCCGGATCCTCACTGACGCATCGGCCGGCGGCCAGACAAAGAATGGGGCGTACTCGTTTGCCGCCTGCAAAGAGGCTGTAGCGCATGGCCTCTACATGACCGGCAAACTCTCCCTCTTCAGGCAGCATGTACTGATGCAGAGCCTGCTCCACAACCTGCCTCTGTTCATCAAGGTAGAGTTTGAAATCAACCATTTTGCTTATCCTGAAAAGTTCACGTCAAAGGTGTTTTCCGACCATCCATCGAGCAAATAAACTTCTTAAAATGCGCAGGATGTAAATTTATAAAGTTTACCATGTACTCCGATATGGGTCGATTGTTTTTTGGAAATTTCCCTAAAACGCCACGGAAGAACTATAATTTTGAGCTCTGTGAAGGGCCGGGCTGAACAGCCGGGACCAAGTAGCCTGCTTAAGGTAAACTCAACAATAACTTCACATTTTAAAGAGGGCAATGTGGAGTTATTGCTGAGAAAACCATAAATTCGAACTAAATAATGGAATAAATTGCAACTACTTATTTATTTACAGCTACTTATCTACGCTACAAGCGGCGCAATCGTCGGCATCCCGCCCGTAAGCACGCCCGGATTGGTGATGCCGTAAATATAATAGATGGTAGAAGCCACGCTTAACGGCTCAAACCAGTATGATGATGGAGCAGGTCGCAAATAGAGCCGGTTCACCGAGCCGGTGTTTGTTACCATGGTTGTGCCGGACGGCAAATCCAGGGTATTAAAATAGTTTGTGCCCCCTAACACATAAAACGTCTGCAGGTTACCGTGGTCCCAGCCGTTGGCATTGTTTAAGTTTACCCCCCGGCCGAAATCTCCCATCACCATAATATTGATATTGCCGCGTTTGCCGATTAAACGGATATGGGCCATGGCGGATTTAAGTGCCTGAAAAAGCTCCTGCATACGACCCAGGTAGTTTTCAGCGTCATTATGGTCATCCCAGCCGCCCAGACCTGAGGTGCCAAGGGAAATTACCTGGGTATCCGGATTGTGGCCCATTATCTTGATCGCAGTCTTCAGCTTCCTGGCAAAACTGTTGTTATCATAGTTATCTCCACCGAGTTCAGGGTCGGGTAACCCATCTATCTCATTAATGAACAACTCCATTTCCCTTCTCTTCTCAAAGGCATCCTTAATTTTGCCCGCCGGATTGAGTTGCTGGGCCAGGGTATCCATTTCATCGGTGTAATCAGGTTCACTGCTGCGATGGAAGGGATTATCAAGATTCTCATTGATACTGACTGGTTCAAGGATGGAATCTCGCACCAGATCACCATTGGCAAACAATCCGGACTCGCCCTCCATGGTCAAAAAGGGCAGTTTTGTATTCCCGTCAATCATGTAGTTATTTTTAAGTACATGGGCAAGGTTGGCAAAAATGCCGGATGCATCCTCATTAAATGAACCGCGCTGGTTCTGGGCAACACAGGAGCCGTGGGAGCGGTTGTTTTCATTCCAGCGAACTTGGCTGAAACATGTCCGAAAAACGTTCAAATCGTGGGCCGCCAGCAGTTGCTCCATGATATTTCCGCCGGCATCTGCCCAGAATCCGTTGGTAGTGGTATCCAGGTTGCTGCTGCCGAAATGATTTTCGTAGCTGTTTTGCGACAAGTTTTTAAACTGATCATAGTTGGTAAAGTTACCTGCCAGCT
>JAUWLT010000223.1 GCA_030613515.1 Desulfobulbaceae bacterium
TCGAGACCAGTGTTCATGGGTCCATGCCGGTGAGCCGGATGAGGCAACCAACAAGTCCGAGGATCTGGTGCGGATGGCGGTTGCCAAGGCCAGGAATCTGCAGCCCCTGCCGGAACAGACTGTACCTGTGACTCCTAAGGCGTTGATTATCGGTGCAGGTATAGCCGGTATGACAGCGGCTCTGACGCTTGCTGAACAGGGTTTTGAGTCGGTGTTGGTTGAAAAGGATAAAACACTGGGTGGTACCCTTGGTTCACTCAATTATACCCATGATGCAGGCGAGACAGCGTCTAACCTGAAAAATCTGGTCGGCAAGGTTAAGAAGACAAAGAAGATTGATGTGCTGACCAGTGGTGAACTTGTCGATTTTTCCGGCTTTATCGGTAATTTCTCTTCTGTTGTTGCTACAGGAACAGGCAAAACGAAAAAAGAACATACCATAGATCATGGTGTTGTAATATTAGCCACCGGCGGACACGAACATCGTCCCGGGGGCTATCTGCTGGACAAGAATAAAAAAGTCCTTACCCAGATGGAACTGGAAAAACGTATGGCCGGCAGGAGCAAGAACCGTGCACCTGATTCTATTGTTATGATCCAGTGTGCCGGTTCCCGCGGCGATGATCTGAATTACTGTTCTAAAGTCTGTTGTAACCATGCAGTAAAAAATGCTCTGCAGATTAAGGAACTCAACCCTGCTGCACAGGTTATTGTCCTGTATCGCGATATGCGGACCTACGGTTATGCAGAGGATGCATACCGTGAGGCACGACTCAAGGGAGTTGTTTTTATTCCTTATGATCTGGATAATAAGCCCGAAGTCTATGAGAAGAGCCGAAAGCTGCATGTGAAATTTTTTGATTCATTGATGCAGGAAGAAATGGACCTTACCCCGGATCTGGTTGCCCTGTCCGTAGGCATTGTTGCTGACGGGACCGAGGATCTCAGTAAGCTGCTTAAGGCACCGCTTACCGAAGATAAATTTTTCCTGGAGGCTCATGTCAAGCTGCGTCCTGTTGAACTGCCTGTGGCCGGTGTATTTGTCTGCGGTCTGGCTCATGGTCCGAAGCCCGTGGATGAGACCATTGCCCAGGCCCAGGCTGCTGCTGCCAAGGCTGCAATACCTTTGGTCAAGGGGTCGGTAACCGTGGATCCCATTGTCTCAAAGGTGGACCAGGATACATGTATTGGCTGTACCCTGTGTGTAAATCTTTGTCCGTTTGGTGCAATTGAGATGGTTAAGGTTGGCAAGAAGAAAAAAGCGCAAACCATTTCCGCATCGTGCAAGGCTTGTGGAATTTGCTCCAGCCACTGCCCGACCTTTTCAATTTCCATGGGAGGGTTTACTAACGAGCAGATTACGGAACAGATTGTAGCATTCGGCGGTGTTACTGAAAAAGAAACCGCTGAGGTTGCCTAAGCTTTTTTTAAAGAGACGGGTGATAGTACCCCTCCAAAGGGTACTATCATTTAATCCTGAACATTGCCTAATGATGAATTGAAACGAGGTGTATGAATGAGTGAAGAATTTAACCCCAAAATTTTAGGTTTTCTCTGTAACTGGTGCTGTTATGCAGCAGCCGATGCAGCCGGGGTGTCTCGATATCAGTATCCGCCCAACCTGCGAACCATCCGGGTGATGTGTACCGGACGTGTTGATCCTGCCTTTATCCTGCGCGGCTTTATTGAGGGTGCGGACGGGATTTTTACCGGCGGCTGACAACTTGGCGAATGCCATTACCAGGTTGGTAATTACGATGCAATGGGAGCGGATGCACTGGTCCAGAAAGTGTTGGAAGATGTTGGTATCCGCAAAGAACGTTATGATCTGGAGTGGGCGTCTGCTGCTGAAGCGCCTCGCTTTGTTGAGTTGATCACCAAATTTACCGAGCGGATGAAAGAGCTCGGTCCATTGGGTGAGGCAGAGGGCTTGTCTGCAGATGAGCTTAAAGAGCGGCTGCAAAAAGGTTTGGCTGCGGTGTCAAGTCAGAAGGTACGGATCAGTTTTGGTAACGCCACCAAGGCGGCGAGAAAGGATGCTGTCTGGACCAGGGAACATATTGGCGAGATCATCACTACTAAAACGGCTAAGTCTTTGGACAAGGCTCTGGCTTGATCCGGCTGTAAAAAAAAGAATAGCTATAAGCTGTTAGCGTTCAGCTATTAGCCTGATTATTGAGCGATGGTATCCCTTAAAGGGGATGCCATCGCTTTTTTTATGCAGGAGAAGAACATATCGTGGAACCTTGTCAATGCTGGGTAATCAAGGTCGAAATCGAATATTTTGCGCTACCATGAAATGTTAAGATGGTGTAAGTTATTACATTTTGATTTAATAATTCTACTTTCTCACATTAACTATGAAATGAAAACAACCGTCGGTTTCACGTCATCCCCGAATGTTGTTATCGGGGATCCAGTAGCCGGCAGCATTCTGGATCGAAGTCTACGCTTATCTCCCGCTAAAAGCATGCGGGAATGACGCAAAGAAGAAATGTGACAAAGTAGAATTAACTGTAACCAACAAATTATAAGGAGAAATATAATGAAACTGATTCTTCTCGGAGCACCCGGTGCAGGAAAAGGCACTGTGGCTAAACTGTTGACCGCAATTGACGGTTCCGTCCAGATTTCCACCGGAGATATTCTTCGTGGTGCCGTCCAGGCGGGTACTGATCTTGGTAAGGAAGCTGAAGGCTACATGAAGCGTGGTGACCTGGTACCGGATTCACTGATCATGGGCATTATGGAAAAACGTCTGCAGGAGCCGGATTGTGAAAAGGGTTTTCTGTTAGATGGTTTTCCACGCACTATTCCCCAGGCAGAGGCCCTCAAAGAGTTGCTGGCCGGCCTGAACATCACCCTGGATAAGGCAATAAACATTGATGTGCCCAAGGATATCATCCTGGACCGTCTCTGTACCCGCCGTACCTGCGAGAATTCCGACTGCCAGGCAATCTACAACGTAAAATCCAATCCACCCAAACAGGAAGGAATCTGCGACAAGTGCGGTTCCAAAATTGTCCAGCGGGAAGATGAGACTGAAGAGGCAATCAGCCATCGTCTTGCTACTTACAACGAGAAGACTGCACCCCTGATCGGTTTTTATGAGAAGGAAGGTTTGCTGCTCTCGGTTGAGGCGGTTTCCAGTGATGCGGTTATTGAGGCGGTAAAAACGCTGAACCTGTAAATAGTTTCCTGCTTCGTCATTTCTACGGAAATGACGAAGCGCAACATTAGTTTTTTGTAGGAGCCCAGTCCCCTGGGCGATTTGGGATATCCGAATTCTCGCCCAGGGGACTGGGCTCCTACAAGATATATCCTGTAAATCCAATTCGATATAACTGCAATTGAAGAGTTATCAGAAAGTTAATTGTTCCTGTTCAGGAGTCCACGCCATGAGTGATGCCGTAACCAGTACCGACCTAACTGACCTGAACCTGCTGCATCGCGGTAAGGTTCGTGATATGTACGAGATTCCCGGTCATGAGGAGAAACTGCTCATGATCGCAACCGACAGGATCTCTGCCTATGACGTGGTCATGGACGACCCCATTGTCGGCAAGGGCAAGGTCTTGACGCAGATTTCTCTGTTCTGGTTTGATTTGCTGTCTGATATCGTGCCCAACCACCTGATTTCCGCCGATGTTGATCAGTATCCTGGAATTTGTCACCAGTATCGTGATCAGCTTGAAGACCGCTCCATGCTGGTGCGCCGCACCAAGGTGATGCCGATAGAGTGCATAGTTCGCGGCTATCTGTCCGGATCCTTCTGGGCTGCTTATCAGAAGAACACCACTGTATGTGGTTTCGAACTGCCAACAGGGATGCGCGAGTCGGACAAGTTCCCGGAGCCGCTTTTTACCCCATCTACCAAGGCGAAGCAGGGAAGCCATGATGAGAATATTTCCATGACCAAGATGGAAGAACTCATCGGCAAAGACCTTGCAGCCAGGATGGCGGATATAAGTGGCAACCTCTATACAAAGGCGTCAGAGTATGCCCGCAGTAAAGGGATCATTATTGCCGATACAAAGTTTGAGCTTGGCATGGTGGAGGGTGAACTGATCCTCATTGACGAGGTCCTGACCCCGGATTCCTCCCGTTTCTGGCCTTTGGATGAATATGAGCCCGGTAAAGGCCAGCCCAGTTTTGATAAACAGTTCCTCCGTGATTACCTGTCATCACTCGACTGGAATAAACAACCTCCACCACCCGGGTTGCCTGGGGAAATCGTAGATAAAACCAGAGCCCGCTATGAAGAGGCACAGCAGAAATTGACGAGTTGAGGATAAAAAACTTGAATATCGAATATCGAACAAGGAATGTCGAATTACGAAGTTTTGTTCATATTTTTCTTGGCTGTAGCGATACTGGTCACAAAAATAGAAATCAACTGATCATTCTCATTCAACAACCCATCA
>JAUWLT010000057.1 GCA_030613515.1 Desulfobulbaceae bacterium
ATAATGCCCCATTATGTTCTAAATGGCCCACCAGTACAGCACCGAACCGGGCACAACCACCTCCTCCATAGCAACCACAACCCCATCAATATTCTCCGGCCATTTAACATAATTGACATTATGCGAGCGGACTGTCTGGCACCGGCCATGCATTGCAGCGGGACCCCTCAAAAGATCCCCGGAGAGTGCATGGGCTGTGCCAGACAGGGAGCGTTATATTGCGCCCTCCAGACCTAACACCGGACTTCACGCGTACGGGTGGGTGGGCGTTTATAAGCGGTGCAGTGGAAGTCCTGCCGGGTATGCGGTGGGTGGGTGGAGGCAAAATAAACGGGGATAGCCCACAATACTCTATGGATGCCCCGGAAACTGTGCCCCCATAACTGCAAAACTGATGGATTACCGGTGGCTGGTACCGGCTGTTAGAGTGAGTAAAAAATGCGTGTGGGTGAATTCAATAAGAATATTTCAAGCAGACATTGCAAGCGAACGTACGGTGTGGTATTATATTGTCGTACGTTACTCATGCTGGAGGGTATTCAAATGACAATTACCGCGTCAACTCTGCGGGGAAATATTTACAGGCTTCTGGATCAGGTTCTCGAATCAGGGCAGCCTCTGGAAATTGAAAGAAAAGGATTGCTTTTAAAAATTATCCCTGAGGAGCGTCCTTCCAAGATGTCCAGGCTAATCAAACACCCCTGTCTTTCAGATGACCCGGAATCGATAGTACATATGGATTGGTCGAATGAGTGGCAGCATGATTTACCTTGACACCCATGTTGTTGTTTGGCTGTACAGCGGAGATGTACATCTTTTCCCTGCTACTGCCTGTCAGTTAATAGAGGATAATAACCTAACAATTTCGCCTATGGTTCTGCTCGAACTCCAATATCTTTTTGAGATTAAAAGGATTACTGTTGAGCCGACAATTATTTTTGATAATCTGGCTGAAGCGATATCGTTACAAAAGTGTAGATCTCCTTTTGGCCAGGTGATTGCTGAAAGTATGAGAATATTCTGGACAAGAGATCCTTTCGACAGAATTATTACAGCAACGGCAGCGGTCCATAAAGCTGTTCTTCTGACAAAAGATATAAAAATCAGACAGGAATACAGTCGAGCTCTCTGGGATTAGCAGAAAAATGTAGGAAAACGGTGCCAGGCTTGACATGTTGAAAGCCGGGATGATTTTCAGCTATCCGGAACTGGTCCTCCAGTCCCTGGTCAGCCTGGTTCTATGGTATTGTACTATTTTTGTTCTCTGTATCTCCCTGGGCCGTATTTTTTTTAACCGCAAAGACGCCATGAGCCTGTTGCTCAACGTGGAGTTGCGGAACCTGCCCATTGCCATCTGTATTGCCGTTACCTCCTTCAGCCCGCAGACCGCCACGATAGTGGCCCTGGCCTTTCTCTTTCAGCAGCAGTTTGCCATCTGGTTCTGGAAACTTGATAAACGGTTCGGATTGCTGGGGCCGAAGTGTGACAGTCTTTTTTACCACTGAGACACAGAGGTCACAGAGCCTCTATCTGCTGCCGTCATTTGTACTCAACCCTTGACTTGTAATGGCCGCTTGAGTAGAGTATTTGTTGTTTTCAGGTGTCCGTAATTACGGGCTCAAGAAAAAAATAAATTATATATCTTGCTTGTTCTTTTACCCGTTTTCAATGTTGCGCCAAGAGTTACATAACTCGGCTATGCGCCCCTTGTCGCACCACTGAAAACGGGTAAAATTCCAGCGCAATTTGCACAATTTATTTTTACTTGAGCCCGACGGATGAAAAGGGAACCCGGTTAAAATCCGGGACGGGCCCGCCGCTGTAACCGGGGACGATTCCTGCACAATGCCACTGTCGGTTGGACTGATGGGAAGGCGCAGGAGGAGAAAGATCCGGGAGTCAGAAAACCTGCCTGAAAAAAAGTTCAATACCCTCGGCAAAGGGAGGAACAACGTAAGTACATCTGGGATAAAGACGGGAAATCCTGGGTCAATTATTTAATTGGTCCGGGATTTTTGTTTTTCCGGACCGTGGAAATGGAGGTTCCCATGAAGTGGAGGACGGTTTTTTTCGCGGTTGCCCTGTTGTGCATGTTTTCCGTTCAGGCAGCAGTTGCAGAGGAGCAGAAGGTGGAGCATAAAAACGGTATTGTACTGGCCATGTTCGGCACTACGGTTGAGCCGGCCCTGCAGGGATTGCTGAATATCAAGGAAAAGATGGAAAAGGCTTATCCGAACACTCCTGTCCGGATCGCCTTTACTTCAAACATTATCCGCAAAATCTGGCAGAAGCGGGCGGCGGATCCTGCCTATGTCAAGGCCCATCCGGAAGTTCCCCCTGAGATTCTGCATGCGCAGGGGCCTCTGGCCACCATGGCCAATTTTCAGGATGAAGGATATGATACCTTGGTGGTGCAGCCCACTCATATTGCACCTGCCGAGGAATTTTTGGATCTCAGCTCTTATGTTGAGGCCCTGGCCGCAATTGATACCATCAAGGAAAGATTCAAACCTTTTCACCGTCTGGTTATGGGCCGTCCCATGTTGGGCACCTTTGGCACCCGTCATCCTTACGCAGAGGATATCAAAACCGCTGTCAAGGCCATGCAGCAGGATGCAGACCGGGCGAAAAAGGAAAATGCTGCCTTGGTTTACATGGGACACGGCAATGATTATTTTGCATCCGGCGGTTCGTATCTGCAGTTTGAACATGAGATGCGGGTGGCCTACCCCGATGTACTTACAGTTGTCGGTACGGTTGAAGGCTATCCGGCCTTTGAGCAGGTACTGGCACAACTCAAACATGCGGACATTAAAAAAGTTGTTGTCCGCCCCTTTATGATCGTGGCCGGTGACCATGCCGTCAATGATATGGCAGGCCTGGAAGAGGATTCCTGGAAATCCATGCTGGAAAAAGAAGGGATTACTGTTTCCCCGTATCTACACGGTATGGGAGAGAATGACCGGGTGGCTGAAATTTATGTCAACCATGCTGCCGACGCTGCAGCTGACGCGGGCATAGTTCTGAAATAGATGACTGGACGGTCGGGATTTTCAGCAGTAACAGGTGTTGTCCTGCTGGCCCTGTTGCTTGCATCCGTGGTGCTCTCTGCGACCATGGGCTATATGAAAGTCCCGGCCAATGACGTTCTGCAGGTGATTCTCCACCGGCTTACAGGAACGGGTTCCGAACTTGACCCGGTCACTGTGGCAGTAGTTACCGATGTGCGTCTTCCCCGCATCCTGGCTGCCGTTTTGGTCGGTGGGGTACTTGCCGTCTGTGGTACGGTGTTCCAGGCTATTCTGCTCAATCCGCTGGCTGATCCCTACACCCTGGGTATTTCCTCTGGTGCCGCTTTTGGTGCGTCGCTTGTCATTGTGCTCCAGGTATTCGGCCTGACGTTGCCTCTTGGACTGTCCATCCCTGTTTTTGCCTTTGCCGGCAGTCTCGGAACCCTGTTTGCAGTTTTGTCCCTGGCCTCCGGTGACCGACGGTTGTCATCCACCAGCCTGATCCTGTCCGGCGTGATTGTGGCCGCAATTCTGTCCGCTGCCATCGGGTTTCTTAAATTTTTGGCCGACGAGCAGGTGGGGATTATCATCTTCTGGCTCATGGGATCCCTGTCCGGAGTTTCCTGGCAGAATATTGTTGTGCTTACCCCTGTTGCCCTTGCAGGGCTTGTTGCCTGCATGCTGTTTGGCCGGGAACTCAACATCATGGCAACGGGCGAGCGGGCAGCGGCAACGCTCGGGGTGAATACTGTGCGGCTGCGCTGGATCCTCCTGGTGATTTGTTCCCTGATGACCGCAGTGTGTGTATCGGTTTCCGGGATCATTGGTTTTGTCGGTCTTATTGTCCCCCATCTGCTGCGCCATCTGATCGGTCCGGATAACCGCTGGCTGATTGTCCTGTCTTTCCTGGGCGGCGGTCTGCTCCTGCTCTTTGCCGATACCCTGACCCGGGCAGTACTGCCGGCAGAGGTGCCCATCGGCGTGTTAACCGCACTCATCGGTGGTCCTTTTTTCTGTGTAATTTTTAAGAAACGGCAGGCTGATGGCACGGCAGGACTCTGAAATTCTCTGGCAGCTGGATCAGGTCGGTTTTGGCTACGGGGACCAGTCGGTTTTGCGCGACCTGGATCTACAGCTGGAAAAGGGACATTGCTACGGCGTATTGGGGCCAAACGGTAGCGGCAAGACCACCTTGCTTGATCTCTTCTGCGGCTTGCTTGTTCCGGGGACGGGAAAGCTCAAGTTATGCGGTCGGTCTCTGTCAGGCTGGCAGCCAAGGCAGCTTGCCAGAAAGGTGGCCCTGGTGCCTCAGGATTTTGTGGTCCGTTTTGGTTTTTCCGTGCGGGAAGTGGTGGAGATGGGCCGTCATCCGCACCTGGGCAGGTTTGCCACCCTGACAGAGCAGGATCACGAACTGGTGGACTCTGTGATGCAGGAAATGGGAGTGGACACGCTTGCCGACCGACCGGTTACCAGGCTGTCCGGCGGGGAAAAGCAGCGGGTGGCCGTGGCCCGGGCACTGGCCCAGGATCCGGAGGTGTTGCTGCTGGATGAGGCCACCTCAAACCTTGACATTTACCATTCCCTGTCCATTCTTGGCCTGATCCGCCGCAGGGTACGGGAGCAAGGGCTGACAGTGGTTGCTGCTCTGCATGATTTGAATCTGGCCGGTTTTTTCTGTGATCAGTTGATTTTTTTAAAAAAAGGAAGGTTGCTCTACCAGGGCACAGTGGACGAGGTGCTGCAGGCAGATGTAATCAGTCAGGTCTACGGAGTTGATGCCCGGGTGCGGAAGGATGTTTTTTCCGGATGTCCACAGGTGAGCTATAGGGTTCCGGGTCTCGAAGTCTCGCGGACTCGCTTATCGGAGTTCCGGGTTTCTGGTTGAGGGTAGTTATGGCTGGCCGGTTTGTTGTAACAGTATTGTTGATAGTAATGGTAACCGGCTCTGCCTTTGCTGCTCCGATTATCGACAGTGACGGCCGGGTGGTTGTGGTGGATAAGCCCTTTACCCGAATAATCTCCCTTTATGGAGCCCATACCCGTAACCTGATTGATATGGGCGCAGGGGAACAGATAGTGGCTGTCGGTCGTAGTGATCACCAGCTTCCCGATCTGCCGCGGCTCAGTTTTCGGGATGACCCGGAGCGACTGTTGGCCCTGAAACCGGACCTTGTTCTGATCCGGCCCATGATCAGCCGCAGCTATCCTCAGCTTGTGCAGCGTCTTGAGCAGACCGGGGTCAGCGTGGTTTCCCTGCAGCCCGCGGCCATGGATGAGTTGTTTCGCTACTGGGAAACTCTGGGGAGGTTGTCCGGTCATGAGCAGGGTGCCAGGCAGATGATTGCCGTTTTTGGCGTAGGTCTTGCCGAGATCAGCCTGCAGGTGGACCATATCCTGCAACAGGATCGGAAACAGGTGTATTTTGAATCCATCCATAAACGGATGAAGACCTTTGCCCCGGATTCCATGGCTATTTTTGTCCTGGAGTTAGCTGGCGGCATTAATGTGGCAAAGGATGCCGTTCAGGTGCGCAAGACCAATATCGCTGCCTACGGTAAAGAACGTATCTTGGCCAAGGCCGATCAGATTGATGTATTTTTGGCCCAGCAGGGTCGTATGAATCCGGTTACCCAGGAGATGATCACAAAAGAACCGGGATTTCAGGTGATCAAGGCTATACGAAATAATCAGGTCTTTCTGGTGGATGAGAAATTGGTGAGCCGACCGACCCTGGGACTTCTTGAAGGAATCAAAACCGTCTATAACATATTGTATCCGTTATTGCATCAGGGCGTGACTGATGGGAAATAATTTGCCTGCAATCATAGTGGCTGGGACGCATTCCGGCTGCGGTAAGACCACGGTAACCCTTGGTATTATGGCGGCCCTCTGCAAACGGGGTGTTCATGTGCAGCCGTTTAAATGCGGCCCGGACTTTATTGATCCCACCCTGCACCGGTTGGTAACCGGAAAGGTGTCCCGCAATCTTGATGTTCGCATGTGCGGAGCTGAGTATGTGCAGCAACTGTTTGGTAAACACGCACCAAAAGACGGGATTTCCATTATTGAAGGAGTGATGGGGCTTTTTGACGGCGGCAACGGTTCGGCCGCACGACTTTCTACATTTCTGGACATCCCGGTCATCCTGGTAGTGGATGTTCGCTCTGCAGCTGAAAGTGTAGCCGCAGTGATCAAGGGTTTCGAGACCCTTGATCCGCAGGTCCGGGTAGCCGGGGTTATTCTGAATCGGGTAGGCAGTGAGCGTCACCATCAGATGATTGCGGATGCAGTAAAAAAATACTGCCGGGCAGATATTATCGGGGCTTTGCCCAGGGACAGCACCATTACTCTGCCATCCCGTCACCTGGGACTGCATATGGGAGTAGAGGTGCATTTGAATCAGCAGCGACTAGTTGAGATAATGGAACAAAACCTCAATCTTGATCGAGTGCAGGAACTTGCCCGTCAGGTCAAACCGCAGGAGAAAAAAAACTTAGAACTTGGAATTTTGAACCCGGAACCGGCGAACTCTGTGCGCCTCGGCGTTGCCTGGGATGAAGCCTTTTGCTTTTATTACCAGGATAACCTGGATATGTTAAAGGAGGCAGGTGCGGAGCTTGTGATCTTCAGCCCCCTGCACGACGAGGCCTTGCCGGACAATCTGGCTGGGATTTACCTTGGCGGAGGATACCCGGAACTGCATGCAGCTGAGTTAAGTGACAATGCGTCCATGCGTAAGGCGATCAGGCTGTTCTCTCAGTCCGGCAGGCCGGTGTATGGGGAATGTGGCGGCTTCATGTATCTGACTTCCTCGATAACTGATACAGAGGGCAGGCAGCAGCCGATGGCAGGAGTCTACCCGGTTGCTTCCCGGATGCAGAAACGGCTGCGCAGGCTCGGCTACCGGCAGTTGGAGATGCTGACAGATACTGTTCTCGGCAGGAAAGGGACCTTTTATTATGGACACGAGTTTCATTACTCGGAAATTGATGAGATGCCCGCAGGGATAGAGCGGGGCTATCGTCTTGATGACGGCCGGGCCGAAGGGTACATGGTGGACAATACCCTGGCCGGCTACGTACATCTCCACTGGGGGCCAACCCCTGAGGCTGCCCGTAACTTTGTTCGCATGATGCAACCTTGAAACCTGAAACCTGAAACCCGAAACTCGGAACCAGGAACCAGACACCCATGAACGAACCTGAAATACAGAAGATAGGGCCCCTGGAGATTGAGGCTGAGAGCTTTCGCATTATTGAGTCCGAGATCGGGCCTACTGATTTTAGTCTGGAAGAATTTGCCGTTGTACGGCGCTGTATTCATGCCACCGGTGATTTTACCTTTGCTGACAATATGCGATTTCAGCAGGGGGCAATTGAGGCCGGGCTGGCCGCCATCCGGGCTGGGAAAAATATCTTGGTGGATGTCAACATGGCAGCCAGTGGTATTTCCAAAGGGCTGCTGGAAAAGTTCGGGGGAAAGGTGATCTGCCGGATCAGTGATCCGGAAACGGTGACCAAGGCAAAGAAAAATAATATGACCCGGTCCGAGGCCGCCATTGAGCAGGCCTTGGAGGATAATATCGGCATTGTTGCCATCGGTAATGCGCCCACCGCCCTGCTCAAGAGCATGGAACTGGCTGATGAGGGAATATTCAGGCCTGATCTTATCATTGGAGTACCGGTGGGATTTGTAAATGCAGCCGAATCCAAGGAAATTCTGGCAAGCAAGCAGTTGCCCTTTATCACGGCCCTGGGTCGGAAGGGCGGTACCCCGGTGGCCGTAGCAGCGGTGAATGCACTACTGCGTCTGGCCTGAATGAATTAGGAACGACCTGGAAAAATTCAATTGTCAACCGAGAAAAAAAAACTCAGATCCGGGTTCTCAACCGGAGCCTGTGCGGCTGCGGCTGCAAAGGCTGCAACAGTGGTTTTACTGGGTGGCCGGGAGGTTGACCGGGTGGAGATTCCGTTTCCAACCGGTGACAGGCATGATTTCTCACTCCATTGTTGTGTGCAGCAGGATGGTCAGGTAACGGTGTCTGTGATCAAGGATGCCGGTGATGATCCGGATGTGACCAATGGTGCCGAGATTATAGCCATTGTGGAGGAGCAGGAACCCGGTGTGTCCGAGGATTTGATTATCATTGCAGGGGGTCCGGGAGTAGGCAAGGTCACCAAGCCCGGCTTGCCTATATCAGTGGGGGAACCTGCAATTAATCCGGTGCCCAGGAAGATGATCCGTGCCGCTGTCAGTGAGGCAATGGAAGAGGCCGGTGGTCACCGTATTCCCCTGGTGGTGACCATTTGCGTAACCGATGGTGAGCTGCTGGCTGAAAAAACCCTGAACCACCGGTTGGGTATCATCGGAGGTCTGTCCATCCTCGGCACTACCGGCATTGTCCGGCCGGTGTCGGCTAAAGCCTGGACTGATACGATTGATGCTTCGATGAATGTGGCCAGGGCCGCCGGCTTATCCGAGGTTATCATCTCCACCGGCAGAACTTCCGAAGCGGCAGTACAAAAAATGCTGAACCTGCCGGAAGAAGCCCAGGTGATGATGGGGGACTATCTTGCCTACGCGCTCAAGGGTGCACGACGGCATGGCTTTAGCAAGATTCACCTTTCCGGCATGTGGGCCAAGGTGCTCAAATGTGCTCTCGGTATTCCGCAAACCCATGTCCGGCACGGGGCTCTGGAAGTTCAGCTTGCAGCCGCCCTGCTTCAGGAACTTGGCCTGGAACGGGAAACCGCCGATGTCATGGCAACGGCCAATACGGCCCGGGAAATTTTTCTGCGATTGAAGGAGGCGGGCCGGGATGATCTGGTCCGGGCGGTTTGTGTCAGGGCCAGAGAATATGCAATGAAACGTTCTAGTCTGGTTGTGGAGGTATACCTGGTCACTTCAGAGGATGGGGTGGTGGAACATGTCTGAAATCCTGATTTTTGGTGTCAGCGGTGAGCAGCTGCCTGCAGACTGTCTTCAATCTCTGCAGACATGTGACGCTGTGGTGGTGTCAAAACGTTTTGAGCCGCTGCTGGCCGGGCACAGTGGTCGCCTGATCCCCATTGCCCCAGTCAAAAAGATGGCTGATGCGGTGGCTGAGGCCCTGGATACGGGCGACGTTGCAATCCTGGCCTCTGGTGATCCGCTTTTTTTTGGTATTGGCCGGACCATGATCGACCGCTTCGGTCTTGAGCGGGTGCGGATTTTTCCGGCTCTGTCTGCGGTGCAGTTGGCTTGTGCCCGTTTCAAGGTGCCCTGGGATGATTTGACCATGCTCAGCTTGCATGGTCGTGATCCCGGTAATCCGGCAGGCAGGATTCTTCCGCATCCTAAGGTGATGCTGTTTACCGATCATCAAAACTCTCCGGACCTGATTGCAGCGCAGCTTTTGCGCGTTCTGGAGGAATACGGGGATTTAAGACGAATACAGAAAATCCGGGTCAGGGTGGCGGAAAACCTGGGATCTGGTGATGAGAAAATAACCAGCGGCAGTCTGGATGAAATTGCTGCAGCATCCTTTGGACCACTCAACATGATGTTGATTGAGCAGGATCTGGAGGAGCCGACCGGGCCGATTTTCGGTTTGCAGGAAAATGAGATAACCCACTCCCGCGGCCTGATCACCAAGGATGAGGTCAGGGCGGTAGTACTGCACTGTCTGCGGCTGCCCAGGTCTGGTGTTTTCTGGGATGTGGGCGGCGGTTCCGGTTCAATATCCGTGGAGGCTGCCCGGCTGTCGCCGGACCTTGACGTCTTTACCGTGGAAAAAAAGGACGAGGGACAAAAAAACATCCGGAACAATATTGTCCGCTTTAACCTGTACAATATCCATCTTGCAGCAGGCCAGGCACCGGAGCAATTATTCGACCTGCCAAACCCGGATCGCGTTTTTATCGGCGGTAGCGGAGGTAGGCTGGCGGAGATCATTGACCACTCAGCCGACCGTCTACCCGCTAACGGCCTGCTGGTTGTAAGTGCAGTGCTGAAAAAAACAGCAGAACAGGCCCCGAAGCTGATGGCCGGAAAAGGGCTTGCCGTTGACCTGCGATCCATTGCAGTCACAAGACATGCAGGTCAGGGGCAGCCTGAGAGGGTGTTGAACCCCATTACCATAATAACAGGAAGGAAATGAAAATAGAAAACCAGCAGGGGTGTCTCTACCTGGTAGGCATCGGTCCGGGTGACCCGGAGCTGATGACCTGCAAGGCAGTACGGATCCTTGAAAACACACAGGTCTGGGTAGCACCCAAGGCAAAGGAAAATGGTGCATCCAGTGCCCTGCAGATCGCCTCCGGTCAGGTGGAGCTGAATGGTAAAACCGTGTTGGATCTGTGTTTTCCCATGAAAAAGGTACACCTGGGTCAGCAGCAGGATCCGAAAGTTGTGCAAGCTTGGCACGAGGCTGCAGAAGTGGTTCTGGCCCATCTTGATCAGGGCGATGACGTGGCCTTTCCCACCCTGGGGGATCCGTCACTCTATTCTACGGCTTTTTATCTGCTGGCTACCCTGCAGGAGTTGCGCTCAAAGCTTCGAGTCTCTATAATTCCAGGTATTACAGCCATGGCCGCCTGCTCTGCCCAAGTCTACAGTCCGTTGGGGCTGGGCGATGACGTGGTCTCCATTGTTCCTGCCGCCTTTGATGATGACCGGTTGCGGGAAATCCTGAATACCTTTGATGTCGTGGTCCTGATGAAGGTCTTTCGTAAAATGGACCGTATTGTAGCCTTGCTTGATGAACTGGGTCTGGTTGACAACGCAGTACTCATCGAGCGATGCGGTATGGATGGTCAGAAGATCTACACGGATATCAGGGAAGCCTTGAACAGGGATCTGCATTATTTTACGACCATGCTGGTACGGAAAAAAGAGATTGGTGCTCACGCAAAGACGCAGATAGCGTAGACTTCGAAGACGCTAAGAGTTTATTATGGATGAGAACGAGATCGCCCGAGAAATCGTTGATGCTGCTTTTCATATACATAAAGGGCTTGGTCCGGGATTACTGGAATCTGTATATGAAACAGTTTTGTGTGCTGAACTTGAGAGGAGGGGACTTGTAGTGATTCGGCAGCAACCTGTACCGATAAGGTATGGGGTACTGACCTTTGATGAAGGATTTCGAGCTGATCTATTTGTGAATGATAAGGTTATTATAGAATTGAAATCTGTTGAAAAAATTATCCCGGTTCATAAAAAACAGCTTTTAACATATCTCCGGCTTGCAGATAAACGTCTCGGCCTTCTCATTAACTTCGGATCTGCCTTGCTGAAAGATGGAATAAGCAGAGTCGTAAATGGATTGCCGGAGCACTGATAAGTCAAGGTCTTTCAAACCTTTGCGTCTTCGAAGTCTACGCTATCTGCGCCTTTGCGTGAGATAATATCTTTTTAATAATGAATAAAACTATAATATTCCTCGGAGCTGGTCCCGGAGACCCGGAACTGATCACCCTCAAGGGTCGACGTTTGCTCGATGAAGCCGACGTTATCGTCTACGCGGGCAGTCTGGTCAATCCGGTCCTGCTGGATGGGGTTAAAGCTGATGTGCATGATTCAGCGGGTATGGATCTTGATGCCATAATGGGTGTCATGATTTCCGCGGCAAAGGCTGGTAAAAAGGTGGTACGCTTACACACCGGGGATCCTGCCATTTACGGGGCCATCAGGGAGCAGATGCAACTCCTTGACAGGGAAAATATTGCTTATGAGGTGGTACCCGGAGTCAGCTCGGCCCTGGCCTCTGCAGCAGCGCTCAAGGCGGAGTTGACTGTACCCGAAGTTACCCAGACTGTGATCTTTACCCGTCAGGCCGGCCGAACACCGGTACCGGAGCGTGAGTCTCTGCACAACCTGGCCGCAATTCAGGCCACCATGTGTATCTTTCTTTCGGTTTCCATGATAGAGACGGTGGTTACTGAATTAACCTCAGGAGGTTATCCTGTGGATACGCCGGTAGCGGTTGTGGAAAAAGTCTCCTGGCCGGATCAGCACATTGTTCGTGGCACTCTTGCTGACATTGCAAAAAAAATACAAAAATCTACAATTCGTAAAACAGCTATGATTCTGGTGGGCAGGGCTCTTGCAGATGATGCATCCGCTGCCTCAAAGCTGTACGATGCAGGTTTCAGCCACGAGTATCGGGAGAAAACATGATGAAATTTTTTTTATCAGTACTGTTCCTGTTGTTTTTTGTGTCTCCATTGTCGGCACTGGAAATAGGTGGCGTGCAGTTGCCCGATTCAGTGAATGTGGCCGGACGGACACTTACCCTCAATGGTGCCGGATTACGGACCAAGTTATTTTTTAAAATTTACGCAGGCGGCTTATACTTGGTCAAACCTATGCCGGATGCCCAATCCATTATCAATGCAGATGAGCCGATGTTGGTGCGGATGCACTTTATCTATGACGGTGTGAGTGCTGAAAAACTCCAGGACGGCTGGAAGGATGGTTTTGCTCTGACCGTACCGGATGCGGATGAGAATCTGCAACAGGCGATAGTCGCATTTACCGGTCTGTTCAAGAAGCAGGCACAGGAAAACGATGTCTACGATATTTCCTGGCTACCGGGCAAGGGTATGGAGATTCGTTTTAACGGCAAGTTGCAGGGCGAAATCAGCGGCCTTGATTTTAAGAAAGGACTGTTTGCCATCTGGCTGGGTAAGGACCCGGTGGATGATGATCTGAAAGAGGGAATGCTTGGCCGCTGACATTGCTATCCTGTCCCTGACCCGGGGCGGTGCTGAATTGGCCGGCCGGCTTGCTGCTCTTTTGCCCGGCAGTACCGTATTCTCCTGCCGGGGGCAGGTGCAGAAAACCCTGTACCGCTGCTGGCAGGACTATAACAGCCTGATCTGCATCATGGCCACCGGTATCGTGGTTCGAACCCTGGCCCCGCTGCTTACGGACAAACGTAAGGATCCGGCTGTTGTAGTCTGTGATGAAAAGGGACTCTATGCCATTGCTCTGCTCTCCGGTCATCTTGGTGGCGGCAATGTACTGGCAGAGCAGGTTGCCGGGCTCCTGGAAGGGCAGGCAGTGATCACTACCGCATCCGATGTGCTTGGCCGGACCGCGCTGGATCTCTGGGCTCGAGATCTTGGGTTTATTGTGGCAAATACAAGAGATTTGACCCATGCCATGGGAACCCTGGTCAATCACGGTTCGGTTTCCCTGTTCAGTGACTACCCGTTGCCGGAC